>JAFGJQ010000078.1 GCA_016929015.1 Phycisphaerae bacterium | reverse complement strand
GCATCTGCCCTCCAACCCCCGACATTTCACCTTTTAGCCCCGAAATTTCGGGCAAGACCGGCCACCCAGGCAAACTGGGCAACCCGTTTTCCGCCGCATACTGAGGCATAATCATGGGGGTTCATGCACCGCGGCCCAGCAAGCGAACGCGTGGTTACAACATGCAGATGTGATGCGTGGTTTCCGCGCGGCATGGATGACGAGCCACCGCCCGGGCGCCATGCCCTGCCGCAAGACCTCATGCAACCCCGCCGGCCCCCGCCGGCGTCCTCCCCGAAGCCTGCCCCGCCCGCTCCGAGATCCCCACGTGCCGGAGCCTGCCCGCCGTGGCGGGTGCCTCTTCCTCCCTTTCCCCCAACCGCCCACCCGCCATGTTTCTCACATAGAGGAGGTCCTCGACCGCCATGACACAGCACGCACGCCCGAAGCACGACGAAACCCCGCCCCGCCCAACCCCGCCCGGGCCAAGGCGCCCGGTGGCAGGGTTGAACGCAGGTCATGGCTGCGCTGCCTGCGTGTCAATGCGATCAGCGGCAGAGGATGTCCGGTCGGGTGCCGCACAGAGGCCAGTTGGGCATCACGGTCAGGTTCTCTCCGCTGGAGAGCGTGGTGTCCTCCGACTTGGTGCCGGTGATGGTCGGGTTCCAGCCGATGAGCTGGTTGGGCAGGATGACGCGGGTCTCCGCCGGTGTGACCAGGAAGTCACGCGTCTCGTAGCCCAAGGGCCCGCCCTGGTGGTGTTTCTTCCATTCGTCCGCAAAGCCGGCTTCCTCGTATGCCCGGATTCCGGCGGCGAGGGCGTCGCACCAGCGGACTCCCGGCCGGGTCGCTTCCTGCAGTGCCTCGTCCACACGGCAGACGGCGTCTTGGCGGCGGCGCAGATCGGCCGGCAGCGGGCCGAAGTGAACCATGCGGCTGATGCAGACGATCAGGCCGCGACGCTGGGCGCACAGGACGACGAGCGCCGCCTTCTCGATTCGCTTGGAGGTGGGAATGGGGTGTCGATAGAGCGCGATGCGCTCGTCCGCCGCGACCAGCAGCACGGGGCAGAAGATGTCGCGACGGCGGAACCCCGCCGTCATGTCCGCGGCCACGTCCCTCTCGGTCTGGCCGGGGCAGATTTCCCGCATTGCGCGGCTCATGATGTCGGCGGCGTCGTGTCCGAGAGCTTTTGCCTGCTCCAACTCACGCGGGGTCAGGGAGAAACGCAGCTCGGCGATGGTGTCGTCGGGGTAATCCGTTGCGAAGTTGCCCTTGGGGCGGCCGTTGGCGGTCCACCAGGGTTCGGCGTTGATTTCCCATTCCCCGTTGAACTCCTCGGCGGCGAGCCGGGCGTCTTCAATGTTGGTGGTGAGGACGCTCTTTCGCTGCGGTGTCCAGAGCAGGGAGGCGACGCCGAGCGGTGTGCCCCGGTCACAATGCACGTCTGCGCCGTCCGCGGCCCAGGCAATGTTGGAGCGGCGGCGAATCAGTACGCCGTCATACCCGTGCTTCCTGCAGAACTCGGCCAGACGCTTATCCTTCTCATTCATGACAACAACCCTTCCACATCCTTTCGGGACGGCACGTTCTGGGCGCCCGGGCGCGTGCAGGCCAGGGCGGCCGCCGCCTGGGCAAAACGTACCGGGTCCGAGTGCCCCTCCGCGACGGCCGCGGCGAACGCGCCGACAAAGGCGTCGCCCGCCCCGACCGTGTCCACCGCCCGAACGCGAAACGCCGGACGACAGGCACCTCCGTCAAACACTCCCCGTTCACCCAGCGTGATGATCACCCGGCGAGCCCCTCGCCGGCGCAGGACGCGGGCGGCTTTCGCCGGGTCGCGCTGGCCGGTGAGCTGCTCGGCTTCCACCTCGTTGGGGATCACCACGTCCACTCCTCTCAGCGACACCGGCCGGGCGGGCGCCGGGTTCAGAATCACGAACCGTGCCGGCGGCCGGTGGTACGGCGTTTCCAACTGCGTCAGGGCGATGTCGCACCGCCGGCGGGTCGCGACCCGCTGGTTCGCCCCCGGGGCGACGGCGATGAGATTCCGCCCGTGCTCATCCACCAGGATGAGGGCGATGCCGGTCGGCTCCCGCACCGTCCGGACGCTCCGCACGTTGACGCCTCGTGCGGCCAGATTCTCGCGGGCGAGGCGGCCGTATGCGTCCTCGCCCACGCATCCCACCATACGAACCGAGGCCCCCAAGGCCGCGGCGGCTACCGCCTGGTTCGCTCCTTTTCCTCCGGGCACCACCCGGAACTGCCCGTCGCCCACCGTCTCCCCGACTCGCGGCAGGTGCCGGACGCTCACCACGAGGTCCATGTTCACGCTGCCGATGACGGTGATCGTCCGTCGGGCCATCCGCTATCCCCGCACTACGGAACCGGCTCGAGCCGGAACTGAAGCTGGGCGTACCCGTCAATCTCAAAATGCTCGATGCGGACGTTGTGCCGGCCGGCTTCGACCGACACCTCCGCCGCGTGTTCCGTCGGCACATGCCAGGTCCAGTCATCGATGACCAGCTTGTCGTCCACCCAGACCCGAATCCCGTCGTCCGAGACCGTCCAGACCTTGTATCGTCCGGCCGGCAGCTTGAGTCGTGCGGTGGCCAGCGTTCCGAACCGGTCGGCCGGCAGTCCGTCGGCCGGCGCCCCGTCCGCCCAAAGGAAGTCGATCTGCGGGGTCTGGAGCTCGACGTACGGCTCCATACCGGCTCGGGCGAGCCACTTCTGGGGGTCCTCTCGCGGATCCTCGTCGGGGTGCCACGCAAAGTGGCGGACCTTCCATTCGGCGTAGTTCAGGGTGCCCTGCACGTCGTGCTTCTCCCCGTTGATGTCTACGGTGAGTGTGAACGGCGCAATGCCCGGCTCCCTGGCCTCCAGCGTCAGAGCGGCCGGCGTCTCACCCTCCAGGGGGGTGGCGGCGATGGCGCCCTCGGCCTTGTGCAGCCGGAACGGTGCCGGCGGTGCAAGCAACAGCACAACCGCTTCTCTGCCTCCCGAAACGACCGCCGGATGCACGGCCGTTCCGGTGAAGTCGTACGGGCCGTACTCGGTCAGCAGGATTCGATGCCGGCCGGCCAATGCCGAACGGGCCCCGACGGGCCGGCTTTCACCTTGCGGGGCTGCGGGTGTCACAGGCTCCCGTTCGTACGCCGTCCCGTCTTTCGAGACGGCGCTGGACGGGTCGGCATCCAGTTCCACTCCGACGCCGGACGTTTTGGACTCGGCGAGCACGGTATTGATGGCATACCGGAGGCGCACCGCGGTTTCGTCCTGGTCAAAGCGGTTGCCGACAATCACGTTGCCTGACGACGTGCGGTCGTGAGCCCGTGCCCAGGCCGTCGTGGCCAGATGGGCGTCGTCGTCCGTCCAGATCGAGACGCCGCACTTGTTCTCCCGGAACTCGTTGTCGTAGATGCGGTTGTCGCTTCCGTGTTCCAGGGCGATGCCGCCCCAGGACTGCCCCCGCTTGGAGCGTCCGTTGTGTTCGATGGTGTTGCCAAGGATGCGGGCACCGTGGCAATAGGCCAGCCACATTCCGGCGATGCTGTTGTCGATGAGGCGGTTGTCCGCGATCCAGTTGTCGAACCCGAAGGCCATCTCGATGCCGTGAGCCGCACAGTACGAGAAGTCATTCCCGATGATGCGGTTGTCGTTGTGTCCGGTCCGGTCGGTGCGGGCGAGCGTGTCGGGGCCCGGGAGGGCCAGCAGCCCGCAGCCGCCGTGCGTCGCGGAGTTCTCCAGAATCTCGTTCTGCGTGCACTGTTCGACTATGAGGATCCCGGCGGAGTTCTGCCCCCGGCTGTATCGCCCTTCGCTGTATCCGCGGACGCAGAAGTCGAAAGCGTTGCGGGCGATGAGGTTCCGGCTGCACTGCCAGAGGGCGAGCCCCCAGCCGGACAGGAATGAACAGTCGGAGTCGACGACGGAGCTGTCCGTCACGCGGATCAGCAGGATCCCGTTTTGCCCGTTGCGGGCGGTGACGCGGCGGAGCGTGACCGCGGTGGAATCCTCGACGCAGAGGCCGGCTCCGTATTGCGCAATCCAGCCATCGTCGGCGTTCCGGTGGGCCCAGAGCCAGTCGTTGCCGTCCTCCCGCGATGGGGTGGAAGCGAGCTTCTGGCGGGAATTCGCGGATACGTCGACGTCCTCGATCACCAGGCCTGTGCAGTTGCGGGCATGGATACCGACCTTGTATCCGCGAACCTTGGCGTTTCTGAGCGTGATGTCGCGGCCTTCCACCCGAATGCCAATGCCCGCAAACGTTTCGGGAGGCTGCGCCTCACCGGCACCCACGAGTTCGGCCCCACCGAAGTCGACGACCAAATGGCTGCCCTGGATACGGACAGCACCGTCCGCGTCAGCATCAGGAACATGGAACCGGCCGCCGGGCAAGGACGCCGTCTCGCGAATCACCAGATTGTCCCGGATGGGCAGACTCTGGGCGCACGCCACCGCCGTGGCGCCGAGCCCACAAAGTGCTGCTGCCAACGTCTGAATCACAACGCCATTCCGCCTTCGCGTTCCACGCGTCTGACGCAACAATCCCTCGACACGCGGCTGGCGTCGTCGCGGATGAGATGCTGTCCTATCGGTGATTCCCGATGGGCGAACACCCCCCAGTATAAGGATGCCATCATATAAGAATACCCTAGGTGGCCTTGGTATTCCACTGGCATCCCTTAACATTCTCAACAAATTTCAGGTTGTCGCGGAGCGGGGCTGCTTTTTGACCGCCTCAATCCGCACCCGTTCCGTAACCCAGAGCGGTGCTGTCCCGCCGGTTGAGGCCGGTCGGGGGCTTCCTCCCGCACGCCGGCCCATAGCGTCCAGGGAGTGGGTGGCGCGCCATCCTCGCTTCCGGGTGCTGCGATTCACCGCCGAGACAAGCGTCAGTCACGCGGGTTTTCAAGTGTGGGTTCAAGTTCGAGTGGGGTCTCTGACCCGTCGATATTCGGGGTGCGCAGGTGCCTTTGTCGGGGTTCCGTCAGGCAGGGCGGGATTCGCGAGCACAACGCTGCGTGGCCGTTCTGCTCCGGTGGGATGGCGGGAGAGGCTTGTCGCGCGAAAGGGAGCGCGGCGGCCGTCGGGGAAGCCTGCCGAACGGGTGCAGACCATCATGACAAGTTTGAGCAGCATGCCCGAAGTGTCCGCCGAAGATCTTCGGCAGCAATTGCGCCGGAAGATCGATTCCCTCTCGTACCTGCCGACGACGGCTGCGGTTGCCATCAAGTTCGTGGAACTGGGCAGGGATCCGGAGGCGGAGCCCTCTGACTATGCGAAAGTCATCAGCGCGGACAGTTCGCTGAGCGTGAAGCTTCTCTCGTTGGCGAATTCCTCATGGTTCGGCGTACGGAACAAGGTGACCACGGTGAAGGGGGCAGTGAACCTGCTGGGGTTGTCCACGGTGCGAACGTTGGCCATCAGTTACTGCATCACCGGTCTGCATAACGAGTTGGGACTGAGTTCCGACGAGTCGCGGTTGTTCTGGGAGGCCTCGTTGTGCAAGGCCGTCGCGGCCAAGGAGTACATTTCTCTGACGGACGCCAAGCTCGCGGATCACGCTTTCGTGGGTGGGATGTTCCAGGATCTGGCACTGACGCTGCTGTTTTCGACGGCCAAGGAACGGCTGCTGGTAATTCTCCAGGATCCGGCGCTTGACGCGGAAGCGCAGTTGACGAAGCAGCGTGACACGTTCGGCATCGACCACGCGGAGGCGGGCCGGATGCTGGCCCAGAAGGTGGACCTGCCCGAGGCGCTGGTGGACTGCATTGCGTTCCATCACGATCGGGAGAGCCTGGCTCAGTTTGTGGACGAGCCGGCCATTGCAGAGGCGTACGTTGTGGCGTCGCTGTTTCCGCACATTCTGAACGCATGGAACCGGCACGACGCGGACCGGCTCTGCCGGTTTCTGGAACAGCACGCGCAGCCGAAGGGAGTCGATGCCGCGACGTTCCTGACGCGTGTGCAGGATGCTTTCGAGAAGCTCTACCGGTTCTTTGAGGAGGGTCGAGCGCCCCAGGCCGAACTGGTACGACTGATGGAGCAGGCTGCTCGCGAGGCGGCTGAGAATACGGAGGCCCTGGTCACCACCGTGCATCAGCTTCTTCAGCAGGCGGCCCGGGCGGGTGCCACCGTGAACCAGCTTGTGCAGAAGGCGAGCGAGTTGGAGGAGCGAGCCATTCGCGACCCGCTTACCGGCGTGCTGAACCGGGACGGTTTCACGGAGCAGGCGGGCGAGCTGGTGAACCGGGCCGTTCGCTATGGCAGCAACTTTGCGGTGGTCTACTTTGATGTGGATCGCTTCAAGACGCTCAACGACCAGCACGGGCACAAGACGGGCGACGTGGCCCTGAAGCACGTTGCGGACCATCTCCGCAACTCCGTCGGAGCCCAGGAGCTGGTCGGCCGGGTGGGGGGCGACGAATTCGTCGCGCTGTATTACGACTGTGAGGAGCGGGACGCGATCCGTCGGGTGGAGAAGCTCCTGCAGGATATCGCCACCGAGAGCATTGGGGGAGGGAACCGTCACGCGCAGGTCACCTTGAGCGCCGGCTGCCTGAGCGTGCGACCCGCGGGCGGAACGTGTACGCTCGAATCCGTCACCAGCGCGGCCGACAAGCTGATGTACCAGGCCAAGCGTGCCGGCGGGAACCAGGTGCAGACTCGCACCATCTGCATTTAGCCACTCTGCATCGCCGGGGATGCAGAGGAGAAGCCGGGTCTTGCGGACCCGGCCGGTCGCTTCGATGGCACCGGCGTCCTGCTCCCGGATGCGACTCCCTTGCCCCGCGAAACGCCGCGATGACGCTACGTTCCGCCGTACGCCGCCTGGAACTCGGCAAAGTCTGCGAGATCCACGTGGCCGTCGGCGTTGATGTCGTAGCACTCGCAGCCGGTGCCGAGGCCGCCGAGCGGGCCGAGGAGGCAGTCGGACAGGCCCACATAGTCAGCCTCGTCCACGTCGCCGTCGAAGTCGCAATCGCCGGGCTGTTCGCACTCATCGAGGATGCCGTTTCCGTTGGCGTCGCCGCCGCCGGAGGCGTTGCCCCGCACGATGATGTCATCCAGGTTCCAGCCGCAGAAGACCACGGATTCATCCGTCGGGCCCATGGTCCAGCGCAGGTAGACCGTCGGCTGGTTGTCGGCGACGGAGGAGATGTCAATCTCCTGCGGCACCCAGGTTGAATCGGACACCTCGTCCGCGTTCTGCCACACCCGGCTCCAGCTTGTCCCGTTGTGGCTGACGTACACGGACGCCCGATCGAAGTCCGGCGCCTCCACGCCGAGGTATCGCCAGAATGAAAGCGTCACGTCTGTTACACCCGTGCAGTCTATGGCGGTGCTGGTGAGGTGCCGCTCGGGCAGGTTCTCTTCGTAGTTGCCGTTGAGGTTGTAGCCGTACACGAAGCTGCCCGTGTAGCCGCCGGTCGGGTCCGGGCGGCCGCCGCCGGCCCCGCCTCCGCCCTGCCCGGTGGGCTGGCCGAACGCCCAGAGTCCCTCTGTGGTCCAGCCGGGGTCGGCGTCCAGAAGGAAGGAGGCCACCGTCACCACGCCGCCGGCCAGTTCGCATTCATCGGGGATCCGGTTGTCGTTGCAGTCTTCGCTGGTTCCCTGGGCGATGTCCTGCGGGTCGGGTACGCCGTTTCCGTTGCAGTCCGCCTCGCATTCGTCCGGCAGGCCGTTGTCGTTTTCGTCCTCGCTGAAGCCGCCGGCCAAGTCGCACTCGTCCGGCACGCCGTTGACGTTGCAGTCGTTATCGCCCTCGTGGTGCAGGGCCTCCGCCGGGATGATCGTTCGGGCCTGGGCCGGCGGCTGCCAGTAGAGCCGGGCCACGGCACCTCCTCCGTTCTCGTAGTATTCCATCACGATCGGGTACTCGGTGTCGGCGGCCAGCGCGATTGTCCCGGACCATTCGGTCGGGCCCTGGTCGATCCACTGGTCGATGATCAGTGTGTCGTTCACCCAGAGCCGGATCCCGTCGTCCGTGAGTGTGGAGAAGGTGTACGTTCCCGCCGCGCTCGGCGTTCGCACCGTGCCCGACCATCGCACGCTGAACTGATCCACGCCGATGCCCGGGACAGGCGAGCCGGTGCCCCAATCGAAGTCAACCGTTGCATCCACCTGCTCCACCGGCGTGCCGGTCAGGTAGCGCGTGGGGAAGTAGTGGGCCAGCAGGCCGGCCTGCGTAACCAGCTCGCATTCATCCAGGATGGCATTCGCGTTGCAGTCCTGCCCGGCCCCTGAGGCGAGGTCGCATTCGTCGGGAATGGCGTTGTTGTTGCAGTCCGCCGCCTGGCCGGCGGCCAGTTCGCATTCATCCGGGATGTCGTTCGTGTTGCAGTCGGTCTCGAGTCCGGCGTCGATGTCGCAATCGTCCGGGATGCCGTTGCCGTTGCAGTCACGGGCCTCCGGATAGACGGCCACTTCGCACTCGTCGGGCGTGCCGTTCGCGTTGCAGTCGAGACTCGTTCCCTGCGTGATGTCGGCGGCGTCGGCCACGCCGTTGCCGTTGCAGTCCGGATTGGCCAGCGGAGCGGTGCTGACCAGGGCCACCCGATTGGAGCCGTCCACGACGTAGCGTTTGAGCGAGCGGCCTTCGGCGACGTACGCCACGTCGGACGGCCGGGACAGCGCCGCGTTGCCCGCGAACACGCCGGTGGCCTGCGTGTACGCGCTGCTCGTCTGCCACGCCGTGCCGAACCGCGTCAATTCCACCACGCGGTTGTTCTTTGCATCCGTTACGAGCAGGGCCGGGGCGCACGTGGCGGGGTCCATGGCCGCGGCCAGACCCAGCTCCGTCACGTTGTTGGTATAGTCCGAGACGGTGACGACGACCGGGTAGCCCGGCTCGACGCTCAACGAGCTGCCGTCGAAGTGGAACAGATAGAGCCAGCTTACGCCGTTCGTTCGCCGGTCGAGCATGTAGAACGCGTTCGGCTGTGTCGGGTTCGCGGCGATCGCGGCGGGCCGGGCGGCCGTGTCCGCCGTCTGCCAGTGCGTGACGTAGGCCGTGCGGTCGGTCCAGATCGCGACGCGCCGGTTGCCGGTGTCCGCGATTGCGACGTATTCCGCATCGCCCACGCGCAGGGTGTCCAGCCCGCGAGGTGATTGGAGTTCCCGCAGGGCGGCGTTGCTGCCCGGCGTACCCGCCAGCCGCGTTCCGTTGTAGCCGTGTTCGGAGCCGCTGAACGCCAGGGCGTCCACGGCGAGCGTGTCGCCCGCGACGGACAAGACGCGGGCCGAACCCGCCGACCCGTTGATCTGGTCACCCGGCTGGAACCGCTGCGCTTCGTCTGCCGTGTTGAAGCGTACCGTGTAAGGCGAGGACGCGCTGTACTCGGCGATCCATCCGCCGGAGATTTCGTTGCGCACGTCGTAGGCCGTGGTCGAGCCCGTCGGCGGCGTCACGAGGTCGAACAGATACTCCGGCGTCATGTCCGAGAAGGAAAGCGTCACGTAGTACTGCCCCGGCGTGACTTGCGAGGCCACCACTCGGTTGGCCGTGTGCCCGAACCGGAAGTGATAGAACAGGTCACGATACGGCGTGGTGCCGTCGAATAACTGGCAGAACGGGTTGGCGATCCCCGTGTTGGCCGCGACAAGCAGTTTGCCGTCGACGGCCGGCGCAATTCCGCGGACGCTGCCCAGCCCGGATATCTGTACGGTGCGCGGCAGCGACTCCGAATCGCCGTTCACTCGAGTCACGTCATAGCGGGCGCGGAACCGATTCGATCCGTACGAATCCGCTTCACCCAGGTCTTCGGTCAGGGTCAGGGTTGTGCCGGCGGCGGTGTACTCGCCGAGGTACGTGCGGATGTGTGCCGGTTCCCAGCGACGATAAAGCCGGTACGTGCCGCCGGCCGATCCCTCGATGCCCAGCTTCGCGGTTCGGCCCTGCACGGCGGCCGTTACGGCAAAGTCCGGCGCGGCCGCCGCGGGGAGGTAATGCGTGTGGAAATCCCAGGTCCATTCGGCCTGGTCGGTGAGCGAATGGCCCATTCGTGTGTATTGGCTGTGGGCGCCGGTGGTTTCCGTGCCCATGACTTCGGCATCCACGTAGTCTTCGCCGATCTTCACGGTGTAGATGGCCGTGCCGGCGCAGGCGTTGTTGTAGTGCTTTCGGCCGAACGCGTCCGTCGTGGGCGAGCCCCACAGGGACGTGGTCTCCCACCGTCCGTCGGCCTGCGTGACGCCGCTGCCGACAGGCGTGCCCGAGCCGTTTTCCCACAGCGTAACTTGGGCGTTCGGCACCGGATCGCCGTTGCGGTCCAGCACGCGTACGAAGGTCCGGTCAGAGATCAGCGTCCACCACTGCTCGATGTGGTTGTTTCGCGAGCCGACCAGGTGCCGCCGCATCATCTCGCAGGCCGGCCACGTGATGCGTGTGTGTCCGGATCCGTAGCTGTCCACCGGCCACATCCACGTCGCGATCTGCACGGGTGAACCGTCCGCCATGCTTGCGGCACCCGTGAACGTGGGCCACACCGTGTACTGGTACAGATCTCCGACGGGGTGGAACAGGTGCCCGGTTTCGTGCAGCTCGGCCCCGCCGTCGCCCCAGTTGAAGCGCTCCCATCCCTGGTACACGCCCCACCAGCCGTCCAACTCTCGCCAGCCCTCGTATTTCGCCTGGACGATCTGCCAGGCGGCGCCGGGGTCCGGCTGATCGTGCGGCCAGCCGATCTCGTAGCTGTCGAACCACAGCCGCTGGAGCACCGGTTCCCATGCCTGGGTCTTGGATCGCTCCCACATGCACTGCACCGTGTCAGCCAGCTTGCGCGACAGATACTCTTTGCTGGGCGGGTCGCCCTGGACGGTCGGTTGCCGGTCGGCCAGCGACGATTGCGTTCGGAAGATCGGATGGAACGTCAGCCCGTGCAGGGCCATTTCGTAGCGGTTGTTCCGCCGATTTGCATCGCCGGCGTACTCAATCACCGCGATCACCCATCGCTCGCCCACGTCGTGTACGTTCAGCCGCGACCACGTCGCGCCCGCGCCGGCCGGCACCAGGCTGTAGGGCCAGCTCAGCGTCACGGCTCGCTGCACGTACGTCGGACTGGAGGCGTTGTAGGTCGGCAGCGAATCCGAAATGAGCATGTTGTAGTCCGGCGCGTCGGCGCTGACCGGGTCCGTATCCGCGTTTCGATTGGGCCGGTTCACCCACACTTTCAGTCGCACTTGGTTGCCTGAAATGACGGTGGAGCCGTTGTTGTTCAGGTTGATCGTGTAGGTGACGGTCTCGCCCAGAGCCGGCCAGCCGTAGGGCAGCCGCTCGTCCTTTCGCGGGCTGCGGCTGGCGAACGCAATCTGGGCGTCGGCCCCGCCGGCGATCGCGTACCGGCTATTCAAATCCGTTTCGATGTAGCCGAACACACGACCTGCCCCAAAAGCCAAGCGGCTGCTCGCCGTCGCTGAGAAGCTGCCGGTCATCGCGACCAGACTGGCGGTCCTCCCGTTGCCTGGCAGAGGCTGTCCGGCATACGAGAAGCCGTCGTATTCCGGACCCGGGTTGTACGTGTCGCCGGGCCGGGCCGGTGCCACCCGGACCTCAAAGTCGCCGGTCGACGTGATGAGCGTCAGCGCGTCGAATCCATCCTTCTCGAAGTCCGCGGCGGCCAGGCCGTTGTTCTGGATTAGCGGAAGGTCCGCCGCCGCATCCGATACCAGGAGCGAGAAGCTGCCGCCGCTGTACTGATAGAACGCAACGTGCGTCTGTCCGCCGGACTGGGTGGCCAGCGCGAGCGTGTCGGTGCCGTCGCCCCAGAAGTTGCCGCAGGCGACGCCCAGATAGGAACCCACGACGCCCGGCAGCGTGCCCTCCAGCTTGGTCCAACTGGTACCAGCCGCTGTCGACGGCGGCGTCAGGATCGCGATCTTGATCGCGGCTCCGTCCTGCATGGCCACCAGAAGCTGATCCTTGTTGAGGTTCCGCAGATCGCCCGCGGTCGCTCCGAGCAATGTGCCCGCAACCGCGACGCCCGTGCTGGTGCTCTTGAGAGCCCAGGCGTCCGTGGTGAAGTACTCCGGGGGTTCATAGACGCTGACCACGAGGCTGCCGCCGGTGAGGCGAACGGTCGTCAGGTACTCCCGGCCAAAACTGCCCGGCCAGTAGTCGCCGATCGCCATGCCGCCGGCCGGCACGTCAGACAGCACGGTCGTCCGGTCCAGCCAGCGTGACGGCCACGTGCAGTCCTGCGCGAACATCGGCGGCTCGTACACAACCAGCCGCCGGCCGCCATCGGCCTCTTCGATCGCCGCCAAGTAGGAGAAACCGTATCCCCAGTGCTGAGGACCGCCTTGAGCGGGCTCGGCTGCCGCGGCAACGAGAACCATTGCCGCTACCAGGCAAGATGCCGTTTGGGCCTTCTTCATGCCAATGCCTGTCGTCCCAACGCGTGCCATCGCTGACTCCTGTGAAATCTGTGCGGAAGTCTTGTAAGATTATACCCTTATTCGGGTGGCCGATGGAACGCGGAATCCCGGGCATTCTGCCACCGATCAGGCAAAGAATAGAAGTGCAGCTTTTATTTATGGGTTCGCGATCACGGCTGAAGGCTTCGCCAGGCGCTCGCCAGGTCGGCGATCGGCAGGTCTATGAGCGGAACGGCCGCTGCCTGAACCACCAGGCGTGGCTCGGGCGTCACCTCGCCGACGACCGTGACCGCCTCCTCGGGCACCGTCAACTCGGCAAGGGCGTCTTCATCACATTCCACGACGTACGTGGTCAATGGTTCGTCGAAAAGAAGGGCGGCCGGGTTTTCACTGCCCCATTCGTCCAGGGAAACCCGCGCGCCCAGGCCGCCCGCCAGGCACATCTCCGCGAGGGCAACCGCCAACCCGCCATCGCTGACGTCATGCACGGTACGGGCGTGACCCGCCGCAATCCATCGAGCCACCGCGGCATGAAGTCGGGCGGCCGGAGCCAGCCCCACGGCGTCCGCCGGGGCGGAAATCACGGCCAGCACCGAGCCGGTTTCTTTGAAATCAGACGTTACACACCGGGTTACGTCTTCGACCAGGCCCAGGGCGCTGATCAGGAGCGTGCCCGGGATCATGATGCGTTGGGGCAGCCCGCATCGCTGCGCCTCCTCGGCGCTCTGTGAGAACTGGTTGTTCAGCGAGTCCTTGCCGGAGATGAACGGCAGGCCGAACGCGACGGCCGCGTCCCGCGCGCCCACGCAGGCCCGTACCAGGGTGCCCATCGCGTAATCATCGTCAATCGAGCCCCAGCAGAAGTTGTCGAGGATGGAGGTCCGGGCCGGGTCGGCTCCGACGCAGACCACGTTTCGCAGCGCCTCATCCACCGCGGCGACGGCCATCCAGTACGGATCGTCGTCGGCCCGGGACAAGGCCAGCCCGCATCCCAGGACGATGCCGCGGCGCCCGTCCAGCCGGGGTCGCAGCACTGCCGCGTCGGATGGTCCGTTGCCGGGTCCGCAGAGCGGTTTGACCACGCTTGCCCCCTGGACTTCGTGGTCGTACTGGCGGACAACCCATTCCTTGGACGCCACGTTCGGGCCGGACAGGGTCTGGAGCAGCCGGCGGCCGAGGTCTTGCTCCGGCGGTGCGACATGGCGCGGCGCGGGCGGTTGCCAGGACGCCCGTCGCGTGCTCTTGGGGAGTCCGTGGTGCAGGAAGTGCATGTCGAGTTCGCCTGCCGTCGTTCCTTTGTGCCGCACACGCAGCATGCCGTCGCCGGTAAAGCGGCCGATGACCGTGGTTTCGACATGCTCCTCGCGGAAGATTGCGAGCAGCGTGTCCAGCTTGTCCGGCGGCACGGCGAAGACCATTCGCTCCTGTGCTTCGGAAATCCAGATCTCGTCGTAGCGCAGGCCGGCGTATTTCAGGGGCACTTTCTCGAGGTCGACGGCGGCCCCGGTGTTCTCTCCCATCTCGCCGACGGCGCTGCTCAGTCCGCCGGCCCCGCAATCCGTGACGGCGTGGTACAGGCAGCCGTCCACGTGGTCTCGCGCTCGCAGCATCGCGTCCAGCACTTTTTTTTCTTCGATGGCGTTGCCGATCTGGACGGCGTGCGAGAATTCGTCGGCGTGCGTGTCCGTCAGTTCCGCCGAGGAGAATGTGGCCCCGTGAATTCCATCGCGACCGGTCCGGCCGCCGGCGACAACGATCGCGTCACCGGGACAGGCGGCCTTGGCGATCCGGTCGCGGGGGATAAGGCCCACGCATCCGCAGAACACGAGCGGATTCGCCAGGTATCGCTCGTCGAAGTGGATCGCCCCGTTGACGGTGGGAATGCCCATTCGGTTGCCGTAGTCGCGCACGCCGCTGACCACGCCTTTGAAGATGCGGCGCGGGTGCAGTACGCCTTTGGGAAGTCGCTCATCCGCGAAATCCGGCGGGGCGAAGCAGAACACGTCGGTGTTGGCGATCGGCCGGGCGCCCAGTCCGCAACCCATGATGTCGCGGATTACGCCACCCACGCCCGTGGCCGCTCCGCCGTAGGGCTCGATGGCAGACGGGTGGTTATGCGTTTCCACCTTGAAGGCGATGCCGTATTCCTCGTCGAACGCCACGATGCCGGCGTTGTCCTCGAACACCGACAGGCACCACGGCCGGTTGAGCCGCCGGGTCGCTTCGGCGATGGTATCCTTCAGGAGGTTCTCGAAGCGTACCTCCACCTCACCGTCCCGGCCGAAGTCCGCCCCGCGGTATACGACTTCGCTCTTGAGCGTTTTGTGTACGCAGTGTTCCGACCAGGTCTGGGCCAGCGTTTCCAGCTCAAGGTCCGTCGGGTCACGCCCGACCGCCTCGAAATGGGCGCGGATGGTTTCCATTTCCGTGGCGGAGAGAAACAGATGCGCTTGCCGGGAGAGGGCCGTCAGGGCATCGCGATTCAGGTGCCGCAGGGGCACGGTTCGCGGTTCGGCCGAGGCTTCCGGCGCGGCCGGAAAGACCTCCGGCAATCCGTCGTGCCGCCCGAACCCCTGGATGTAGACGGCTTCAATGCACTCGTTGGCCAGCACGCGCCGGGCGATTTGCTCCAGGTCTGCCGAGTCCCGGGCCCCGTCGATGACGTAACGCCGGGCCGTTCGAACGTCGACGCCTGCTCCTGTTCCGAGGAGTTCGGCGATTGCGTCGGCCGTGCTGATGGCGACGGGATCCATCACGCCGGGCAGGTGGTGCACTTCGACGGCCACCTCGTCGGCGTCGCGTTGCGCCATGCCCTCGGCCAGCGTGAAGGTTTCCGCAACCGGGTCCGTCAGCAGCTTCCGGCCGACGGTATCGGCCGCCTTTCGATCCAACGGGCCCCGCACGAAGTAGAGCGTGCTTGCGGAGACGCCCTTTACGTGCGCCAGCGAGGGTATTTGTCGTACGTCGTTCCACCGTTGCCGGCCCAGCGGGTCCAGCGCCGTGTTTTTCGGCCGAACGTGTATCTGCCAGATCCGGTTGCCGTCGATGGAGGCGGGTATCATCCGTTCACCAGGTCCCAGGCCCGCAACAGTTCGGCCACGCTCCAGGCCTGGGCGATGCATCCGCCGGGCCGGTGCGGGGGATCGCCGTCAAAGTTTTCGCTGATGGATCCGAGGCAGGCTTCCGACAGGTGTTCCACCAGCGGCTGGAGCAATTGTCGTGCCTCCGTTCTGGCTTCCGCGGTGAAGCCGTGGACGCGCAGATGAGCTTCGACGAAGGGGCCGATCAGCCAGGACCATACGGTGCCGTTGTGATACGCGCGGTCTCGCACCGGCTGCACGCCGCGAAACCGTCCGACGTAGTGCGGATCATCCGGTGCCAGGCTGCGTAACCCGTACGGCGTGAGAAGGCGGGTGCGCACCGTCTCCAGCACCGCGGCCTGCTTTTCCGCCGACAGAGGCGAATCCACCAGACTGACCGCGAAGATCTGGTTGGGCCGGATCGCCGCGTCACGCTCGTCGTCGCGCACGCAGTCAAACAGGCAATTCCGCGCCGGGTTCCAGTATGTGCGTTCGAAACAGCCGGCGACCTGGTCGGCCAGCGCGCGGCAGCGTTTCGACAGCCGCTTGTCCGTGTCGGCGAACCGCCGCGTGAGAATTCGCAGGGTGTGGTGCCACAAAGCGTTCACTTCCACCGGGCGGCCGTGCCGCGGCGTGAAGACCACGTCCCCGCATTTCGCGTCCATCCAGGTGATCTGGACTTGCGGATGCCCGCACCGGATGAGACCATTCTCGTCCAGGTGGATGTCGAAATCCGTTCCCCGGACGAACGCGTCGACGACGTTCCGGCACACGGAGGCCAGGAACCCGCGCCATGCCTGCGTATCGCCCGTTGCCGTCAGGTAAGCGTCCGCGGCGTGGACATACCACAGCGACGCGTCCACGCTGTTGTATTCGCACTCCCCGCCGTAGTCATCAAATCGATTGGGGATGAGTCCGTTGCGTTGCACGCCGGCGAACGTTTCCAGCACTTCTCGTGCTTCGGCGTGCCGCCCCGTGCACAGCAGAATGCCTTCCAGGCAGATGAACGAATCGCGGCCCCAGTCGCCGAACCACGGGTATCCCGCGATGATGGTTGCCTGGTCCCGGTGCCGATCCGATCGGCGGCGCACCACGAACTGATCCGCCGCCACCACCAGGGCTTGTCGAACGGGATCGTCACCCGCCACGTTCGACCGGATGCGCGACGGCCGAATCGCAGTCTCTGCCGCCTGGGCCGCCGTCTCCGGCGTTAAGGCGAACCCGACGGCCACAAACTCGACGGCCAGCGAGCCCGTCCCCGCCGCCCGAAACGTCCCCGCCCGCTGGAGGTCTTCACCACCGAGATACTCCCGTTCCAGTTCGATGCGGTATCGAATGTTGTGCCACCAGGTTCTCTCGGGCGTGAAGCGGGCCTGTGAGAGCCCCTCTCCCTGGCGGGAGAACATCGCGAGCGTCTGGTCCGGATGGGACCGGTCCTGGACCCAAAGCCAGTTGCCGTCGGTGCTCAGCTTCCACGGATCAACGGCGGCCTGCCGTCGCAGGCCGTGGAAGTCACGCATGGCCAGCATGGGGGCGACCTCCAGGAGGATCGGCCGGTTGGCGGGCGCCTCCACGTCATACCGGATGCGTGTCATCTGCCGGCCGGTGATGAAGGTGAGCTGGCGGCGGACTGAGATCCCGTCGCGGGCGTACGTCCAGCGGACCCAGGGATCGGGACCGGCGGGGTCGAAGTCAAACTGCACCAGATGGACATGGCCCGCCGGCTCCACCCCGTGGTTGAACTCCCAGGAGGAAAGGTCCACAAGCACATTGCCGCCGTGAACCCGATCCACGGCACCGGCAAGAAGCAGATAACGCTCCAGGGGCGGTCGTCTGGAGGCGACCAGCCATCCGTGGTACTTGCGGGTGGGGCAGCCGATCACCGTGCCGGACGCAAAGCCTCCGAGCCCGTTTGTGAGCAACCACTCCCGGGTGAGAAGGTTGTCCAGCGACCCCTGCAACACGCGGCAAGGCAACCTTGGGCAGGCGGCCGTCTTGTCCGGTGTCGATTTCATTCCGATGCCTTCCAACTGAGCCTCCATGTTGGCTTCCAGACGGGGCATTCTACACGGCCCGAGCCGGATTCCCATCCTGGCGCTTCCGCCGGGTCCGGAGCAAGGCGATACTGACGCCCTTTGGCGGCGCGGGGGGCGGTCGGCCCTGCGAGACGCGGACGGATGGAAATGGCGTCTGACGAGGGAATGTGGCATACGTGATGGATCGG
>JAFGJQ010000077.1 GCA_016929015.1 Phycisphaerae bacterium | reverse complement strand
GACGCACTGCACCCGTTGCCCAGGTGCATGGTGATGAGGTTCGGCTGCGGCTTGTCGAGCAACTCCGCGGCCCGCATGGCCACATACCGGTGGCTCGTGCCGTGGAAGCCGTACCGGCGGATGCGGCGCGTCTCATACCACTCGTACGGCACCGCGTACAGGTAGGACGCCGGCGGCATGGTCTGGAAGAACGCCGTATCAAACACGGCCACCTGCGGTTTGCCGGGCAGGATGCGCATGGTGGCCTGAATGCCGCCGAGGTTCGCCGGATTGTGCAGCGGGGCCAGCTCGCAGCAGCGATCGATGGACGCGAGCACGTCGCCGTTGACGACCACGGACTCGTAAAAATCCTCGCCGCCGTGCACCACGCGGTGCCCCACGCCGTCGATGTCCTGCGGGTCCTTCAGCGGAGGCGGCGTGCCAACCGTGGTGAGCAGGGTCATGATCTGCTTCACGCCCTGGTCATAGTCGGCGATGCGCTCGGACCGCTCCGTCTTGCTGCCGCGCACGCTGTGAGTGGTGCGCGATTCCGCCTCGCCGATCCGCTCGATCAACCCTGTCGCCACCTCTTCGCCGGCGGCCATGTCGTAGAGTTTGTACTTGATGGAAGAACTGCCGCAGTTGATCACCAGAATTTTCATTGGGCTCCCTTGGCCTTGGGCTTCGTCTGTTTCTGTCCGCACCATCCGCAAAAAAGACGCGGCGCGGTCTTACCGCGCGCCGGCCTGAATGGCCGTGACCGCCGCGGTATACACAATATCGTCCACGCTGCAACCGCGGGAAAGGTCGTTCACCGGCTTGTTCAGGCCCTGCATGACCGGGCCGACGGCCAGCGCCCCCGCCGAACGCTGCACGGCCTTGTACGCGATGTTTCCCGCGTCCAGGTCCGGGAAGATGAACACGTTTGCCCGGCCCGCCACCGGGGAGCCGGGCTGCTTGAGCCGGCCGACCTCCGGGTCGATGGCCGCGTCATACTGGAGCGGGCCGTCCACCGCGAAGTCCGGGTTCCGTTCCCGAAGCAGTTTCGTGGCCTCCGCGACTTTGTCCACGGACTGTCCCGCACCGGACTTGCCGGTGGAATACGACAGCATGGCCACGTACGGCTCGATGCCGAAGGCTCGGGCCGTCATGGCGCTGGCCCAGGCAATGCCCGCCAGCTCCTGCGCGTTCGGGTCGGGAATGATTGCGCAATCCCCGTACACCAGCACACGGTCGGGCAGGGCCATGAAGAACACGCTGGACGCCAGCCCCACGTCCGCCCGCGTCCGGATGATCTGAAGAGCGGGCCGAATCGTGTCGCCCGTGGAGTGGATGGCCCCGGACACCAGCCCGTCCGCATCGCCGGTCTCCACCATGACGGTGCCCACGTGGATGGTAGACTGGTCGAGCCATTCGCGAGCCACGTCCGGCGTCATGCCGCCCTTTTTGCCCTTGCGGATTTCCACCACCCGGTCGACGTAGGTATCCATCCGGGGAACCGCCTGCGGGTCCACCAGTTCCACCCCCTCAAGGCTCACTCCGGCCTGGCCGGCCTGCTCGCGAATGCGCTCCGGATTGCCGATCAGGATGGGCCGGCAGATGCGGGCTTCCACGATCTTCGCCACGGCCTGTACAGTGCGAGGCTCTTCGCCTTCGGGAAACACGATGCGTTTCTGCAGCGACCGCGCCTGCTCCACCAATTGCTGCAGGAAATAAGCCGATCCGGCCTTCCGCTTCTCCGGACGGGGGACTTTCAGCCTTTCCCACAACCGTTCGTGCTCCAGGTGCCTCGACACCGCGGACGAGGCGGTCTGGATCTTGTCCTCGTCCTGCACGCGCATCCGCACGTCAATGTCCTGAATCATCAACGCCGTGGTGAACGTGTCCTCTTGCACCGTGCATATGGGGAAGGGAGGCGCCCCCAGGTCCTCTACCAGCCGCATGATCTCCGGGTCGGGCCGAAGACCGCCGGTCAGCACCACGCCGGAGACCGAACGACGCTTGCCGGACTTCTGGGCACACGCGACGGCCAGCAGAATGCCGTCCCGATCACCAGGCGTGATGACCAACGTCCGATCCGTGTTCAGATGATGCAGAAAGTGCCGAGGCTCCATGGCGGCGATGATCGTCTTCGTCACCACGTTGGAGAGGGCCTCTTCACCGCTGATCAGTTCCGCGTGCAATTCACTGCAGACCTGATCCATCTTCGGATAGCCCAGGTAGGCCAGATTGGGTACCACGCCAAACAGAGGCAGGTCGGCGGCCTCGAACGCATCCATGATCCGTTGCTGGGCCACCTCAAACGGCTGATCGGCCACCCGGTTGACCACCACCCCCAGGACCTCGCAGTTCTTGTCTTCAAACGACCGCTTGGCCGTCCGCACGTTCGCCACGAGCTGATCCACTCGCGTGACCCCGTTGTCGGACAACCCCCGGGCAACCAGCAATACCGGCGTCTCCAGGTGAGCGGCGATCGCCTCGTTGATCTCCTGGTCAAAGAGGCTGGCCGCCCGGGCGTTGTTGATGCCCTCCAGGATGACCATGCCGTGCTCATCCCTCAGTCGTCGGAAGCACGCGCCCACGCGGTCCAGCAGCGCCGACAGGCGATCCTGTGCCACCAGTTCCCGCGCTTCCTCGATCGTCAGCGGGCAGAGGTTGCACACATCCTCGGGAAACCGGCATGCCGACCGAATGACAGCCACATCCCGATCCGCGCTTCCCCCGCCCACCGGCTTGAGGAAACCCAACCGTGCCACCGACTTGCGCAGTACCCCGCACAGACCCAGGGTGATTACGCTGCTGCCCGCTTCCAGGTCTGTAGCGCAAATGAAAAGACCACTTGGCATCCGAGAACCCTCCTGCTCGCCGACACGACTGCCACCGTCCGTATCGTGATCGTATCACGAGCCCGGAATACGCCGCAATTGCGCCGCCTCGGGCGGCACAGGCCGGCCGTCTCCGACGCACCTACGAGACTTGGCAAACCGCGTGCCAATCCTACCGCGGCCGGACCGCATTGTCGCAAGGAGATCTGCCGGAGAACCACCGGAAACCCAGACGTGAAAGCCGATCACGACACTCGCAGGGCCGGGTGCAGCCAGACGACCCGATGCGGCAGATCTACGCACCGGCCGCTACCGTACGTTCCCAGCCCTGACGCCACTCTTCGGCGTGGTGCTGAACCCAGTCCCAGACGGCCTCATTCCAGTCGACGCTACGACCCCGGGCGGTGGACAACTCGTTGCGGTGCCGGTCGATCTCCGTCATCTGGGCAACACGGTCCAGATGCATCTTCTTCCGCCGCCATTCGTCCGCCACCCCCGACTCCCAGCTCTGAATGGTCGCGGCGAGGCCGGGATCGATGCCCCGGTCGATGCCAAGGAAATACCGGTGTACGAGAATCGCTCGCCGCTCAGACGGGAGGTAGCGGCTCAGAGCAGGATTCTGAAAGTCCGCATGCTCATCCAGTGATCTGACACACATCGCCTACTTTGTCTCCAGATCCGAACGCAAGCCCGGTGCAACACGGGTAAACCGGTTTGCCACGAGCAACCATCTACCGCACGACCATGCTGCATTATAGAACTACCACCCGATATCGGTACAGCCGGATCGCTGCCTCCAGGGAGGACATGCCCTACATTTCGCCAAGGCTTCCACCATCCCTACGACAAATCCAGCGACACTGTAATTCTAGCGTCCGGCAGCCACGGTTTTGGCCTTGCCGCGGATGTCCGCCAGAAGCCGATCGAAGGACTCCGCGAAGGCCCGCACGCCAGCCACCCGGAGTTGTTCCGTGACCTCCGCCATGCGGATGCCATCGGCCTCCAGGCGAGCCAGCACCTGACGCTCGCCTTCCAGATCCTCGCGGATCGTTGCCCGTACGTCGGCCATCCGCCGAATGGCCTCCAGGGTGGCCGGCGGCGCGGTGTTCACCGTGTCCGGGCCGATCAGCGTGTCGACGTAGATCGTTTGGCGATAGGCGGGGTTCTTGGTGCTGGTGCTCGCCCAGAGCGGCCTTTGCGGGCGGATGCCGCGTTCTCGAAGCTCCGCGAAGGTTTCTGCCTCGAAGCTCTGTCGGTACCGTTCATACGCAACCTTCGCGCTGGCGACGGCCGCCCGGCCCAGCAGGTCCCGCAGGTGCGTTTTCCCATCCGCAATCCGCTTCTCCAGCAGGGCATCCACCGCAGTGTCGATCCGGCTCACGAAAAACGACGCCACGGATGCCACGCCGGCCGGATCCCCGCCCCGCTCCACGTGTTTTCGCACGCCGCGCAGAAACGCATCGATCACCTGCTGATAGACATCCACCGAGAAGATCAGCGTCACGTTCACGTTGATGCCGTCGCCGATGAGCGTTTCGATGGCCGGCAGGCCTGCGTCTGTAGCCGGCACCTTCACCATCACGTTCGGCCGGTCGACGGCCCGTGCGATCTGGCGAGCGCGAGCCACCGTTGCGTCCGTGTCGTGAGCCAGGGCCGGCTCGACCTCGATGCTTACGAAACCATCGCGCCGCTGGGTGCGCTGGTAGACCGGGCGGAAGGCGTCCGCCGTTCGACGGATGTCCTCAAAGGCAAGTGCCTCGTAGATGGCCGGCGCATCGTGTGTGCCGCCGGCAACCAGGTTCGTCACGGCCTCATCGTAGTCTGTGCTCTCGCCGATCGCCTTCTGGAAGATGGTGGGATTCGAGGTGATCCCCAGCACGCCTTCGTCAATCAGTGCCTGCAATTCGCCCGAGTCGATCATGCCGCGCCGGATGTAGTCGCACCAGATCGCCTGCCCCAGGCCCGCCAGTTTGCGGAAGTTGCTCATCGAAACCTCCATGCTCGTTCGGGACCGCGACTCATCTTGCCAGCACTTGTCGCGCCGCCGCGACCACGGCCTCCGCCGTGAATCCAAAGTGCCTCATCACGTCGGCACACGGCGCCGACGCCCCGAACCGGTCCAGGCCCAGGACGATCCCGTGCAGTCCGACATACTTCTGCCACCCCCCCGACACGCCCGCTTCCACCGCCACCCGCGCCGGGCACGACGCGGGCAGCACCTGCTCGCGGTATGCCGCGTGCTGGCGGTCGAACAGGCTGGTGCATGGCATCGACACGACGCGGGCCCGCACGCCCTTTGCCGTCAACTCCTCGTGGGCCTGCACGCACAGCGAGAGTTCCGAGCCGGTCCCGATCAGGATGACTTCCGGCCCGCCCGTCGCATCCGCGAGAACGTAGCCGCCCCGCCGCGCTCCGCTCGCCGGGGCCAGATACGCCCGATCGAGGGTGGGCAGGTTCTGCCGGCTCAACGCCAACGCCACCGGCCCGTCCGTTCGCTGCATGGCGTGCCGCCAGGCCTCGGTCACCTCGTTCGCATCACCGGGTCGGACCACGTCCAGATTAGGGATCACCCGCAGCGACGCGAGTTGCTCAACGGGTTGATGAGTCGGGCCGTCCTCGCCGACGCCGATGCTGTCATGCGTGAAAACATAAATAACGGGCAGCTTCATCATCGCGGCCAGACGGATCGAGGGACGGCAGTAATCCGCAAACACCAGGAACGTCGCCCCGAACGAACGCAGTTGCGACAGCGCCAGCCCGTTGCACGCGGCCGCCATCGCATGTTCACGCACGCCGAAGCGGATGTTCCGATGCCCGTAGTCGCCTTTCCGGAAATCCTCGCTGCCGCGGATGTAGGTCTTGGTCGAGGGTGTCAGGTCTGCGGCGCCGCCGATCAGCCAGGGAACGTTCGCCGCCACCGCCTGAAGCACCTTCCCGCCAGCCGCCCGGCTGGCCATCCCCTTGCCATCCGCGGGGAACGCGGGCAGGTTCGAATCCCAACCTTCCGGCAGGGTCCCGGACTGCATGCAGTCCCATTCGGCGGCCAGGTCCGGATGGGCCTGCGCGTAGGCCGCAAACCGAGCGTTCCATTCTCGTTCCAGGCGCTCGCCGCGTTCCTGAAGCGGTGCGGTCATGTGCCGCCGCACGTCTTGTGGCACCAGGAACTTCGCGTTCGGGTCCCACTTGAAGAACTCCTTCGCCTTGCGAATCTCCTCTTCACCCAGTGGCTCTCCGTGTGCAGACGCCGTTCCCGCCTTTGTCGGGGCCCCGTAGGCAATGACACTGGTGATCTTTACCAGGGTCGGCCGATCCGCCGTCTCCGCGGCCGTCACGAGGGCCTGATGCACCGCTTCCACGTCGTTGGCATCGTCCACCGTCAGCACCCGCCAGCCGTAGGCTTTGAACCGCACCGCAACGTCCTCCGTGAACGCCAGGTCGGTGGGGCCATCGATGCTGATGTGATTGCTGTCGTAGATCCACGTCAGGTTTCCCAGCCCCAGATGACCGGCCAGGGACGCCGCCTCACCGGAAACCCCCTCCATCATGCATCCGTCGCCCAGCACGGCGTACACGCGATACCCTACGATCTCATGGCCCGGGCGGTTGAAACGCTGACGAAGCCATCGCTCGGCCATCGCCATTCCCACGCTGGCGGCCGCTCCCTGTCCCAGCGGGCCCGTGGTGATCTCCACGCCCGGCAACTCGCCGTACTCCGGATGCCCGGGACACCGGCCGCCCAACTGCCGAAACCGCTGGATGTCGTCCAGCGAAACGTCGTAACCCGAGACGTGCAGAGTGCCGTACAGCAGCATGGACGCGTGGCCCGCCGAGAGCACGAACCGATCGCGGTTGGG
>JAFGJQ010000008.1 GCA_016929015.1 Phycisphaerae bacterium | reverse complement strand
GGGGGTGAACGTCAACGTGAGGTTGTCCAGGTCGTTGTTGCTGTCGAACAGTTCGGTGAAGAAGTCCGGAATCTCCGGCGTGGTGAAGCTGTAGCACGCGCCGCCGTTGTCGTCTGACGTCGAGTTGCCCGCCTCGTCCGTCGCCTCCACCGCGAAGAAGTACGTCGTGTTGTCCTGCAGACCCGTTACGGACACGGTGGCCGGGTTCGCGAAGCCGCTCCCGTCCGCCGATCCGGTCAGGCCGGCACAGGATAAACCGTACTGCACGCTGCCGCGAATGGGCTCATCGGCACTGATGGACACCGTAGCGCTCCGCGGCTCCACGCCCGTCACCTGCACCCCGGAAATCACCGGTGCCGTACAGTCCACGGTGGCCGACGCATTCACCGGAACGTTGATGCCGCCCTGCCCGTCGTCCGCATCAATATACGTGGCCCAAACCACGTCACCGTCGGCGACCAGCAGCACGCCAGCAGCGTCCGTCGTGCTCAACTCGATCATGCCCTCAAACGTTGCGGAGTTGGCGTTGGTCTCCGAGAGGAGCAGGCTTTCCACGCCGTTTTCGGAATCGGAATTGACGGCGACGGTGACCGTATCCACCACGTTGTCGTCCAGGTTCAGCCCGCAGTCGGACACACGTACGGTCATGCTGTCTGCACACGCGTAGCGACCGCGATTCAACTGGACCGTACCCGTGTCGGAGCAGGTGCCGGGCAGCGGCAGAGCCGGATCACCCATGAGGTTGTACATCTCAAAATAGCGGCGCGTGGTGGAATCATCTCCGAAGTGAGCGAGAAAGCGCATCTTGGTCTCGTTGTAGATCGGACCGATTTCGCTCGCCACATCATCTTCGGCATCGAAAATCGCGTCGAAGAGTCGTTTCTCCAGGATGTCATCCTCCGTCCAGTAGCTGTTTACGGAAGAGCCCCAGGCGGTCACGGCGCCCTTGTTTTCCTCAAGCACCCAGGTCTCCATGAAGCACTTGTCCGCGGTGTACGTGCCCGTGATGCAGGAGAAACTGCAGATCATGGCGTACATGTTCGCGTTTGTGAGCCCCTGGACGTCGCTCTCTGAGAAGGGCGGCCCGTCTCCCCACGAGTAGGTCCCGCCATGCCCGCTGTAGACACCGTAGAACCGCCCCGCGTTGAACGAGTTCCGCACGTCCTGCGTGGTTGCGTCGTAGGTCACGGTGTACAGCTTGTCGCAAATGTACTCGTTGGGCGCCAAATGCGTGTTGATGACGTAGTTGTGCGTGCCCTCAGTGATCTCGTAGTTGTCCGTGGACGCCATGAAGACCGCCCGCTTGAGGTAATCCGGATCCGCCAGCGGGCCGTTCTCGTAGTACAGCGTCTTGTTCACCATGATCTGCAGGTCGTCGGGGTCATCCACCGGAAATCGCCCGACGGCAATATCGGGGTAGTAGTCTGTGCCGCCATCCATGCAGCCGTACTGGATGTCCGTGGCGGGCGATCCTTCACCCTGGCCCACCCAGTGTGGAATCGTGTCCGTGTCACCCACAAGCAGGACGTAATCCGGAGCCGTCAGCGGATCGGCGTACAGGCCCTGGATGTAAGCCTTGATCGTCGTATTGGCCGTTCCGGCCACCACGGCGTGCGTCGACACCGTGAATCCCTGCGCCGCCTTCGCCGCCGCGAAGCCTGCAATCCCTGCCTGGAACTCCGTCCCGGTGACGATCAAGTAGTTCCCGCCTGCCCGGGTCGCTGACAGAAGCTCGGGATTCAGCACAACGCGGTGCAATCCAAGCGGGCTGCGCTCGACGGCAGACCGGCTGCCACCGGCGAAATCCAGCTTCACGCTCAGTTCCGGCCACCACGTCAGAAGCCCACGGGCCGGGTTGTACGTCACGGGCCGCACTTCCAGCAGGCAAAGGCGATAGCCTCGGACGATGCCCAGTTCGGTCACTTCCGCTCGCACGGGCAGAAGGTCGGTGTTCTGCGCGTACGCGGCCTCATTCAGCACGAACGGGGCAGCCTGCAGAGCGCCGGGTACCTTCTCCACCGGCGGCTGTTCCGGCTTGATCCGCGGTGGGAAACCCGCCGCGGCAAGGTCGAGCACCGCAGGCACCCCTGCCTGGACGGTCGCCGTTATGCTCGCGCCCTCCGGGGCCACGAACAACCGGCGCAGCACGGGCAGGTTCGGCTCACCGACCTCACCCGCGAACGCCGCATCCGGCCAGGTGATTTCCACGAATTCGCCGTTCTGGCCACTCTTGGTCGGCGTGACGGTCAGGCCATCCCATTGGACCTCCAGTGACAGGGTCTTGAGATCCGAGGCCGTCACGGTCAGGAGTGGTGCCGCCTCGCGAGCGACCGGCTCAACGGCCAGCCCTCCCGCCGGCGTCAGAGACACCCACGACGGCTCCGCCGCGATCCCAACCGAGCTGAACACCACAACAGCCAGACAAGCTGCCCAGCACTGCCGTCCCACATTTCGCCACGAATGCATTCGATGTCCTCCTCTGTGCGAGACCGTCCGCGAGCGCTGCGCACGCCGGCCGTTCCGAAACATCTCTTCACCGCAGGCGCCCCGAATCCGCACCGGCGGACGGAGCGTGTTTCCACCCACGGGCCGTCTACTGCGTCATCGCCTCCTGGAACACGGCGAAATCCGCCACGTCCACGTCGGTATCCGCATCAAAATCAAAGGCCTCACAGCCGGCCAGCACCGGCCCGGCGTCCGGGCCCGTCAGGCACTCGGGCATTGCGGCGAAATCCGCAAGGTCAATGAGGCCGTCACCGTCAAAATCGCCAAGGGCCGGAGATTGCACGGCCCAGATCTCCACGTCGTCGATGGTCCAGCCGGGGTAGGTAGTGTAGGCGTCCGTCGGCCCCATTCCCCAACGGATACGGACGTCGGGCTGCCCGTCGGCAACGTCGGCGATGTCCAGCGTCATTTGCGACCAGGCCATATCCACGATCAGCACACCTTCAGTCTGGTTCGACCAGACGGCAGTCCAGTTCTGGCCATCCGCTGAGACCTCCACCGTGGCTGAATCAAACGCTTCGACGCCCAGCCACCGCCAGAAGCGGAGCTCGGTCCGCATCAGTCGAGAGCAGTCAATCGCATCTGTGGTCAGGCAGCGCAACGACAGGTTGTTGGCATAATCGCCGTACAGGTTGTATCCGTACACGTATTGGCCCGTGTAGGCGGCCTGCGGGTCCTTGTTATGCGTTCCGCCGCCCTTGGGAGTACCGAACGCCCACTGACCTTCGACCGACCAGCCGGGATTCACGTCCAGAGGCCAGGCATGGGTCAGGCCCTGCGGCGGCGACGCAATGGTTACGGCGATCGTCGCCTCGTTCGAGTCACCACCCTCCGGCGCCGTGCCGCCGTCGTTCGCCTTGAAACCGAAGTTGTCCTGACCGGCTACGCCCCAGGATGGACGGTACACGACCCGGGAAGCGCCGTCGGGTAGAGTGTGCGGCACGCTCAGGATCGGTGCCCCACCGGCTTCCTCAAACAGCCCGCCTCGGATGGGCAGCCGGCTGATCACGTAGTCCAACGCGGCCGGCGGATCGGGCAGACCGTCGTCCGTGGCCAGAAGCACAATCTCGAACTCCTGACCCATATCCGTCTCGTATGACCCGCTCTGCGCCAGCGGCGGCTTCGGACCGCAGGCGCCCATCGCCGACAGGTCCGACGG
>JAFGJQ010000007.1 GCA_016929015.1 Phycisphaerae bacterium | reverse complement strand
GTGGTGAAGACCTGGAATCCCGCGTAGGCCTCGTTGCCGTGCTCGCCGATGTCGAGACCTTTGAGCTCCTCCTCGGCGCTGACGCGCAGCCCGATGGTCTTGCTGAGCAGAAAGAACATCGCGACCCCGAGACCAAAGGCCCACGCGAAAGCCGTACCGGCTCCGAGGAGCTGCACGCCAAGCTGCTTGACGCCGCCACCGTAGAACAGGCCGTCGCTCATGCTGAACAAGCCCCAGGAGATCGTGCCCCACGCACCGCAGACGCCGTGCACGCTGACGGCGCCGACCGGGTCGTCCACTTTCAGGACGTAATCGACGAACAGTACGCTGAGAACCACCAGGACTCCGCCGACGCCCCCGATGAGCACGGCGCCGATCGGCGAGACTCCGTCGCAGGGCGCGGTGATGGAGACCAGACCCGCCAGGGCGCCGTTGAGGGCCATGGAGGCATCGGGCTTCTTGACCACAATCCAGGAGGTGATCAGGGCCATCACGGCGCCGGCGGCCGCCGCCAGGTTCGTCGTCACGGCGATGTAGCCGGCCAGGCCCTCGCCGGTGGTTGTGCTGCCGGGATTGAATCCGAACCAGCCGAACCACAGGATGAACACGCCGAGCGCCGCCAGCGGCAGGTTGTGCCCGGGGATCGCGCGGGGTTTCCGGTCCGGCCCATATTTGCCCAATCGGGGGCCCAGGACAATCGCGCCCGCCAGCGCCAGCCATCCGCCGATCGAGTGCACCACCGTCGAGCCGGCGAAGTCATGGAAACCGAGCCCTTCGAGCCACCCGCCGCTGCCCTCGAGCCCGTTCAGGCTGTTCCACGCCCAGGACCCGAAGACCGGGTAGATCAGCAGCGAGATGAAGAAGCTGTAGGCCAGGTAGGACGTGAACTTCGTCCGCTCGGCCATGGCGCCCGAGACGATCGTGGCGGCGGTAGCGGCGAAGACGGTCTGAAAGATCAAGAACGTCCAGTTCCAATCACCGCTGCCGGCCTCGACGCCCCCCAGGGCGAACCGGGTCGTGCCAAACAGGCCGTTGCTCTGCCCGAACATCAGGCCGAAGCCAATGAAGAAGAACACGAGCGACCCGATGGAGAAGTCGAACAGGTTCTTCATCAGGATGTTCACGGAGTTCTTGGCCCGGGTGAAACCGGTTTCGACCATGGCGAATCCCGCCTGCATGAAGAACACCAGGAACGCCGCGACCAGCGTCCAAATGACGTTGATATTCGTCTGGAGCTCGGCCTTCAGTTCCTCGACGGCCAACGGTGCGGCCTCGGCCGCCCACGCCGGAACGGACATCGCCAGCACCAGGGGGATCATGGACACTGCACCCAGTCGTCTGCATCTCACCGTTCTGCCCTTTCCAACACACTTGAATTTGCGAGCACACATGCCCGCAATGTGCCCATCGACACCGAACTGGGCTGCCCTCTCATTGGCAAAGACTGTGCCACGTGGAACCCTCACCAGGACAATTGGACGTAACTCCTGAAACGGCAGCATTTTAGCACTTGCCCGACCCTGGTCCGCCCATGCCGCCGCCGGCTACAAAACTGTAGTCATAGGTCTCCAGCGATACATTTTTGTATCCACAAGAACGGCTACTCAGAGACAGAGGATTCTGTCTGGCAGGCGGTTGCGTTGTGCCCGTGCCCGTGCTACACTGCCGCACAAAACAGGGTAGCCGCCAAGGAGAGTGCCATGTTGGTCGTTCACGTGTTCGTCCATGTCAAGCCGGACCAGGTGGAGGCGTTTCGCGCCGCGTCCGTCGAGAATGCCAAAGAAAGCGTCCGGGAGCCCGGCGTCGCCCGGTTCGATGTGATCCAGCAGCAGGACGATCCGACGCGTTTCGTCCTGGTCGAGGTCTATCGCACGACGAACGACCCGGCCCGGCACAAGGAGACGGCGCACTACCAGAAGTGGCGGGACACCGTCGAGAGCCTGATGGCCGAGCCCCGCAGCAGCGTGAAATACAACAGCATCTTTCCCGACCAGGACGGTTGGGATTATATGAGTGTGTGACTTGTCATGAACTTCGAATTCTCCACCGCCCGCAAAATCGTGTTCGGCCCGGGTGTCGCCGAACAAATCCCTGTCCTGGTTGCCGGATACGGAGAACGTGTCTTCCTCGTGCTCGGCAGCACGCCGGACCGCCATGCGAACGTGCTCGATGCCCTGGCCTCTCGCGACGTGGCCGCGACGGTCTTCAGCGTGGCCGGCGAACCGACGACCGATCTGGCGCAGGCGGCCGTCACAGCCGCCCGCGAGGCGAAAGCCGATGTCGTTCTCGCCATCGGAGGCGGCAGCGTCCTGGACGTTGCCAAGGTCGTCGCCGCCATGCTGCAGAACGAGGGCGAACTGTCGAACTACCTGGAGGTCGTCGGCCAGGGCCGGCCCCTGCGGAAGCAGGCGGCGCCGCTGATCGCGGCGCCCACGACTGCCGGCACGGGCGCCGAGGTGACGTACAACGCGGTGCTCGGCGTGCCGGAGCAACAGGTCAAGGTGAGCATGCGAAGCCCGCTGATGCTCCCCCGCTGGGCGGTCGTCGATCCGCTGCTGACGCACTCGATGCCGCCGGAACTGACTGCGAGCACCGGCCTGGACGCGATGACGCAGTTGATCGAGACCTTCGTCTCCAACCAGGCCAACCCGCTGAC
>JAFGJQ010000076.1 GCA_016929015.1 Phycisphaerae bacterium | reverse complement strand
TGCGTTGGCGGTCGAGGCGTCCTACTACGAGTTTCTGGGCGCCCAATGGCTGCTCAGAGTGGCCGAAGACACGCTGAGGCACACCCGCTACCAGCTGGAGCTGGCTCGGGCACGGCACGAGTCAGGGGTCGTGACGCGGGCCGATGTTCTCAGGGCGGAGACGCAGCACGCGGATGCAAAACTGCAGCATGTCCGGGCCAGCAACGGCGTGCGCATATCGCACGGCCGCCTGGCCCACGCGATGGGGGTTCCGGTCCACGGCACCTTTGACGTCGCGGAGTTGCCCGACCAAGTGCAGCAGGAGGAACTGCCCCGCATCGAACGGCTCCTCGACGAGGCCGCCCGGCAGCGGCCCGAACTCCGGACCGCTTTGGCCCGCATCGAGGCAAGCCGCGCTGAAGTAGCCGAAGGGCAGGCCGCCTACTGGCCGACGCTCAGCGCCGAGGCAAGCGCCGGGCGCAGGGACACCACGTTCGTGCCGGAGCGGGAGGAATGGACGGTCGGGCTGACCGTCGCATTCCCGCTCTTCGACGGCTTCGAGAGAAGAAACCGTCTCGAACGGGCACGGGCAGACCTTGGTCGGGCCATCGCCGACCATGCCGACCTTCTGCAGGGGATCGAGCTGGAGGTGTGGACGGCCTACTGGCGGCTCACCGAAGCCGCCGAGGCGGTGACTGCGGCTGCCGCTCTGACAGCCAGCGCACGCGAAAGCGCGCGCCTCGCCGAGGGGGAATACAAGAGCGGCGTCGCCTCCATTGTCGGCCTGATCGACGCCCAGACGGCGCAGACAGAAGCAGAGCGCCGGCTGGTCCAGGCCCGTCTGGACTGGTATACGGCGAAGGCCCGTTTCGAGTGGGCGGTCGGCAGGTCCCTGGCGGGTTCTGAGTTGGGAAGTTCTGAGTTCTGAGTTGGGAGTTGGGAAGTGTTCGGAAATGGAGTGCGAGCGTGCTCGCGAGCGATGATCAGGGCAACAGGCAGAGTATGAAACAACGGCAACGAACCCTCGAATGCGCGCCGATCATGCTGTGCTGCGCTGTCGTAGCAGCGGCTCTCGTGACGGCGCAGGACAGACCGACCCAGAAAACCCCGGGTGCCCCCGGGGAAGCGGGCGGGAACGGGGGGAAGCCGTTGTTGGTGGAGGTGGTCGAGGCGGAGACCCGCGACCTGACCCGGGACCTGCGGATCACCGGCGAGGTGGTCGCCACCCGTTCCGTGGTCGTGGCCGCCACCAAGGAAGGACCGGTCACCTATTGCCCATGGCGGGAAGGGGACCGCGTCCGTACGGGCGAGAAGCTCATCGAGATCGAACGTGACGTGCATCAGGCGGAAGCACGCGCGGCGCGGGCCGCTTTGGCCGTTGCCCGGGCGCGCCTGGCGGACTTGCGTGCGGGTGCCCGACCGGAAGAGATTGCCAGGGCCGAGGCGGTGGTTCAGAAATGGCAGGCAACGTTGTATGAGGCGCGGCAGGCCCACGACCGACAAACCCAACTGGTTGAGCAGGAGTTCACCTCGCGCCAGAGCGTCGACCAGGCCAGTGAGCGTGTGGGTGTCGCGACAGCGGAACTGGCGGCGGCCGCGCAGACGCTGCGGCTGCTCAAGGCCGGCCCCACGGCCACGGAGGTCGCCGTTCCGGAAGCCGTTGTCGAGGAAGCGGCGGCGCGAGTGGCACTGGCGGAGGCACACCTTGCCGAGTGCGTGATCGCGGCACCCTTCGACGCGGTGGTCACTGCGGTCCATGTACGGGCCGGAGACCTGGCTGTGCCACGGACTCCGCTGGTCGAGATGGTCGCACCCGACTCGCTGGTGGTGCGGTTCAGCGTGCCGGAACGATTCTCCGCGGGCCTGCGTCAGGGGATGAAGCTCGAGGCCGTGCTCGACGCCTTCCCCGGGCAGACCGTAACCGGGACCATCGTTCGCGTGTACCCGTTGCTCCACGCAGAGATGCGGACACGTACCGCGGAAGCGACACTGAACACCGAAAATCCCCTGATGCCGTATCAGTTCGCACGCCTGACGCTGCATCTGGATACCGTCAGAGACGCCGTCACCGTCCCGGCCGATGCCATCCTCGAAACGCCGGAGGGTGGCCGCATCCTGTTCGTAGTCGTAGAGGACAAGGCCATCCGGCGGAAGGTCGAGACCGGGATCGAACAGGATCGCGTGGTCCAGGTGACGAGGGGATTGTCGCCGGGCGAGAACGTGGTCGTCACGGGAAACGAGATGCTGAAGAACGGCGTTCCTGTCCGTATCGGCGGCGGGAAAAGGAGTCCGGAACTCTGAGTTCGGAGTTCACGGAGACTCGATAGAGGCAGCAATGGAACGGTTTGAGGACATCAAGGCTTGGCAGATGGCGCGGGAACCGGCCCGTGAAGTCCATGCAGCAAGGAAAGGCTGAGCTTTTGCCCGGGACTACGGCCTGCGGGGCCAGATCACCCGGGCCGCGGGATCGATCGTGACGTCTCGGAATTGCTACACATCTCATTGCGCTGCAAGGACCATAGACCATGGACCATGGACCATGGACCTATCCGGAGTGCCGGA
>JAFGJQ010000075.1 GCA_016929015.1 Phycisphaerae bacterium | reverse complement strand
TAGCGGTAGAATCCGGACTCATAACATCCAAGGCCGCATCCCAGCACCGGGAAGTCGCGGATCAGTTCGACGGTGTCACGCCAGATCTGCGCGCGCGTGTCCGCCGTGATGTCGTCGGTGGCGGCCATCGTTGCGAAGCGCTCGATGAGTTGATCAGTTGGAAGGAAGATGAACCCCGCGACCACCAGCGAGGTCACAAGAATAACTGGAACGGTCCGCTTCCACCCCGACAGGCCGGCCCCCAGAGCGGTCGCTCCCATGACGAAAAACGATCCCAGCGCGGCGATAAAACCCATCCGTGACAGCGAGTGGATGATGGCCAGAAGCAGCACCGCTCCGACCCCGAGATAGAGGCAAGCCCTCACGGCGGGTCCTGCCGGACTGCGACGTGACCGCACTGACTCGCCCGCTCGAAGCACCGCGACCGCACCCATCAGCGGGAATGGCAGAGCCATCTCCAGAAGACCCGAGAAGTGGTTGCGATTGACGTAGGTTCCCGTCGCCAGCGGCGTACCCGCCCAGTAATACTGGACCAGTCCCAGCACAGCCTCCAAGAAGGCCACGGCGACGAACGGAACAGCCAAGATCCAGGGATTGTCACGCCAGCGCCACGCCATCTCGCGAACGAGAAGGAAGACCAGCACCAATCCAACGAGTGTCAGCAGCAGCCGGAACGTCTCACCGGGAACGATCGTCATGGCGGTGTACGGCGCGGCGCCGACTACTTCTCCGACCGCCTCATCCAGTTCAACGCGGGCCGGCGACACCAGGCGCACCACGCTCGCCGGAAGCGGAACCAGTTGCACGAGCACGACTGCCAGAATTCCAAGGATCAGCAGCCGCGTGACAGCGGAAGCCCCCGGGACGCGCTCGCCGTTCCGCGGGGTAAGCCGGGAAATTGTGAAAGCAAGCCCCACTCCTACCAAGCACAGGTACCAGTCCTCCGGCACGACGCCACCGTAACGAAAGACGGCGTAACCGAACACCACCGCGAGAACGACGAGAGGAAGTACCGCCATGCAGGAGGGATTGTATCAGGAGAGATGACAGGGCTGAACAGCAAAAAGCCTCGGAGCCCACTCCCGGCGCCGAGGCTTCTTGCGCTCACCTGAGAGGAGAGCTTTCTCAGCGGTTCAAGGACACCTTACCGTCCGGGACGGGCCGCACAGCGCTCGTGGCCGCGCGCCGCGCACCTGCCGGCGCCGGTGAGGGCGAGGACACTCCCTCTGGCACCGCCGTATCATGGCTGAACCAGTAGTCGCCCGGGGGCAGCGTGATCGGCTGTTCCAGGGTGTAGACCATCCGGAACAGCTCGTCGAACGCCCCATCGCTGAAGGTCCTCCGCACCCCAGTGCTGGAGTACGCGAACGTTCCCGCCGTTGTATCGCTCGTGAAGACGTCGCCGACAAAGGTGTTGTTGGCTGGCACATCACCCGGACCGTTCGACCAGATGTTCATCCGGAACCGATTGTAGACGTTCGCCGGGTCGAAGCGTAGCTCGGCAGTACCGTTCCCGTCGAAGTAGCCGATGATCTGATCGAATGTCGTCGGCGCCGTGAGCCGGAAGTGGCTGGCGAACGCTGCGTCCAGGTTGTTCGACATGGAGAACCAGAGGAACAGGCCGGGCTTCTCATTGTCGGGTACGGCGCCAGCGGAATTGTCGTAGTAGTTTCCAAACGTGTTGTTTTCGATTCCGTTGTTGTCGTAGACAACTGCGCCGCCGTTCATCAGCGTCAGCGCCAGACCCGAGGTCGCCTGAAACACTGGACCAAGATGGGTGTTTGGCGACCAGGCGCCAAACCCGTCCTGACCCCACACCTCCGGCGTGAAGTGCAGGAACACCACGGCGCTCCCTGGGCCGGGGACCGCCGTCTTCGTCTGCCCATTCGGGAACTTCGATCCTCCCGCCACAAAGTAGAAACCGTTCGGCTCCACGGGCAGCGACATCGCCATGAGCGATTGCGTGTCACCCACGGTCATCACCGTCGCCAGGTCCCCGATCAGGTCCATGTAGGGCGAGAAGATGTTCACCTGGTAGAGGCCCGGCAGGTACGGCGTCAGGCCGGCGTAGCCGGTCACGGATTCGCGGCCGTCGATGGTGACCAGCACCGGGTCCGTCACCAGGTTGTAAGGGTTCCCCGGCTGGTTATCTCCTCCTCCTTGACCGGCCGGCTTGGGCGGATCCACCTCGCCGAGGCTGTTCACGTACAACGAAAACCAGTGTCCTGGCTTGAGCGGATTCTCGCGCGACACCAGCTCGCCGTTGAGGTCCAGCGCTACGGCCCGGCCAGAGCCACGCTGGTCCACCGTGAAGAAGGCAGGCGCTCGTGGCACGACGCTAAGAGCGTCCCAATCGCTTACGCCCTCTGTCGTGCGGACTCGAACTTGCACGTCGGGACCGATGCCGAACGGCAACTGCCCGGCCACGGCCGTGGGCAAGACGTACCAGAGCGGGAGCGCCGTGATCACGTCACCGTCTATCATCTCGATGGATGTCCCGTTCAACGATGTGGACAGCGGGACCGCCATGGCGGGCATATATTCCGGCGCAAGGTCCTCACCAACAATGACGATGAAAGCGCCCGGCGCCACGCGCTTCGTGTAATCGGCCGCGTTCATCGCCCCGCCCGCGGGTACCACCGGCTGCGCCAGCAGTACGCCGCTCAACGCAGCCATCAAAATCGAGACACACATCCTCTTCAGCATTTCCAGTGTCCTC
>JAFGJQ010000074.1 GCA_016929015.1 Phycisphaerae bacterium | reverse complement strand
GGCCGGACATCGTCTTTCTCCAGGCCGGAGTCGACGTGATGGACGGCGATCCGCTGGCCGACTTTCGGCTTACGGAGGAAGGCATCATCGCCCGGGATTCGCTGGTGTTCGCCCAGGCGCATCGTCGCGGGGTGCCCATTGTGATGGTGCTCGGCGGCGGGTACAGCGATCGGGCGTGGGCCGTGCAGTACCAGAGCATCCGCTCGCTCGTTCGACAGTACGGGCTGGAACGTCCGGAACCGAGACACCCGCCTCGAAAGGCGACGCCCAAAGAGAAGATCTACACGAAGTGACGTTCCGACTCCCTTGCGCAACACGAGGGGGACCGCCTCGGTATTCATGGGTTTCTGTAAGGACGCGCACGATCCGCGACGGGCCCTTGCCCGGCGCGGCGGGGCGGGCCTATGCTTCGTCAATGATAACAGGCGCGGACCGGGCAGTATTCCCGCCGTGCCGTTGAGGGCCGAATCGCAAACGAAATCGGGTGTCAGTCTGGGGCACCAGGCGGGCCTCGATCCACAAACGGACGAGCCTCAGCCGGCGGCGGGTGATTGTTGCCGCCCGGAGGGTGTGCTCTCGTTTCATTCACAAGGAGATTCGCTATGCAACGAGCAAACGTGTACAGGGCATTTACGGCGGCGATGACCGCATTCATCGTGTCCGTCGCCTGGGCCGATGAGAAAAAGACGGAGGACCAAGATGCCGCCCGGGACGAGGTTCGGGCGCAAATCGGCAAGGCCGCTCCGGACTTCACCCTGAAAGACCTGGACGGCAAGGAACACCGGTTGTCCGATCACAAGGGCAAGATCGTGGTGCTGGAGTGGACAAACCACCAGTGCCCGTACGTGCAGTTCCATCACGCCAAGGCCCACACTATGCAGAAGACCGCGGCGGCGTTCAAGGACAAGAACGTGGTCTGGCTGGCCATTGATTCGAGCCACTTCAGCAAGGACCGGAAAGAGGAGATTCGCAAGTTCGCCGAGACGAGCCAATACGCATTTCCGATTCTTCTGGATCCCGACGGGCACGTCGGACGCACCTACCAGGCCAGGACCACGCCGCACATGTTCGTGATCGACCGCGAAGGGACTCTCGTCTACAGCGGCGCCATCGACAGTGACTCGAACGTGAACGCCGCAGATCGAGATCCGAACAAGGTGAAGAACCATGTCGCGGCGACCCTGGCCGCTCTCACCGAAGGCAAGGCCGTCGAGACCACCGAGACCAAGCCCTACGGCTGCAGCGTCAAGTACGCAAAGGCCGACGACGCGCAGAAGTACAAGGAAGCGAAGGACCAAGCGCCCTGACGGAAGCAAAGCCCTCGCTGTTGCCTCCGAACCGTGAAAACCGCTGACCCGCGGCGTCGTGCGGTCGTCGAAGGAACGACCTCCGCACGGCCCGCGGGTTTCGGCCTGAACGGGGGCAATGGCGACGAGGGCGGCCCCCATGCGTTTGCCGACCCCGTCTGCCGCGTGTCCAGGCCGCCCACCCCATAGCAAACTCAAGCCGCCCCCGGGAAGTGGTCGACGCTAGGGTAAGCGACGGCCACCGCAACGCACACCGGGGAGACGCCGTTGTCCCCCTGCGGATGAGCGGCCGACCATGCTGCGGGGAATCGTGTCCGTGCGCAACCGCCTCAGCAGGAACGCAAATCCTCCGTCAGGCTGGCAGGAGTCCCCGATCGAAGGGATCCTGGTGGACCCGGCGCCGCCGTCCGACCCCGCAAACCTCTCCCATGTGATCAGCGTCGACCTGGAAGACTGGCGACAGTCCGTGTTTGACCACTCGCTTCCCGTATCCGACGACTTTCACCGCGGCACCGACCGATTGCTGAATCTTCTCGATCGGCACCAGACGCGGGCCACGTTCTTCGTGCTCGCCAACGTGGCAAAACACTCGCCGGCGTTGATTCGGCGAATCCAGGCGGCCGGTCACGAGATTCAGTCCCACGGGCTCGATCATGTGGAACTCAACCGCCTCAACCCGGAACGGTTCCGAAGTGACCTGACCCAAGCGAAGGCCGTTATCGAGGACATAACTGGAGAGCCCGTCACCGGATACCGCGCCCCGCGCTTTTCGATAACGGCTCCAACCGCCTGGGCCCTGGACATCCTGGCCGAGTCGGGCTTCCGTTACGATTCCTCGATCTTCGCGATGCGGGTGAGGGGTTACGGCATTCAGCGATGGCCGGCCGGCCCAGCCCGGATTCGCACGCGCAGCGGAGCACAACTGACGGAAATCCCGGTCTCCACGGCCCGATGGCTGGGTCGCCGTTGGCCGGTGGGCGGCGGCGGGTACCTGCGGCTGTTTCCCCGCTGGTTGATCGGATGGGGCCTGAATTCGGTCGTTGCCAGTGGTTGGCCGATCGTGCTCTACGTCCACCCGTACGAGTTGGATTCCACCGCGATATCCGGACTGCGTCTTAACGTACCATTGACTCGGAGGATACATCAGGGGCTGGGGCGGCCATCGGTGGCCGGCAAACTCGCCACGCTCCTGCAGACCTTCCGGTTCGGCCCGATGGAACGGCTCGTGCAAACGATCAGCGTGCCGGCTCCCGCTGGCCCGCCAGTTGGCGGCACGCCCTCCCGTTGCGCATGTCACCCAAGTCCATGATTTCCGGCGGGATACGTCGGCCACTGCTTGCCTCTGCCGACAGACGCCGGCGACTGGGCGGTGCCGTAGCTTGCCTACTCGTGGTGTTGGCGGCTGTGGTGCGTCACGATTTCGAACACTCTGCCTGTTCTCACCCAAGCAGGGGAATCTCGGCGGAGAAAAGCATGACTGAATTGCGCCTGATTCGGGAATCCCCCGCCGTCATTGGCCGGCCTGTGATTTGTGTGATAAACTTGGGTATTATCTTGCCAGGATGGGGATAGAAGCGATACGGCCGTGACCCTCGCCGTCTGAGTGAGCATTTCTTGCCTTTCTAAGGTGGGGATAGGTGACGGGGGCCGCGGCCTGTTTTGTGCGCTGCGCATGGAACAGGGCAGGCCGCGAGAAGACGGCCTGCCCCGTTCGTGATGGGTGGCTCTGACGGTTTAATCGGTGTCGGACACGCGGAGTCAGTCGTCCAGAGCCCGTTCGTGGTTCTGCTCGGCGGCCCGGGCCTTTTCACACGCGCCGCATAGGCAGGTGGAGAATCGCAGGCCGTCACGGGCCGGCGGCCCGATCTCTTCGTCATACCAGGATGCCCGCATTCGGACTTCCTGCTTCGCGGCCGCGCGGAGCACGGCCAGATCGCCTCCCACCGCCTCCACCAGATTCAACGGTGCGTCCTGGTAGCCGATGGGGAACACGTACTTGTCCAATGGCGCCCGTCGGAACGCCTGGGGCCCGAGCATCTGCCGGAGCGTGGCGGAGACATCCATAATGGCGGCCGGGTCGTGGCCGTGCTGCAGCCCGAGCAGATGCCCCAGTTCGTGCGAGGCCACGTTGGCCAGGGCCTGCGCCATCTCGTCCATCGTGGGGTTCAGCACGAGAAAGGCCTGAAACGTGTCCACGAATACCACGGCCTCCTGGACGGGCTGCTCGTTGTACTCATCCACATTGACCGCAACGCCGAGCAGGTCCGGATCGTACGCGCCGAAGTGGATCGTGGTATGTGCCGCCAGTGGCCGCGGGCCTTCGCGGGAGGAGACGAACTCGACGTTCAGGCCTGCGTAATCCTCGCGCACGTAGGCCATGATCGTTTCGATCATCTGGTCGGTCTGGCCCTCGTACTCCGGTGCGATCCGGCTGCCCTCGAACGGGGGAATGCCCACGGCCGGTCGGCTGCCGATGGTCACGGACGCTTCGCCGTCGAAGTTCATGAAGACGACCTGCGTCTGCGGGGCCGGAACGTCCTCGGGCACGCCGCGGAACACGGTTACCGAGTAGTCGCCCTGCGTGCCGGAGCCGACGCTGGACGCGACGGCCAGATAGCAGTGTTCGCTTTGGCGGCGAACGATCACGCTGATGTGGGAATCGAGCAGACCGGCGTAGTAGGCGCGGTCATCGTTGGCGTAGATCAGGTTCTGGTCCGCGTCAAACAGCGCGGCCACGGGGTCAAGGTCGGATCCGGCCGTCACGTCAATCACGATCACGTCACCAATGACGATGGATCCGAGGTCATAGACGTCGATGTCGGACGGACTGGAGAGGATGCCTTCGATTCGGGCCTGGGATTCCTGGTAGCTCACCACAGCAGCCGCGGCAAAGGGACCGACGGTGGAGTCGCCGGACTCATCGGGCTCGATGATCAGGTATGCGTCATCCCGATCGCCGCCGCCTCCGGGATTTCCGGTGGGATCATCGGTCGGCACGGCATCGGCTGTCGGCGGTGCGTCACCGACCGACGAACAGCCGAAGCCGACCGGCAGCGTGCATCCCAGACACGCGACGATCCATCCCCATCGAGCGCATGGCGCCAGCCCGAAAATCATTTCTGTCCCCCCACACGGCGAATGCGGCGGCGCGGCGCGGGGCCGCACCACCGACGCAAGAAAAACGCGGACGTCCGTTCGGGTTCGAGTCGATACGTTCCGGTGTGTCAGTGAAAAAAAGCCTCTTTCCCCCCCGGAACGCGAGACCGTCGTAACCACCCCGATTCGACGTCTCTGAGACCGGTGAGGCCGGAAACCGTCGTGCGGCCGGAAGCCGTCGTGTCGTGGAAGCAGTCGTGTCCTGCCCGGTTTCCCAAGCTTCGCCAGTCACCCTTCAGAATCCAATACGCGCAGCCGGAAGGCAAACGAGTCGGCGAACTTTGCCTGCCGTCTGCGGACCGAGCCTCCGGATGCCGGGTGGGGCCGGGCCGCGTCCGTGAATGTCACGCGGGGCGCCCCTTGTTCGCAGGCAACCCGGGCTCGCGCCGCAGTGGCGCGACAGGATGTCCGGTAATGTCACACGATCGGCGGACGGAGGTGCGAGATGCGAGAGAGACCAGACCGTCTGGCGGGCACCGAGAAAACCGTCCCGGATCGTTCAGGGCAGGCCGTCCGCTTCCGATAGAAAAGGAGAGGTTTTGCCCCGTCTGCTGCGGGAGATGACGCTTATGCCGCGTGTGAGTACGTCTGAAGTCCGAGAAGTCGTAGCGAACTGGCTCCAGGAGGCCAAGATGTTCGGCGAGGCGGACACGCACGACATCAAACGCAGTCGCCGTCGCTATTCCTGGCGTCGGCCCATGGAGCTCCGTTCGGGCAAGCGCATGCACTACGTCTACAGCCGTGATATCAGCGAGGACGGTATCGGCGTGGTCTGTCGCAGCCGCCTGGGCGAAACCACCCAGGTGGAGTTGCGCCGCGATGAAAACGACCCGTGGGTCCCCGCCCGCGTCGCACATTGCACGCAAACCGTGGGCGCTTACAAGGTCGGCATCGAGTTGGCGTTTGATTTCTGAACCTCCACCTCCGGCCGTTTCTCCCTCCATGAACATGCAATGATCATCCCCCCCGTCACCCGGACGGGGTCTTGGTGAGACGGCCGCGTCAGGGTTCGGCGAACCCGCATCCGGTCCGCTGCGGCGCCGGCCCCGTTAAGATTGCGCTAAGTTTTCGCGCGGCCGGCGGTGCATTCGGGCATCTGTCTTCCCTTTGTCTGCACCGCAACGGCAACTCGATAAAAACACGACAAATGCTGCTCGCCGCCCGTTGACACTTCCGCGTGCGTCATGCCACAATCCGCCCTCCGGCACCTTCCGTCTCACGACGCAAGACGACGGTCCCCCAGCGCCGGACGAGCGCCGGAACCCACGGTTTGGACAGGATTCATGTTCACCGAGATTGCCGAGCTGATTCAGACTACCGCACAGCAGCCCTCCTTCATTATCGGGGCGGTGGTGGTCGGCGTGGTCATGCTGTTCTGGGACACCGTCGAGGTGGGTCGGAACGATGCCGCCAATCTGGTCAACGCGGTGCTGGGGGCCCGCATTCTCACGCGGCGGACGGCGCTCATGCTGGCGGGCGTATGCGTTCTGCTGGGCGCATCGTTCTCATCAGCGGTCATGGAAACCGCAAGAAAGAGCATTTTTGATCCTCACAAGCTGCGTTCGGTGGAGCAGTTGCTGGCCATCTATGCGTCGGTCTACATCGTGGACACCGTTCTGCTGTACAGCTTCTCCGCATACGGCATGCCGGTCAGCACGACGGCCTGCCTGGTCTTCGAATTGCTGGGGGCATCGTTTGCCCTCGAGTTCTTCGACGTGGTGAACTGGCACAAGTCAGGGACGGTGGTCGCGGCCATCGTGTGCTCGATTCTTCTCAGTGGCGTCGCCTCATTCCTGATTCAGCGCGCGGCCCGCGGGGCGATCGGCCGCCGGTCCGATGATCTGCAGGCGCTTCTTCTCCACGGCGGCTGGATCGGCGGAGGCGTACTGGCGGGCCTGTTCTACTTCATGATCCTCAAGGGCATGGGCGGCGTGGAGGCCGTCGGCACCTTCCGCGACTCGATGTTCGCGTACTACGGGTCCGCGGCCATACTGGTGTTTCTGTGGGGCGGGTTCGCGATTCTCGTCCACGCCGCCCTGGTCGTCTTCAAAGAGCGCGCCGCAAAATGGCTTTTTCCGGTGCTCACCATCCTCGGCATGATGTGCATGGCGTTTGCCTTCGGACAGAACGACCTGGCCAACTGCGCGTCACCGGGTCTGGCCACGCTGCACACGGTCAAGCACATGAGCGAAGGCATGGTCACGATCACCGATGTGCAGATCAACCGAAGCTGGCTGGTGGTCTGCGGCTGCCTGATGGCGGCCGGCATGTTCACGAAGACGTCGCAACGCGTGACCTGGGCGGCCATGCGGGCCGGCAGCGCGGGCGACCACGTGAAGTTGTGGGCCCCCCGGTGGTGCATCCGTCTGGCCACTCTGATGCTTCGGTCTCGATCCAGAACCCGCAACGGCGCACTGGCGCCCGAGGCCGCGGTGACGCCCGCCGGCAAGACCGCCCACTACGACATGCTCCGCGCCTGCGTGATCATGGCCGTCTCCGCCTCGGTAATCGCCACGGCCTCCAGCCTGGGGCTTCCGGTATCCACCACGTACGTGGCCTTCGCCGCAATCGTGGCCACGGGCATGGCGGATCGCATCTTCCGGCGCGGCGACGCGGCCCTGAAGCTGGGGCGGTCCATCTGGGTCGTGTTCAGTTGGTTCATGGCCGCGGCCATCGCGGCGGCGGCCGCAGGCATTGTGTGCCGGTGCGTGTACCACCTGGGCATCGCGGGCATGTTGCTGACCATCGGCGTGAACCTGGTCGTCCGGGCGGTGGTGAAGAAGCGGTCGGACGCGCAACGGGAACGGGTCCGGGCGGAGGCCGCCGCCCGCATGCAGGCGGACGAGGCCGACGCATTCGAGCACGAATAGGAACGCGCCGTCCGGTCGGGATGACGGCACGGGAACGCGTCCGAACCAGCGCCTCGAGCGGCTGAAACACAGCACCCCGGCGTGGCTTCCCGCCATGCCGGGGTGTTGCGTTGGAGCCCCTGCGAAACAGGAGGATTGCAGCGGCTACGGCTGCTCCAGGCGGATGCGAATGTCCGCCACGTGACAGCCCTCGCCTTGCGGGTGCACGATCAGGGGGTTGATGTCCAGCTCGGCGATCCGCGGGAAATCGTGGGCGAGCTGGGACAGACGCTTGAGAGCATCTTCGATTGACGGGATGTCGCTCGGCGGTTCGCCCCGCACTCCCTTGAGCAGGGCGTAGGCCCGCGTCTCCCGGATCATCTTGCCGGCCGCGGAGGCACGGATCGGCACGATGCGGAACGTCACGTCCTTGAAGGTTTCCACGAAAATACCGCCCAGCCCGAACATCAGCATGTGTCCGAAGGTGGGATCGCGGTTGACGCCCAGGATGATCTCCTTGCCCGCCGGAATCATGTGGCGAACCAGAATGCCCGTCACGTCTTCCGCCTTGACGTGCTGGAGAAGGTTGTCGCGCATGGCCCCGTAGGCCTTCCGCACCTCGTCCGCATTCTTGAGGTTCAGAATGACACCCTTCACGTCGATCTTGTGGATGATTTTGGGCGAGACGACGCGGAGCACGACAGGGTAGCCCGCGCGGTCGGCGGCGGCGACGGCTTCGTCGGCCGTCTGCGTGAGCACGGAGGGCACCACGGGGAACCCGTACGCCTCCAGCACCTCCAACGCCTGCGATTCAAGCAGGTACCCGTCCGGCGCTTTGTCGAGGATCGCAGCGGCCCGCTCCCGATGAACCGGCAGCGTCTCGATCTGCGTCACCTCACGGTTGAGCCATTGGCGGTACCAGGCGGCGCGCCACATCGCATCCGCCGCCCACTCCGGCAGAATGTAGTGCGGAACGCCGTTCCGCTGAAGAATCTCGATGCCCGGGGCCACGTCCTTGGCACCCATGAACGAGCAAAGCAGGGACTTGTCGGAGTCGGCGTAGCGATCCTTGATGTCGCAGACGGTCTGGGCGATGGTCGTAATGTTCGTCATCGACTGCGGCGTCAGAATGACCAGGATCTGGTCGACCGCATCGTCCTTGAACACCGCGTCCAGGGCCGCGCCGTAGCGGTCCTCCCGGGCGTCGCCGATCACGTCCACGGGGTTTTTCAAGTTCGCAGCCGCCGGCAGGGCCGCCTTCAGCAGAGCGGTTGTCTCATCGGAGAATTGCGCCAGATCCAATCCGTTGCTGATCGCCGCGTCGGTGGCCATCACGCCCGGGCCGCCGGCGTTCGTCACGATGGCGATGCGGCTGCCCCGCGGCACCGGCCGCTGGGAAAGCAACTGGGCGGCGTTGAACATTTCCTCGAGCGACTGGCACCGAATGATTCCGGACTGTTCGAAAACACCGTCACAGACCTCGGCGCTGGCGGCCAGAGCGCCGGTATGGGATTGGGCGGCGGCGGCCCCGGCGGCGGTCCGACCCCCCTTGATGGCCAGGATCGGCTTGGGGTTGCTCCGGTTGCCGGCGATCTCGCGGGCGGCCTTCATCAGCTCGCGTCCGTTGTTGATGGACTCCAGGTACATGAGAATGACCGACGTTTCCGGGTCCTCCGCCAGGTACCGCAGCAGGTCCACTTCACTCACGTCCGCCTTGTTGCCGAGGCTGACGAACTTGGAGAAGCCGATGTGCTTGCTGGCCGCGTAGTCGAGAACGGCCGTGCACAAAGCACCGCTCTGGGATAGGAAGGCAATGCGGCCCGCGTCGGGCATGGCCCGGGCGAAGCTGGCATTCAGACGGACTTCCGGTTCCGTATTGATGACGCCCAGACAGTTCGGGCCGATGAGCCGCATCCCGCCTTCGCGGGCAATGGCCTTGACGCGGTTCTCACGTTCCAGTCCGGCGGGCCCGATTTCACGGAACCCGGCGGAGATGATGACCGCGGCCCGGACGCCCTTTTCCACACACTGCTGCAGGGCCTTCTCGCACACCGCGCCGGGAAAGACCAGGACCGCCAGCTCGACGGGGTCTGGAATTTCGGTCACGTAATTGTAGGCCCGCACGCCCACGATGTGTCTTTTCCGCGGGGCCACGGGATACACCACCCCGTTGAACCGCGTGGTGAGGATGTTCACGAATATGTCGTGCGGAACGGTGCCGAGGGTATTCGTTACGCCGAGCACGGCGATGGACTTGGGACGAAAGATCGAGTCCAGGCCGTCCGGAGAGGCCGGCGCCTGGGAGGTGGAGGTCGATTGTGTAGTCATACGCTTCCTTCTCTTACGCTTCAGTCTGCCATCCACTCCAGGGCCGGACCGGCACCGCACACGCGAGACACGCCGCCCGACCACGTTCCAGGGGCACGCCGCCCCGACGCCGGTCACTTCAGGAATTTCGCAACGAACTCGGCCGCACCGTTCACGGTATCCACGGCGAGGGCGGCGTCTTCATTCATCTCGATCCCGAACTCCTGCTCGAACGAGGCCACCAGCTCAACACTCTGCACCGATTCGGCGCCGAGGTCGAATACGAAGCTGTCCGTAGGCTTGATGCTTTCCGGATCCAACGACAGCACGCGAGCCGTGACTTTGATCACCCGATTCACCACGTCCTGATTTGCCATGAATCACATCTCCCGGGCGCCCGGGGCACAGATCAATCCCGGACGCTCTGACTGCTGAAAAACCCGGTTGACGAACGTACGCCAAACCGTTGAACCACTCGTCTGAGGGCCCCGCAACTACCGGCCGCCGGCCATTTGCCGCCGACCCTTCGCCACGTACACGCTGCGCTCGTCGGCCGTCAGCTCGTACAGCTTCCGCAGCATGGCCTCATACGCCGGAGTCATCGTCACCTTCCGCCGCGACATCGCGATGCGGGCCGTATCGATCAGACCGTCAAGCCCGAAGCCGCGGGTCACGACACCATTCAGAAACCAGGCGAACGGCGTGATGTACTTGGGCAGCGGGGCCCCGGTGGCCACCAGCACCGCCATGGTGCCCACGATGGTACCGGTGTTCAGCAGGGTCCCGATGCTGGTCTTCACGTGATCGCCGAAGAAGCTTCCCACCTTGGTCGACCCGCTGTCGACGGGCTTGCCGTCCATCATGATGCTGACCGTACCGTAGTCGTTCTTCAGGTCACTGTTGGTGGTCAGGGCGCCCAGGTTGATCCACTCGCCGACGTAGGCGTGGCCGAGGAACCCGTCATGGTACTTGTTCGAATAGCCGTGGATGATGCTCTCTTCCACCTCGCCGCCCACGCGGCACATGGGCCCGATGCTGCAGCCTTCCCGCACCTTGGCGCCCAGCAGGATCGACTTGGGGCCGACGTAGCAGGGGCCCTCGATCCGCGTGTACGGATGCACTTCCGCGCCGGCATCCAGAATCACCGGGCCGTGCTGCGTATCCATGCAGACGAACGGCTGCACTTCGGCGCCTTCGGCCACGTACACCCGCTCCTTCGGTCCGTACACCACGGACGACTCATGCACCTTTCCGTGGATGCCGGTCTTCCCGGCCGCCGCGAAGTCGGCCTCGATCTGGGCGGGGTTCGCGTTGATCAGGTCCCACAGGTAGTTCATCAGTGGCACCTTCACCGCTTCGGTCTTGAGCCCCTTGGCCCAGCCGTCGGGCAGCGGGCCGGCGGCGATGGCCTTGGCGATCTTCGAGTAGGCGGCGCCGCTGACCCGGGCCGCCACGATCTGCCCGTCACATTCAAACGCCACGTCCGGACCGTCGGCCGGGATGATCCTGGCCAGGTCCCGCGGGGCGAGCACGCGCCCGTTGATCAGCAAGGCGGAATCACCGCTGAGTTGGTTGACCTTCGCATCGGGCACTTCCTCCGCCAGCACCGGCGCAATGTAGTCGCGCACGTGCAGCACGAGGGGGGCGGACGGGTACGCAGCCGCAATCTTCTCCGCCAACGACGTCATCCCACAGCGCAGGCGACAGGCCGGGCGGGTGTAGGTCAGCGGTCGCAGGTTCCGGTATCCTTCATCCTCAAAAATCACCAGGGGTCTTGGCATGAGTTCAGTCTCCTTCGGCTCTTTCCATGAGGGTCGGTCCGCCCGGCGGCCGACCGCGTTCTCTGTGCATGTTCGTTGGTGGGGGCGTCGGCTCGAGCGCCTACGCCGACACCACCACGCCGCGCGGGTTCGCCCAGAATCGCTGACAGACCTCGGCGGCGCCGGCGATGGCCCGGTCTTGTGACATCACTTCGCCGAGCACGACGCGAACCTTTCGCTCCTCCCAGTCGAGCACCATGGCCCGCAGGGCCTTGCGGATCCCCTCCTGCAAGGCGGGGTTGTCCTCGAACGCATACCCGCCCAGTACCAATACGTCCGGATCGTACGCGGCGACCGCCATGGCCGCCCCAAGCGCGAGGTACGCGGTGACCCGCCCCAGCAGCTTTGTGAGCATCTGGTCCTTGCGGCCGTTGGCGTACTGGAAGGCCGTGCAAACGATGGCCCGCTTCTTCTCCGGCGGCGACTTACGCAGCATCGCTCGCAACGGAGCAGGCAGGCCCCGGCGGGGCAGCTTGGACAGGGCCGCGACGATGGCCGGCCCCGAGGCCACGGCTTCCAGGCATCCGCGGTTGCCGCAGGCGCACTTCGGCCCGCCCGGCTCCACCACAACGTGCCCGAACTCGCCCGCCCGCTGGGTGCGCCCGGCAAGCGCACGCCCCCGGCTGACCAGTCGGGCGCTGATGCCGCGGCCCACGTGGTAGTAGACGAGGCTTTCCGCCTCGCGGCCGGCGCCCATGAGCGACTCGGCCGCCGCGTTCATGACGCCGGCACTGCCCTGCACCAGCGCGTCGCACCCGTACCGCTGGGCCAGCCGATCCCGGAGCGGCACGTTATACCAGCGATGAGACGCACAGGTGACAACCACGCCGCGATCGTTGACCGCACCGTTGATTCCCGCCCAGACTCCCAGAAGTCGGCTCACGTTCGCATCCATGCGGGAAAGCAGCCCGCGCAGGTTCAGGTCAATCTGATCCAACACGGCCGAAAGCGAACGGTCCCTGCCGAACCGGGTGCGCACCTGATCCTGCAAGGTGCCGTCCGCCCCGACCACGGCCACGTGCAACTCGTCTGCGGCGATGTCGATGCCGGCAAAACAACCCAGCGACTTGTTGACGGCCAGCAGGATCGCCGGCCGACCGCGACCCGTACCCGACTGCCCGGCCCGGACCAGCCAGCCCGAAGCGAGAAGCCGCTGCACCGTGCCGTTGACGGTCGAGCGGTTGCGACCCAGCAGATCGGCCAGCTTGTACTGCGGGATCGCCCCCAGCCGGTGGACGACCTGCAAAACCTGCCAATCCGAAGGTCGCACGGTCGGAACACCCATTTTCACAGAATCCGAATCTATTCCCAGACGCGCAATCCACAGGATAATGGCACAAAGAAGACTTTTCAAGGGGGAAGCCTTGAATAGGTACGGAAACTGAATTAAATTAGGGGCTCCCGCCGGGCATGCGGCCCGGAGGGGAAAAGGCGGACTTTACACCTCAGGAGGCGCACCGTGGAAATCATTATTCGCGAGACGTACGAACAAATGAGCAGGCTGGCGGCCGACGTGATCCGCCATCAACTGCTCAAAAAACCCAGCAGCGTGCTGGGACTGGCGACCGGGTCCACCCCCATCGGGACGTACAAGGAACTGGTCCGGATGCACCAGGAAGAGGGGCTCGACTTCTCCAAGGTCATCACCTTCAACCTGGACGAGTACCTGGGCCTGCCCCCCTCGCACGACCAGAGCTACCGCTACTTCATGGATCAGCACCTGTTCAACCACATCAACGTGGACCCCAAGAACATCCACGTGCCCTACGGACACGCGGAGGACATCGAGGAGTTCTGCGAGTGGTATGAGGCGGAAATCAAGCGGACGGGCGGCATTGACATTCAGGTCCTGGGCATCGGGGGCGACGGGCACATTGCCTTCAATGAGCCGGGCTCATCCCTGGGCTCGCGCACGCGGCTCAAGACCCTGACCAAGCAGACCATCGACGACAACGCCCGCTTCTTCGCAAAGGAGGAAGAGGTGCCGCGGTTCGCCATCACGATGGGCGTGGGCACCATTCTCGAGGCCAAGAAGATCATCATGCTGGCCAACGGCCCCAAGAAGGCCGAAATCGTGGCGGAGGCCATCGAAGGCCCGGTGACGGCCCAGGTCAGCGCCAGCGTCCTGCAGATGCACCGCGACGTGGTCGTCATTCTCGATGCCGAGGCCGGCTCCAGGCTCAAGCGGGCCGACTACTACAAGTGGGTATACCAGGAAAAGAAACGCCTGATCCCGCAGATGATCGGCAAGGTTACCTGACGCCGTTCGCCTGGACAGATATGCCGCATGAATGCGGACGCCTGCCCGCGGGATCGGCCTCGAGCCGATTCCGCGGCGGGCGTCTTCACTGCGCGACGATTTTCCGCAAGTCCGCCCGTCACGCCGTGGGCATGGGGATCAGTTCCCGGTACGCCTCAACACCGGCACCGGCCAGGCACGCCTCAATAATCTGCCGGCCCTGGGGATGCAGGTCCGGCTCGTCCAGGTAGGGCCGCAACTCCTTTGCGAAGAAATCCGCCAGCATCTGCACGCCCGCGTCGTAGGCGGCCTCACCGACCTCCGGCTGCGTCTGCACCTGAAGCAGCCACTGCGTGATCTGGGTACCTTCCACCATCATGGCGGCCAGTGTGTAGCCCAGCAGCGGACACCGAGCGGCAATCAGTTGCTCCGGACGGAAGCGCCCCCCCCCGCGACGCGCCAGGTATTCCCTGGCGATCCACTGCGGCATGAACCCGACCTTCCAGCAGCCGATGTGCTGGTTCGGCGAAAGCGTGTATCGCGTGCCCGGGGTCGCCAGAATCTGCTCCAGCAGCAAGTTGGCATGAGTCACCCGCCGGCCGGTCGCGAACGGCCAGTACGAGCCCACGCCTTCACTGCTCAGACCCGCCGAGTCCGTGATGCTCGGGTTTTCATACCCGCGCGGGGCGACCAGCCGCCACAGCCAGGCCAGGGCCGGCGGCAGCACGTGCAGCACGCCGAAAATGCCGTACGACGGCGCCTCGCGCGTACACGGCGGGGTGCGAATGCCGAAGCTCCGCACGTCGATCGCCACGGGCTCGTTCACAATGCCCGGCATCAGCCGCCGGGGCACGATCACCCGTGGATTGGGACACGGCTTGCCCGGCTCGTCCTCCACGTGTTCCCAGATCAGGCAGGTGGCCCGCGGCACGGCCTCGATGTTCAGGAACACCAGCGGCTCTTCGGGATGCACGCAGATGGATTCCAGGTGCGGGTCCGTTCCGTACCGCGCAATGTGGTTGATACGCAGAAACCAACCGGCCTCCGCGTCATGCACCACAAGCTTGCGGCTGTTGCCCTGAAAGTCCGGATGGCAAAGCGCCATGTCGTCGGTGGCCGGCTGGAGGTGGCAGCCGCGCGGCAGGGTCAACATGCGCCGTTCGCCCGTGACGGTGTTCTCTCCGAGCAGCAGACGTCCGTCCTCCTCGCGATGGGCGTATTCGAGCATCTCGCTCTTGCCGCTGCCGCTGGCGCCCTCGTGCAGGATCGTGACAATGATGTCATAGGGCGTGACCACCTGCACGGTGGAGGCGTGGGCGGTGATCCAGCCTTCCTCCCGCCCAATGGACAGCAGCACGCCGTAGACCCCCTTCTTGGCGCTGGGCCCGGGGTAGAGGTTCAATGAAAACACCTCGTGCATCCGGGGGCTGCGGTTGTGGACAACCACCTGCCGTCCGTCACAGTGCGTGTGTCGGAAGGTCGGGGCCACATAGATGATGGCCTGCGGCGTGAACTCACCCTTCAAATCGGACGGCGCCAGCATCCCCTGCATGTCGGCGAGTGCGGCCGCAAAAAAGGCCGCGTTGGCGGGGCCGATCAGCAGGGCCTCATACCCCAGCTTCGGACCGCCCGGCGGGAACGGCAGAACCACCAGTTCCTGCCCGGCCAGCCAGTCAAAGATCTCACGGCGCCAGGGCGTGAACGGCCCGCCGAAGCGGTCGGAAAACCGCGGCTTGTCAGACGGCCCGTCGTCCGCGATGAGCATGCAGTCCGGATCGCGGCGACGCATGTACGCATCACCATAGTTCACCGCCACGCCGTTGCGGCAGCGAGCCACGGTGGCCTCCACCACCCGGCCGTGTCCAGGAACGTCGTACGCCACCTCGAAGGCGTCGGCAGCTTCGGGCCTCAGAGCCAGCCGGAGAATCTCCTCGCGGTTCTCGGGCATGACGACGCGCGGCGCGGCCGCGAGCACGGCCGCCGTATCGGCGGGAACCCGCATGCCCCGGTACGGGACGAACTCGTTCGAATCAGACATGACCGCCCTGGCCTTTCCAGCGTCTCTTGTGGGGCCGACACCCCTGCCGGTCGCCGCGCTTATGCGAAGTACTCCTGCGCCTTCTGCACCACGTGGGCGAAGTCCACGTGACACCTGCATGCACAGGTAGCCGCGTGCAGATCGGCCCCGGACCAGTCACGGGCCTCCGGCGTCAGGCTCGCGAACAGGGCGCGGGCCTCCTCCCGCTGTCCGTTCTGCTCGACGTACGACACGCAGCGGGCGATGGTGTTGAGGTCCGCCCGGGTGCCGGCGGCCCGGCGGCAACTTCCGTCGCAGGCATCGCAGTACGTGCGCCGGGCGCCCCGCAACATGTCGGCCACCGCCGCCATTTCCTTCTCGTTCAGCGGCTTGAAGTTGCGGGCGGCCGCCGCGTTCTCTCGCAGCTTCTGAATGTTGTCCATCAGCGAACAAACGCTGACGAACCGCTCGTCGGACCACATCGCGGTCAGAACGGCGGTGAACTTGTTGAGCCCCTTGGCCTCGAAGCCCGGCATGATCTCCCGGATGCCGTCGGCGCCCTTGCACTCTTTCATGGAGATCAGGGCGATGCCGGCCTTGTAGCAGTTGTCCAGGGCCTTGTTGAACTCCGCGTTGTCGCGCATGAGCAGCGGGCTGGTGGCGGGCATGATCAGGTCCACCCAGCCGCCCTCCGCCGCGCTGTTGAGCAGGGCCGTGCGAAGCTCAATCGGGTTGCAGTGCGTGCTGAAGCCGGCGAAACGAACCTTGCCGGATTTCTTCATCTTTTCCGCCGCGGCGGCCCATTCCTTGTCCTTCGGCACGTCGCGGCCGGCCTCCGCACCGTGCTTGCCGTCGCCCAGGCCGTGAATGAAGAACGCGTCCAGATAGTCCGTCCGCAGGGCCTTGAGCCGTTCATCCACGCTCGCCACCCACTCGTCCGGCGTGCGGGGGCTGTCTTTTGTGATGAGAAAGTACTCCTTTCGGCGGCCGGTCTGCTCGCACCACTCGCCGATGCACTTCTCCGCGGAACCGCCCTTGTACGACGCGGCGGTGTCGATGAAACGGATTCCCTCATCGTGCAGGACGTTCAGGTGCCGAAGATTGCAGCCCCAGGTCGTGCCCAGGTTCAGAATGGACACTTCCACGTCGGCCCGGCCGAGCTTCCGCTTGGGCACAAGGGCCGACGGTTGCGTTGTGGCCGGCTTGTCCTGGGCGAGGGCCGGCAAGGCAGCCACGGTAACGCCGGCAGCGGCGCCGGCACGCAGGAACTCACGTCGGGATACGGCGTCGTTGAGCATGGGATCACTCCTTCAATCAGGTGCAGCCACAGAATCGACGCAGCGTTAACTCAACAAACTCGTCCAATCGGGCACTTCGCCCGAATCCGGCTTTCGGAATTCTTCTCCGATGACCCGGCCGGTCCGCCCGGCATCGGCCGTCCGCGTCAGCCGCAGAGACCGGTTGCGGTCCCGCTCCGAGTAGTTCGTCGAGCGGGTTTCTCCTTCGGCCGTCACGTAGACCGCCCGACGATCTCCCACAACGGGACACTCCAACTCGCACAGCCCGCAGCCGATGCAGTACTCCGTGTCTATCTTCGGGACCTTCAGTTGCACGTGTATGGCGGCGACCGCACCGGCCGGCGGCACGGGGTCCATCACGCCGTCAACAACCAGCGTGTCGGCGTCGTTGTCCGCGATGGGAAAAGTCCGAACGAACCCGCCCCCCGTGTACACCTGCACGTGGTACGAGAGGCTTGCATCTCCCTTGAACTCGCCGGGGCGGAAAGTACACGGCGCCCCAACGGCCTGGCCCGGGGCCGGAGAGTCAATCAGGGTCAGGGCGGTGGCCGTCGCCGCCCGCACGAGCTTCTTGCCGTCGCGGACCAGCATTTGTCTGTATTCGCAGTGGATCGCCTTCGGCGAGACCGGGCAGACCTCCTCGCACACCACGCAGGGGATGTTCTTGCTCCACGGCAGGCAGCGGCCGACATCAAAATGGGCTGTGCCCAGCCGGATGGGGCCGACCGCCTCGAACTCAGCCAATCCCAGTTTCTCCTCGACCGTGATCCGCTGGATCGCCCCGGTCGGGCACACGTGTCCGCAGGCGGTACACTGGTGCTGGCACGCCCCCATGCGGAAGTTCAGGATCGGCGTCCAGAGCCCCTCCACGCCGGCCTCGAACGACGCCGGCTGGAGCACGTTGGTCGGACACACGCGAATGCACTGGTCGCATTTGATGCAGCGTGCAAGAAACTCCTGCTCCTCCACCGAGCCGGGTGGCCTAATGACTTTGCTGGAGAAATCGCGTGTACTCTTGCCGCCGGCCTTGGTCCAGCCGAAGAAAAGCCCGCCGACCAGGGCGGCAAAGACGGCATGGCGGCGGCCGATGTCCGGGCTCCGAATCTCGCGCCGGCGTGACGGCAGAAAGGCGAAACGCAGGGCCTCGTGCGGGCAGTCCTCAATGCAGTTGAAGCAGACGAAACACTCCGACATCCGCAACTGCTTGTGCGGATCCGACGCCCCTTCGCACGAGTGGAGGCACAGGTCGCAGTTCACGCATTTGTCGGGGTCGCGCTCGATTCGCCAGAACGCATAGCGACTCAGCACGCCCAGCAACGCCCCCAGCGGGCAGATCACCCGACAGAAAAACCGCGGGATGACCAGATTCATGCTCACGAAGAAGAGGAACAGGAACCCCAGCACCCAGGCGTAGGCATGCACGTGGTAGTCGCCGAACGCGCTCTGGGCAGGCATGTTCGCGACGGGCAGCACGTTGGTGGTGAACGCCCGGTAGAGAAACACGATCGGATCCAGCAGGCCGATCTGCAGGCAGCCGAACGCAGCCGCCGCCAGAAAGCCGATCAGGATGGAGTACTTCAGGGCGAACAGCGGCCGGTAGCGGTTCGACTCAATCTTCTCCTTTGCGTTCCGCCGGTTGAACACCCAGCCGACGAGATGGTGAAGGATGCCGAACGGGCAGATCCAGCCGCAGAAGAACCGGCCCAAGAACAACGTGGGGATCAGAATCACCAGGCCCCAGAGCAGGCCGCGATAGACCGTGTGCGTTGTGATCGCGGTGGCAATCCCCACCAGCGGGTCCACCTCCAGAAACTTGCTGACCACCCACTTCGCCGACGGCCAGTCGTTCAGGTGCGAAAACGTGGTCAGCAGCACGAACGCCAGGAAAAGGCTGAACATCACGGTCTGAACGAGGATGCGTACGGTCGTGATTCTCATGCGCCGCTCCGTACAACGGTTTCCACGATCAGCCCGCGATTCCTGTAATCCGTCCAGTGTCGTGTGCCGAATCGCCCGGCCTCCGCGTAGCTCCGCGGGCCGGCCTCCTGCGCGCCGAACTTCTCCTGGGCCAGGTCCAGGTAGCGCAGGGCAGCCGGGTCACGCTCCAGCAGGTTCTCGTAGCACCACGCATCGCAGGCGAGCGGGTCCACACTCGCCACGATGGTGTTGCCGTCCCGAACATCCGAGAGGCTGCCGCCGGTGGGGCCGTTTCTCATCATGACCCTCGTGCCGTCCACGATCGTGAGGGTGGGGCTCAGCATGAGGCCCAGGTCGCTGATGATGTCGTGGATGGCCTGATGAAACTGGTTCCGCCGGCCGCCCAACAGCCCGTACCAGTTCTTCAACCCCATTGACGCGTAGCAGAGACTGTGGTCCTTGATGACCGGGATGCCGATGACCTTGTTCGCCTCTCGCAACGGCTCCCAGAACACAGGCCAGGTGCCGAGCGCCTCATGCTGCGCCGGGTCCGGCTGGTGCGGCGTGCCGTCCGGATTCGGCTCGCGAATGGCCAGCGGCGTGAAGTAGACGTTTGCCGGGATCAGCACCCTGGCCCCCCCACGCTGCGCCGCGTCCTGGATCCCCGACCGCGCAAAACAGTTGGGCGCCGCCTCGATGGGGTTGTCCGCCACCAGCACTTCCGACGCGCCCGCCTCGCGGCAGAGGCGGATGACCGCGCGCACCACATCCGGGTTGGTCGTGGCGGCAAACTGCGGCGCCCGCTCAAACCCGACGTTCGGCTTGAGAAGCACCACGTCGCCCTTGCGGATGAAGCGCGACAATCCCGGACCCCCATTCAGGCCGCCAACGGCCGACCGCACCATCTTCTCGACGGTCTGCGGATCGAGGGCGCCTCCCCGGGCGATGCTGATCCGCGGCGCGGACACGGGATAGTCCACGCTCGCGAAGTAATTCGGCAATCGCTGCGGCGACGGCTGGCGGAGCCCCGCCTTGCCGGTGGGGTCATACAGCCAAAGCGCCCCGCCCGTGGCCGCACCGGCGGCGATCAAAGTGGCGCCCCCGCGACGCAGAAACTCGCGGCGGGACAGGCCGGTTTCGGTTGGCTGCGATTCCGCCATCGGGCACTTCCTCTTCGGTCCGCGCTCAGTTCGCCTCGGACACCAACGTCTGCGCAAACGCTACCACCTTCTCCTCGGCCAAGGCCGCGTCGCCCGTCCCGCTGACGCCGCCCAGGTAGTTCTTCACCACGACCACGGCGTCCACGACTCCCCCGACTTCCCCCACGACCAGGTCGAATCCTTCTCGCGTCTGGCGTTTGAACAACTGGCCGTGCTCCTGGAAAAACGCCGCGTAGGCGTCGAACGTCGCCCGGGCCGCAACCTCATCCTTCGCCCGATGAACGAACGTCGTGTACGTGGCATCGCCCGCCTGGTACTCCGCACGGAAAACGTCGTCCAGAAAACCCAGGCTGAAAGCGTCCGTCGCCTCGTAGCCGAAGCTGCCGGCAACCCGATTTTCCTCCGGAAGCAGGTCGTCCGCCCAAAGCCGACGGTCGGCATCCGGCACCACCTGAGCCACGGCACGCGCAGCGGCCAGCGCCACATCGGCCAGCTCCTGCGAGCCGTCCGACGCTTCCACCCGCACGTAACTCCCGCCCTTCCAGAAAAACACGCCGCCCGGCGTCGCATATCCTTCGCGCCCGACGTCGACGGACCGCGGTTCGCTGCTCATCTCCGCACGATAGATGCCGAAGGCATTGTCCGGCGTGCCCATGTCGTACCAGTACACGTCGATGTAGTTTCCCGGATCGCGGCTGTCGCTGTACGTGCCGAACACCATGCGCACCATGTGGAAGGCCAGGTACAGGTCCGCCCGGCCATCGATCTTCTCCCACAGGTCTTCCGGCGTGTAAACGCGGAGCCCCATCGCCTCGCCCCACCCGGCCAGATCGATCGCCGGCAGCAACGAGTCTTCCTTTGCCTCCGTCAATGAAGGCTCGGCGGGCGCAGGACCGTAGCGCAACTGCACGCCCGCCAATGCGTCCGCGATGGTCTGAATCGTCGGGTCTGTTTCCGTCACCGTGGAGCGATCGAATCGGGTGCAGTACCGGCCTGCCCAGAACCCCCCGCCGGTCTGCGTGCGCCAGCCGCCGCACCCGACGGCCAACGACTCCGACTCCGCCGGCCGCGATTCGGTAAACAGCCCGAGTGCATTCTCCGGAGTGCCGGCGTCGTAGATGGTCACCCGCACCTGTTGCGCCACGTCCGCAAGGTTCTCGTAGCGGCCGGTGAACACGCGATCCACGTCCCGGGCCGCCGGCGGGGCATCCGGCACGTCGGAGGGGTCCACCTGGATCGCCCGCGCGTCCGACCAGCCGGCCGTCCCCAGCGCGGGCATCATCCGCTGCGCGACGAGAAGCTCACGGTTGGGAGAGACTTTCTCGTTGCCGGGGGCAATCTCAAAGAGCGGCGTGCTCTCGCGGATCGTCACAACCCCGCACGCCACCACGATGGCCGCCGCGACGAGCAGAACGAGCCCGCCGATCCCTTTCTCACGCGCGGAGACCCGCGCCGGCGGTCTCATATACCGGCGTCCGAAGAACGTAGGCATGGTGGATGTCCGTCCGTCGTTTCGAGTCAACAGGCCCGCAGCGACAAAGTGTACCCCATGCAGGTACACCCCCGTCAAGTCGATGAGGCCGGTACACCCGTCCCCCTGTCCTCAATCCGGGCGCGTACTCGCCGCCTGTCTCAGCTTGTCCACCTTCTCCTGAATGGCCTCTCGCTTGCGGACGCTGAAGCGCTGAACCACCTCCCACTCCGGGCGGGCGTCATCAAGTGCCAAGGCGTGTTCGTACGCCTCGATGGCACACTCGCGTGCGTCGCGAACCGGCGATTCCGGCTCAATGAGAACGGAAGCATAAGCATCGCCGAGACGCTCGTAGTCGTCCGGCGACGTGGGGTACAACTCGACGACCCGTTGCGCGGCCGCCACAGCCTGGACGTATGCGGCCGGGTCCGCAGCAGCCTCCGCCAGGGCCGTCCGGGCGTGGACCAGATCTCTCCACAGCCGCAGCCAGAGCGGATCGCGATCCAACGCCGATTCAAGCCGCGCAACCGCCGCCGTGAGGGCCGATCGACGACCGCCGGCCATTTCCGCATAGGCAATGGCGAAGCGAGCCAGCTCAGCCGGGGCCGTCGGATCCAGCACATCCGCCTCCGCGGCCTGCGCGTAGGACTGGTAGGTCGGTTGCTGCGCCAGGTCCAGCGCAGGATCCATGGGCAGTTGCCGTCGCGCATCCGCCAGATGGACCCGCGCCCGCGCGACCGGGCGAACCACGAACCCCACCAGCAAGACCAACCCCACGAAACACAACACGGCCGGCAACCAGCGAACCGAGCGCTTGCACACGCCGGCCGGCTCCACCGGCGCCCGCACCGCCGCCGCCACTCCCATCAACGCGAAGAACGTGGTGAGTGTGGACGGCACAAGAAGCGAAAAATTCACCAGGTCAGAAATCAGAAACGCCAGCAGGCCGCAGTTCAGCATCAGCGGCAGCCGCGGCAGCGGCTCGTCCTGAAACTGGGTGAAGATGTTCGTTTCCAGCGCCGCCACGGAGAACGCGCATGCCCAGAACAGCAGCGGAAACACTGTGGACCAGACGCGATAGTAGAACAGATCGCTCTCCAGGAGAAACACGCGGGGACCGAAGATGCCCAGAATCAGCAGAAGCCCCCAGACCCAGGGGCGGCCGGTGGGAGACATCGGTCCACCGGACTCATCCGGAAAGCCGGGCGAACGGGCATCGTACGGCGTCGGCCGGCTCAACACCCACGACCCGCCGACCAGCATCAACACAACGCCGGCCAGTCCGGGCAGCCCCCAATCTGCCGCGGCCGAAACGAGGAAGTTGTGCGGGTTCTTCACCTCCTCCGGACTCTCGATGGGCTTGTACCTCACGTAATGCCGGCCGAAGTTCTCCATGCCGACCCCGGTCAGAGGATGATCCGCAATCATCCGCACGCTGGCCGTCCAGTACTGCCAACGAAAACTCAGCGATGCGCCCGGTAGCGACCCCCGAACCACGCCGTGCGTTACCACGGCCGCCACCGCCCCCACTGCGCAAGACCATCCCAACCCGAACGCAAGCCGACGGTGCCGACGAATCCAGCGCCCCAGCAACTCGACGGCCGCACCCAGCACGGCCACGGCCCCGATTGCCAAAAACGCGCCCAGGCTTCCCGTCGTGACGGTGACCGCCAGCACGCCGAAGGCAAGCAACCCCGTGGCAACAGCGAATATCTGCCGAAAGGGCGGCCCCGCCGGCTTCGCCGCAGCCCTGCCCACGGCGCCCGCCGTGTCCGCTCGACCCCGCTTGCCGACTCGAGTGTCCGCCTTCGCGGGCGTCCCATACCCCGCCGAAGCCGCGGAGTTACACCACTTGCCGACCGCCAGCCCCAGGCCCGCAAAGGCCGCCAGCACCAGGTACGCCCCGGCCACATTGCTGTGCCACGTGTAGCCCGATGCCTCTTGGGCGGCCAGCCGTCGCTCAAACGCCTCAACCTGCGGCGAATCCAGCGCCACGCCCTGATGGGCCCATATGTCCACACGATGTTCGTAGTAGTCCCGGCTGGTCTCTTCGAAACTGACGAGCTTCTGGTACAGGCACTGCCCGGCATTCGCTGCCGCGGACGCCAGAATCACGCAAAGGGTCAGGCGCACCTGCCAGGGCCGGCGCACAAGCTGCGTCAGGGTGACGGCCAGAACCGGCATGGCCAGCCAGTCCACGGAGGCGTTGACGGCCAATCGCTGGTTGCCGGCGAAGAAGCAGGACACCGCCGCCGCAATCGCGACCACGATAAACCCATACTCCAGCCCCGTTCGGCGGTATCGGACACGCGGACCGATGGCCCGGGCCGCCAACCAGAGCCCGGCCGCCGCCAGAATCACGCAGTCGATCACGAGCGTTCGGACCGGCGAGGGATCCGCCAGACCCCCGCCCGGATACGTGAAGGGCGAACCGGCCGAGTCGTAGGTCTCGCCGATCAACGGGCGCAGGCCGACGACGGCCAGAAGGACAAACAACGCGATGGTTTCCAACACGCGTGCCACGATGACCGAAGAGAGTAGCCCAAACCCGTCGGGTTTTCGATACGCCCGATAACACGCCCGGGGGACAGGCCGCGCAACCATCGACCCCGCCCGTAACACCTGAACCAATGGGTAGCTAAAGGTGACCCACCCCGCCGTCGATGATCGCCGCAGAGGCTGTGGGTCTTTGCTCGAAAGAGCGAACAGCCTGAAACGGGGATCCGAGTAACGGCGAGCTCGGATCCCCCATTTTGTCGCCCCCCCCCTCGCAACACCTGCCGCGCTGAACATTTCGCATCCGGCTACGAGAAATACCTCATTCCAGACACGCGCCAAAAGGCGAGCGCGGCGCCCGGCAGAGAGATATCGCGCGAGAAACGGCACAAACGAACGGCCCGAGAAGGTAGTTGGCATAGGCACGGAAAATGCTACGACCAACACGTGGAGCCGGCCGGAGGGTTCCCGACCTGCCCTGATCCGAGCGTCGGATGGGCATCCCTGGTCGGGGCCGCATCCAAACGGCCCGACGCAAGAGCGGCCGAAAACGACACGGATCGCTCACGACGAAAACCGCGCGTGGGGAAGATTCTCACCTGACTTTTCCCCCCGTGCCTGACTAAGATGCTAACGGAGACCTTGAGAGTATCGTTCCCGGCCGTGCCGGGGCGTTAACGATCCCAAGACAGGGCCAACGGCAACAAAGTCCTTCCTCTGCAATCCCCTCTCCGGCCCGAACAATGGAAGGACGCCGTTGGCCTTTCTTATGCGCCGACCTCCGCCGCACATGCCTCAGACGCCCCTCCCGTGTCCCCCACGGCCCATTGGGCGTAGAATCTACCCGTCGCGGTGAACGCGAGCACAGGATGGCAATCCATGAAAGTGGCCCTTGCCCAGACCAACCCGGTGGTGGGCGACATCGAGGGAAACAGCCGGAAGATCCTCCGGTTTGTGCGGGATGCAGAGCGGGAAGGCGCGGAACTCGTCGTCTTCCCCGAACTGGCCGTTTTGGGCTATCCGCCCCGCGATCTGCTGCTGAAAAGAGCCTTCATCCGCGACAACCTCGCGGCGGTGGAGCGAATTGCCGCGCAGACCGGAACCACGACCGTCGTGGTCGGCTACGCCCGGCCAAACGAGACGCCCAGAGGGAAGACCCTCTGGAACACCGCGGCCGTCTGCCGCGAAGGGCGGATTGTGGCCAACCACGGCAAGCATCTGCTGCCGACGTACGACGTTTTCGACGAATCGCGGTACTTCCAGCCGTGCCCGGAACTGGCGGTGGCCCGCATTCCCGCGGGCGGGCGAGAGGTGCCCGTCGGCGTCAGCATCTGCGAAGACCTCTGGAACCAGGAACAACTCGACGGCCGGCGCCTCTACGACGCCGACCCCATCCGTGCCCTGGTCAACGCGGGCGCCGAGCTGCTGCTGAACCTGTCCGCCTCACCCTTCTACGTGGACAAGCAGGCCAAGCGCGTACACCTGTTCGGGCGGCAAGTCGTCCGTTACGGCGTCCCCCTCGTCTACGTGAACCAGGTCGGCGGCAACGACGATCTGCTGTTCGACGGGGCGAGTGCCGCGCTCGCCGCGGACGGCTCCCTCGTTGCCCAAGCCAAAGCCTTCGAAGAAGACCTCCTGATCGTGGACCTGGACAACCGCCCGGCCGGGCTGATCCACCCGTATCCGGAACCCGTCGCCGGCGTGTACGAGGCCCTGGTCATGGGCACCCGCGATTACGTGAACAAGTGCGGATTCTCCGCGGTGGTGATCGGGCTGTCCGGCGGGATCGACTCCGCCGTGACGGCCGTGCTCGCCGCGGCGGCCCTAGGGCCGGACCGCGTGCACACGGTGGCCATGCCGTCCCGGTTCAGCAGCGACCACAGCCTGTCCGACGCGGCCACCCTGGCCCGGAACCTGGGCGTGGACCACCGCGTGATTCCCATCGAGCGGATGCACGCGGCTGTCGAGTTGGAGCTTCGGCCGCACTTTGGCGACCGGGCACCGGACGTAACCGAGGAGAACATCCAGGCCCGCGTCCGGGGCAACGTGCTGATGTCGCTGTCCAACAAGTTCGGCTGGCTGCTGCTGACCACGGGTAACAAGAGCGAGCTGGCGGTGGGTTACTGCACACTCTACGGGGACATGTGCGGCGGATTGGCCGTCATCTCCGACGTGCCCAAGACGATGGTGTACGATCTGGCCCGCTACATCAACCACAAGGCCGGCCGCGAGATCATTCCGGACAGCAGCATCACCAAGCCGCCCTCCGCGGAGCTTCGGCCGAACCAGACCGACCAGGACAGCCTGCCGCCCTATGACCTGCTGGACGCCATCCTGCGGCTGTACGTGGAGGAGGAGCTGTCGGCGGATGAGATCGCCGCCCGCGGCTTCGAGCCGGCCGTGGTAAAAGACGTAATCCGCAAAGTCGACGTAAACGAGTACAAGCGCAAGCAGGCGGCGGTGGGCCTGAAAGTCACCACCCGCGCGTTCGGCACCGGCCGGCGAATGCCGATCGCGGCGAAGTATGGGTGGGAAGAAGGCACGGAGGCACCCCCTGGCGGGGGGGCTTCTCAGAGGCACAAAGGCACGAAGTGAAGCACGCGCTGGCGTGTCGATCGTGCTTCATGCCAGGCGGGCGTCGGGGCCGACGAACGCCAGGATTTCCTCATCCGTCGGGCTGCGGGCCGTGCTGAGCCACGCGGCCAGCAGGGTCCAGCTCGCGGGGATGGTGGCCAGGCGGCCGCGGAATAGGACATACCCTTTCGATTCGCCATAATCGACAAACAGCGGAGTATTTGCGCTGCGGTACACGCGGACATCACGCTGAGATCGCCATAGCCGGTGATCCACGCGTACAATTCCGCCGGGAACCGCCCACCAGTGCCTGCCGGCGATCAACGTGACCATTGACAACAGGCCGAGCAGAACCACGCCGATGGAAACACAAAGAAACCCGGATTGCGGATTCCAGTAGAACAAGCCGGCAATGACCAACACAGGACTCAGCATCAGACCAAACAGGATCAACAAGCCCACAACACGCCCGACTGCACCGCAAACTCGCCGAAGGAGTGCAAGGCCGCCTTGTTTCTGCGATGCTCTTTTCCGCGTATCGGAATACTCCGGGGGTTTCGATGTCGCCGAGGGGTTTCTGCGTGCGTACATCTCCAGCGGCGGTACCTTGTCACCCAACGAGTTCATCCAGTCGTCTATTGACAAACCCTGGGCCCGCAAGTTGACCTCAACGAGGTTCGGTCCGTCCCCGCTGTTCAAATCCGCGGGTTCGAAGGGCACGTCGGTGGGCACGGGAAAGGGCGGCGCGACCCCTTCGTCGTCCGTCGGGCCGTAGTTGGCCACAATGACCGTTCCGGGCGCAAGCGGAGACAGGATGTCCCGAAGGCTGCGGCGAAAACGACGAACGCCAAGATCACCCAGGCGCTGCTTACGCAGGCAGGCCAGTTCGATCGCCCGGTGGGGCAGGCGCTTCTGAAAGTCAGGATGCGCCGAGGCGGCCGCCAGGCGGGCTCGGCGCAAACGTTCGCGCGCCCGGCCGGCGCGTTTTCCGATGTCGGGCAGCTTCAGGTGATAGATGCGAAAAGGAAGCGACATCGATCATCGCACGATCCGCCCCGGCGCACGAGCGTCCGTCAATCCAGCCACTGCTTTCTGTCCTTCAGCTTGGCCGGGACGTATTCTTCCGTAACAAAGCTGAGCGATTTGTTGCAGAGGGCCTCGACTTCCATCTTGAAGCCGTTGCGGACGAGCTTCTTGATTTCCTTCTCCCAGGGGCGTTTGCCCGCGAACCACGGGTACGCCAGGATCTGCTTGCAGCGCTTCACATCGGCGCTGTCCAGGCCCAGCTTCACGTCGTCGCTCAGATCGTAGCGCTCATAGTCGAACGCGGAAACGCCGATGAACACCGCCTCGGGGACGGCCATCCGCCGCGATTCATAGGCCAGGTTGATCGAGCCCTGCTTGATGACGGAGTAGATGTAGTACCCCCACGGGTCGCAATCGAGCAGCGCGTAGACCGGCAGCTTCAGCTCGTTGTGCATGCGGTGGAGCAGCCGGCGCATCCCGCGGGTAGGCTGGCCGGAGCCGTGCGAAACGATGCAGTTGTGCTTCTCCCAGAAGCGGTCCTCGTAGAAGCGGCGCCACACCGTGTCTTTTTCGACGTGCAGGATGAACTTCGCCTTGCACTTTTTGAACTGGATGATGTCCGGCTCGACGATGCTGGGCACGGCGTAGCCGGCCGAGCCCATACGGGTGCAGTCCAGTTCGTTGCCGGAGTCCACCAGCGTGATCGGGCCCACCAGGTTGCCGCGATTGCTCGCGAAGATGTGCAGCTCTTCCCGCAGGGAGTCCAGCGCCACTTCCAGGTCCTCCAGGACCGGGTCGGACTCGTCCTGGTCGTCGAACGTCTTCTCGTTGGTGCCCTTGATGGTGTGCTTGGCCAGGTAGTAAATCTGACGAATGCTGGCCGTCTTGTCCTCGTCCACCAGTTGCTTGCACTTGGACGCAACCAGCACGGTCTGCATGAACCGCTTGGCCTGCCCGTAGTTGAAGAAATTCCGCCGCTGGGTCTTGTCGCCCATCTCGATGTAGCGGGTCTTCTCGTTGAAGCTGACGTTGCTCAGGGCCCGAATGGGGATGTCCACAAACGGGTCCTTCTGCTTCTCCGCCAGGGCAACAACGGCGTCGGCCAGCTTGGCAAGCCTGGCCTGCGTGGCCTGCCCGTCGCGCTTGGCACGGCGAGGCGATGGCGTGGCGGCTGATGCGGATGCTTTGGGTTTCTTCGGAGTCTTGGGCATATTCGGGACTTCTGGTCCGCATGGCGGACCCTATTTCTTGCGCCTCGGGCGGGCGGGCTTTCTTGTCGGCGGCGGGGGCGCCTCATCCTCAAACAGAACGCCCTGTTCCGGCTCGTCCGGCTCGCCGTCATCGCTTCGATCCACCACAACCGTGTCCGCCAGGCCCGGCTCGGCAGACTTGCGAATCACTTTCCCGTGATCGTCAAAATCCATGTCCGCCGCCGCGGTGTACCGTTCGGACAGCTTCAGCAAGTGTCCGCGAAACTCGGTCCGGTTCACGCGGGTCATCTCGCCGACGGCGTTGACCACCTCATCAATGTAGCGTGTAAACACATCACGCCGGCGGGCATACGCCACCTTCGTCCGCTTACGCCTCAGCAGGACGCCCAGCCGCCGCCCGCACTCGGCAATCGCCAGCTTGATCTCTTTGCGAATCTCGTCGTAGTCGGCAATGGCCTCCTTCGACTCCGACGTGAACGGCACCCAGACACTGGCCATGTGCACCAGCACAACCATCGGCGCCGCGGGCAGCGAGCCGCGCGATTGGGACAGGCCGTACTTGTTCCAGCCGGTCTCCACGACAGATCGGTACATGCTGCACCCGCTCTGCTGGTAGAGCAGCGGCACGCGGTTGGCGAAGCGGAGCACGCGGGTCTCCGGCGGGGCCGACGCGTCGCCGTTGCTCTTGTCGCTGCGGAGCCAGTCCCCGCCGAGTTCCCCGCCGTAGGCAATGCCGACCTCAATCTGGAACGGGTTACCGCGGTAGACGGCCGGGGGCCGGGTGGTCGCGGTGTAGAACTCCGCCTTGATCCCCTTCAGCAGGCCGGCCAGGATCGCCTCCGCCCCGATCGGGGCCAGGCAGTTGGTGGCCGGCGCCATGATGCGCGTTTTCTGCAGGGCGTTGAAGAGCTTCTCGGCCGTCTGGGGGTCGACCGTCTTCACCCAGGTGCGCGGCGTGAGGCCGGCGGTATCACAGACGGACCTGGAGATGGTCGGGCTGACCCGGGAGAACTCCGTCTGGAGAAACGCCCCCACCTGCTGACACTCCGTCTCCTTCAGCATCTTCATGAGCGTGCCCAGCTCGATGCCGTACGGATGGGGCTTGATCTCGCGGGGGGCCGGCGGCAGTTCGTGTACGCTGCGTGGGTACTCCCGGACCTCGCCCGTGGGCAGTTGGTACGCAAAACTCCCGTGCGGGTTCGCGATGGCCGTCTGCTCGACGTACTCGTCCACGCTCTGGCGGCCCTTGGCGTAGCTGGCCTCCAGCTCGATCTCGACGCGGGTGCCGTGCTCCCAATCCACCTCCACCGCGTCGTCATGGATGATGTCCGGCTTGTTCTTCTTGGTGTCGATGGCCAGCTTGTAATGGTGGGCGTCCTTCTTGCCCGCGATCCTACTGATGATGCTGATGGGCTTGCCCGTGGTCAGCAGCCCGTACATCCCCGCGGCGCTGATGCCAATTCCCTGCTGCCCCCGAGCCATCTTAAGTCTATGAAATTTCGAACCATAAAGCAGCTTGCCAAAGATATTGGGAATCTGTTGTTTCACGATTCCTGGCCCGTTGTCGCGTACGCAGACGCAAAAACGGTCTTCGGTAAGCTGGGAAACCTCAATCCAGATGTCCGGCAGAATGCCAGCCTCTTCACAGGCATCAAGGCTGTTGTCCACCGCTTCTTTCACGGTGGTCAGCATGGCCTTACGCTTGTTGTCGAATCCGAGCAGATGGCGGTTCTTCGCGAAAAACTCCGAGACGGATATCTCTCGCTGTTGCCTGGCCATGTCCTCGGCGGACAGGCCGCGCGTGCGGCCGGGGCGCGTCTTGGCCGCCGCCGGTTTGGGTTTTGGGGCTCTTTTCACAGTTTCCGTTGGGGACAACCCCGGCCGGCCGTCTGAAAACGAGAGAGTCAGTTGGGACTCCCCGGCCGCCGGGGACGACGCTCCGGTCTGTCTCATCGCTGCCGTCCTGGCCAATTCGCTGGGCAGTTAACCTCCGTTCACCGCCATCGTAGCGGTGCCGCTCGTTCCATCAAGCCACCTACTCCCCCTAGGTCGGCTCACAGGTGGAAAACGCATCAGCGTAGCTCGGCCGCCCGGCCAATCCCACGCTGCGCACCGGGAGACCACACCGACCGCCCCACGGTGTGTACAAGCTGTGATTTTCTTTTGGGGATGGCGAAAATAACGGTTCATGGTACAATACGGTCCACGTCGCTACGGCGAACGTGTCTATAGTGTAACTTGCGATGTAGTAAAGTGTTACATACTGACCTCACGGAGAGCGGGCGCACTGCGCGGTCCACCGCTCACGTGCGAGGTCGTTCAGGGTGTTTGTGGAGACAATGACAACCATCGGTGCGTCCCTGTGGACGGACATCATGGCTCATGTGCGGCTGAATCATCCGGACCTCGTACGGGGCTGGTTCGTTCACCTGGAGCCCGGCGGCCTGAGCAATGGCGTGTTAACCGTCACTGCGAGCAATCCTGCTCAGATGCGATACCTGAAACAGCACTGCGCCCGCCCGTTCGCCGAAGCGACCCAAGCCGCCACGGGCCGGCTGGTCAGCGTGGCCTTCGGCTCGAGCAGCACGGAGGAACTGGAAGATGAATATGGGCGGACCCCCTCGTTTGTCCGTGAGGACGGCGGTCTGGCCCTGAACTCAGACTACGTCTTTGAAAACTTCGTCATCGGTCCCTGCAACCGACTGGCCCACGCCGCGGCCGTTGCAGCGGCAGAAAGCCCCGGCCGGGCGTACAACCCACTGTTTGTCCACGGGAATGTGGGGTTGGGTAAGACTCATCTGCTGCAGGCCATCTGCCACGGGGTCCAAGAGCGGCCGGAGCAACTGCAGGCCCTGTACATTTCCTGTGAAACATTCATCAATCACTTCATCGAGGCGGTGGAGCGGGGCGCGTTAAACCGATTCCGCTATCGTTATCGCCATGTGGATGCTCTGGTGATTGATGACATCCAGTTTCTAGCCGAGCGGGAACGCAGCCAGGAAGAGTTTTTTCACACGTTCAACACACTGCACCAGGGCCAGCGGCAGATCGTTTTGTCGGCCGACTGCTCCCCCTCGGAGATTCCCAGCCTGGAGGAGCGTTTGGTCAGCCGGTTCAACTCCGGGCTGGTCGCCCGGATCGACGCGCCGTGCCTGGAGACGCGGATGGCCATCATCCGCAAGAAGGCCAAGGTCCGGTGCATCGAGGTGCCGGAAGACGTGGTGCGGTTCATCGCCTCGCGAGTGGACAGTAACATTCGCGAGTTGGAGGGCGCCCTGGTCAAAATCGACGCCATGAGCCAGATGAAGGGCGGCCAGATTGACATGGCGGTGGCGTACGAGGCCCTTGGCAAGCGGGAAGCCCCGTCCTCCATCACGATCCAGGACATCCTGCAGGCCGTCACGGCGTGGTACAATGTCCGCCTGGGCGACATTCAGGGGCGCAAGCGACACAAGTCCATCGCCCGGCCCCGCCAGGTGTGCATGTATCTGGCTCGCGAGCTGACCTCTCACAGCCTGGAGGAAATCGGGGCGTATTTCGGCGGACGCGATCACACCACCGTGTTGCACGCCAGCCGCCTGATCGGAACATTGCGGGCAGACGAAACCAAGCTCGACGATGCTCTCCAGGAAATCACCCGGGTCCTGCAGCGTCGGCCGGCCGGCACGGCTCATGCGCCCGGGCACAAGTGATGTGAGGTTTGCGCATAGTCCGGCCACGATTCTGTTGAGTCGTGCAGTGAACCATCAGACGCCTGAGCAAGACCGTGAGATCTCTGAAAAGCCGTTACAGGTCTGTCACCAATGCAGGCAGGCTGGCAGATCGTGGAAACGCCGGTATACTAGTAGGTTACGGATTTGTGCCCGGCGGAAGTGACGCTTCTCACAGGCCATAAGACGGATACTGTTTTTTTCTACTTCCATTCCCCAGAAGGGGGATCAACAACAGAGAGTTCCGCATGAAACTGCGTGTCAATCGCCATGAACTTGCGGAGGGGCTCGCGGCGGTCAGCGGTGTGACGACCTCTCGAACTCCCAAGCCGATTCTTCAGTGCGTGCTCATGGAGGCACAAGGCGACTGCTGCGTGCTGAAGGCGACCGACCTGGAGATGAGCGTTTCCTTCACCGTGACCCAGGTGGAGGTGGAGGAGAAGGGAGACATCCTGGTCTCCGCCGACAAGCTCTCGCAAATCGTTCGGGAGTCGGGGGATGAAACCCTGTTGCTGGAGACCGGCGAGGGGCTGTGCCACGTGCGCGGGCAGGACAGCCATTTCCAGATCTATCAACAGGACACGCGGGAGTTTCCCCCGGTCCCTTCGGGGGGCGGTCCGGCGGACTTTGAACTGGAGACGGGGGAGCTGCGGCGGCTGGTGGGCTGGACGGCCTTCGCCGCGGCGCGGGAAACAAGCCGGTATGCGATCAACGGCGTCCTGTGGGAGTTGCAGAAGGGGCATCTGTCCCTGACGGCCACCGACGGCCGGCGTCTGTCTCACGCGGAAGGCAAGCCCAAGACGACCACCGACCGCTCGCTTCGGGCCATCATCCCCATCAAGGCGCTGAACCTCTTCATGCGGATTGTGGGGGAGGCGGAGGGAGACGTCGGAATCAGCGTGACCGAGAACGAGAACCAGGTCGTGCTCCGTTCCAGCCGGGCGACGGTGACCTCCGCCCTGGTCGAGGGGCAGTTCCCCAACTATCGCGACGTGATCCCGACGGACAGTGATAAGCAGGCGGATTTGAACACGGCGGAGTTCCTCAGCGCCATCCGGCGAGCTGCCCTGCTGACCAACGATGAATCGCGAAGTGTGAAGCTGTCGTTCCAGGGCGATGAACTCGTCCTGACCGGGCGGGCGCCGGAAGAGGGGGAGGCGGTGGTCCGCATGTTGGCGGCTTTTCAGGGAGAGCCGCTGGACATCGGGTTTAACCCGGTGTTCCTGGTGGACGCGCTGAAGGTCGTGGAGTCAGACCGGGTCACGCTGGAGCTGAAGGCGTCCAATCGGCCGGGGATTCTTCGTTGCGGCCCGAATATGCTGTACGTTGTCATGCCGTTGAACCTGTCCTAGCGGCGGGTGCAGAGGGATTCGTGGGGGATGGAACCGGACGGCCGGACGTTGGGTTGGATTGTGCGGAACCGGCAGCCGCGAGACAAGGCGGTCCCGGTGAGTGCGTGTCTGCCGGATCGGAAGAAGGCGTTGGAGGAACGCCGGGCCGTGCGCGAGGCCATTGCGGCGTTCGTGGATGACGAGTTCCGCAGTTTGTGCACGCTGGGGGAGATCAAGGGGGCCGAGGTCGTGATCCTGGCGAGGTCGGCACCAGCGCGTGAGGCAATGCGATTGCTCTGGCTGACCAAGCTGCGGAGCCATCTGGTGCAGACGTGTCGGTCGTTCAAGGCCCGGCGCCTCCGTTTTGAGGTGGGAGACGGCGACGACTCCTTCGCCGGGCCCGTTGGCGAGAGGGTGGATAAGGAAGAAGGATCGAGCAGAGCGTGAGTACGGAATCGACAAGTAATCTGCCCGTGCGGCTGGAGGAGGAGGTTCGCGCTGCGAACGCCGGCCCTGCTGCGCCGGAATCGAACGGGCCGGGGTCCGATGGCGGGTATGGTGCCGACAGCATTACCGTGCTGGAGGGGCTGAGCGCCGTGCGGCACCGGCCGGCGATGTACATCGGCGGGACCGGGCTGTCCGGGCTGCACCACCTGGTGTACGAGGTCATCGACAACGCGATCGACGAGGCGATGGCGGGGTTCTGCAACCAGATCCTCGTGAAGTTCACCACGGAGGGCACCTGCGCCGTCATCGACAACGGGCGGGGCATTCCCGTTGAGCCGAAGGAGATGGAGAATCCCCGGCTCAACGGACGTCCGGCCCTGGAAATCGTGATGACCGTGCTGCACGCCGGCGGCAAGTTTGACCACAAGGCGTACCGGGTGTCTGGCGGACTGCACGGAGTGGGCGTGAGCGTGGTAAACGCGCTGAGCGAGTGGCTCGAAGTGGAGGTGAAGCGCGGCGGCAAGACGTACACCATGCGATTTGAGCGCGGGGAGACGGCCAAACCGCTGCGCGTGGTGGCCGAGAACACCCCCGGATCGGGCACGCGCGTCGAGTTCAAGCCGGACCCGCTGATCTTCCCGGATACGGCGTTCCGGCTGGATCCGTTGGTGGCGCGATTCCGCGAGCTGGCGTACCTGAACGAGGGCCTTCGCATTCAGGTGGTGGACGAGCGCTCGGACAAGGAGTTCGACTTCTGCTTCCGCGACGGCATTCGCGAATTCGTGCAGCATCTGTCCGAGGGGGCCGAGCCCCTGCACTCCAGCGTCATTCGGCTGGCGGCCACCGACGAGGAGCAGGGGTTGGGCTGCGAGATTGCCCTTCAATACACGGACAGCTTCACCGAGAACACGGTCTGCTTTGCCAACAACATCAAGAACATTGACGGGGGCATGCACCTCTCGGCGTTTCGCAGCGCGCTGACGCGCGTGGCAAACGCCTACGCCCGCAAGGCAGGGCTGCTCAAGGGCGACCTGACGCCGGCGGGCGAGGACTGGCGCGAGGGCCTCACGGCCGTCGTGTCGGTGAAGGTGCCGGACCCGCAGTTCGAGTCGCAGACGAAAGTCCGGCTGCTGAACCCGGAGGTGGAGACCTTCGTCCAGCAGACGGTGAACGAGCAACTCCGCAATTTTCTGGAGGAGAACCCCGCCGACGCCAAGCGGATCGTGCAGAAGGGCATCCAGGCCGCCCAGGCCCGGGAGGCCGCCCGCAAGGCGCGCGATCTGGCCCGCAAGAGCGCCATGAGCGGCGCGGGACTGCCCGGCAAGCTCTCCGACTGCCGAAGCAAGACGGTGGAGGAGACGGAACTCTACCTGGTGGAAGGGGACTCGGCCGGCGGCAGCGCCAAGCAGGGCCGCGACTCGATGACCCAGGCCATCCTGGCCCTGCGCGGCAAAATCCTCAACGTGGAGCGGGCCCGCATCGACAAGATGCTGTCGCACGAGGAGATCAAGAACATCATCTACGCCGTGGGGTGCGGCATCGGGCAGGACGATTTCGACCTTCAGAAACGCCGGTACGACAAGCTCATCATCATGACCGACGCGGACGTGGACGGAAGCCACATACGCACCCTGCTGCTGACGTTCCTGTTCCGGCACATGCGAGCGCTGATCGAGTCGGGCAAGGTGTACATCGCCCAGCCCCCGCTCTACCAGATCCGTAAGGGCAAGCACGTGGAGTACGTGCTCAACGAGCAGCGCCTGCACGACAAACTGTCCCAGCTCGGACGGGAGGGAACCGCGCTGATCGTCCGTGATTCCCAGGGTGAACGCACGATTGAAGGCCCGGCCCTGGCCGACGCGCACGGGCTGCTGGATCGCATCGTGGGAAAAGCGCGCATCCTGGCCCGCCGCGGCATCGACTTCCGCGACCTGATCTGCAACCAGCGCGATCCACAACGCGGCGTGCCGGCCATTCTCGCCCGGATTCAGACGCCCGGCCGGCCGGAGATGGAAAGCCGGTTCTTCCACAACGAGGAGGAGCTGATGGCGTTCCGGCAGCAACTGGCGGAAGAGGTGGGCACGGTGGAGATCGTCGAGGCGCGGCACCTTCGCGTCGTGGACGACGCCTCGAATGGAAACGGCGAGGGCGCGGCGCCGGCGCGGCGCATCGTGCGATACGAGCTGCGCGAGTGCCGGGCGCTGGACGCCCGAATCCGCGAGCTGGCGGACCTGGGCCTGGACATCGCCGACTGGTTCCTCGAACGCGAGGAACTGGTCACCGGAGAATTGCCCCCGGCCAAGTTCATTCTGCGCCACGGCGACAAGCCGGAGGTGGAGCTGGACAACCTCTCGCAGATCGGTCAGGCCATCCGGGATCTGGGGGCCGGCGGGCTGAATATCAAGCGCTTCAAGGGCCTCGGCGAGATGGACGCGGAGGATCTGTGGGAAACCACGATGAATCCGGCCAACCGCACGCTCCTGCGGGTCCGCGTCAGCGACGATCCGGACGACAGCGAGCAGTATGACATTGACGTCCGGGAGGCGGATCGGATGTTCACCCTGCTCATGGGGGAGGGCGTCGAGCAACGGCGCCGCTTCATCGAGGACAACGCGGTTTACGTGAAGAACCTCGACGTATAAGCAGGGGGATCAGCCGGGCGACGGACTCCATCGTGCCCCGACGGCTAACAAGCCGCCGGCGGCCGGTGACCTCCGACGGGTCCATGAACTACTTTGCACATGCCACATTGGTTCTGCCGATGGATCGGCCGCTGCTGACGGCAGGGAGCATCCTGCCGGACCTGATCCGGTACGCCGGGGCCCGGCGAACTCACCGGCCCGCGCCGTGGAACGGAACGGACGCGGCCGGCCATCAGCAGGAACCTCTGGCCGATCTGGCGGAGGGGATCCGTTGTCATGTACAAGCGGATGCGGCCTTCCACGGAAGCGTTCCCTTCGTGTCTCTGATGCAGGCTCTGACAACCTTTACGCGGCGGGAGGTTCCCCTCCTGGCGGACCACTGGACGCGATGGCTGCTGCCGCACGTGGCGGCGGAATTGTTGCTCGATCGCCTGTTGGTCCGGGCCGATCCGGCCGGGGCCCAGGCCTGCTACGACGCCATCCGTCGGTTGCACGACAGCGACGTGCTGCCCACGGTGTGTGACGGCTATGGCGTGGACGTGTCCGTCACGCGCGCCCTGCTGGCCCAATGGGTCGCCAACCGCCGGCTGCACAGCTATGACACGTTTGAGGGTCTGGCCTTTGCGGTCGAACGGGCGCTGAGCACGTTCGGTCGACCGGTTTTTGCCCCGGGGGAGCGGGCGGCATTTGCGATCCTCGTGGACCAGGCAGAGGTGCTGATCGGCGATCCGCGTTCCTTGTTGCCGACGGTCGATGGCCGGCGGCGTTGATCGGACCTATCGGGCGTGCTACCATCCGGCCCGCCGGTGCGCCACCGGCTTCAGGCGAGGAAAACCTTGGATCACCGACTGAAAGAAGACCGCCTTCGCAAGCTGGAGAAGCTGCGCGAGTTGAATGTTGACCCGTACGGACGGCGATTGCCGGACGTCGAGCCGATTGCGTCGGTTCGGACGAAGGGCGAGGGGCTGGGCCTGGGGCCCGGGGAATCGGCGGAGGGCGCGCGTGCCCGCGTGGCGGGCCGGGTGATGCTCCAGCGGGTGATGGGAAGCCTGGTCTTTTTGACCGTTCAGGACGGCGGCGGGCGGATTCAGGTTGGGCTGTCGAAGAAGGCGCTGGCCGAGTCCTGGCCGGTGATCAAGCTGCTGGATCTGGGCGACATCATCGCCGTGGACGGGTTCCTGGGCCTGACCAAGACCGGTGAATTGACGGTCTGGGCGGACGGGTTTGTACTGCAGACGAAGTCCCTGCTGCCGCCGCCGGAGAAATGGCACGGTCTGACCGACGTGGAGCTGCGGTATCGCCGCCGCTACGTGGACCTGTTCGCCAACCCGGACGTGC
>JAFGJQ010000073.1 GCA_016929015.1 Phycisphaerae bacterium | reverse complement strand
GCCTACGGTCAGACTGGTGGGCCCGCCTCGCGGACTATCCCTTCCAGTCTCCAGTCTCGAGTCTCTTGTTCTCCAGTGGGTGGCCGGTTTCGCTCGCCCCACCCAGATCCCAGTCCCGCACGGGACGACTGAAAGCGGCGGAGATGAAGCACGCGGCCATCCCTTGCGGTGGGTCGCCGTGGCGCGTGGGTCGGCTGCGACAGATGCTTAAGGGGAAGCACTTGGTTTCGGTCGCCGGGCGGGGGGGATCGCTACGGTGGGCGAGAACACCCTTCACAAGGCGAGAGGATGGTGGCACAATGAAGCCACGAGCGGCGGTGGCAGGACGGCGATGGGCGGCCCCGGCGCGCCGGGAGGCGCACTTCGGACGGCTTGGCGGAGCGTCAGGACGAAGAGAATGGGAGGGATAGTCGGGGAGGAGCGGCCGGGGGCGAAGGTGACAGAGGCTTGCCGTTCTCCGGCGGAACAGGTGACTGTCCCCGTTATCCAAATACGGCATGATGCTGAGAATGTGCTATCTTGTCAGGAAATGGATGCGGTACAACACGCTGGAATGCGGGGGTACGGCATGATCGATCCGCTCCTGTCGCTGGCGCTTTCCATGCATGCCCACCCCGGCACATACGCAGTCTTGTTGGGCTCAGGTGTTTCGCGATCGGCAGGCATTCCGACCGGTTGGGAGGTGGTGCTTGACCTCATCCGCCGATTGGCCCAACTCACAGGTGAGGACTGCGAGCCCGACCCCGAGGCGTGGTTCACGGCCAAGTGCGGGCAACAACCGACTTACAGCGGACTTCTGGATTCGGTCGCAAAGTCCCAAGCCGAGCGAAGCCATTTGCTCCAGGGCTATTTTGAGCCAACGGACGACGAGCGAGAGCAAGGCCTCAAGATCCCGACGCCAGCTCATCATGCGTTAGCTCGTCTCGTGAAGAGTGCCCATGTGAAGGTGATCTTCACGACGAATTTCGACCGTCTGATGGAACAGGCATTGGACGCAATCGGTGTTGCCCCGACGGTCATAAGCAGTCCTGACGCGGTGGAAGGAGCTATGCCGTTGGTCCACAGCAAGTGTACGCTGGTCAAACTGCATGGCGACTACCGTGACCTCCGGACAAAGAACACTCCGGTCGAACTTGATCAATATGACCCTCGCGTTGATGGCCTGCTTGACCGGGTACTGGACGAGTTTGGCGTGGTCACCTGTGGATGGTCGGGAGAATGGGACACTGCGCTGAGGCGGGCATTTGAGCGATGCAAGAGCCGGAGATTCACGACCTATTGGGCAATCAAGGGACCGCTCAACCCGGCCGCCAAGGAGCTTGTTAACTGCAGAGCGGCCGAAGTCCTGAGCATAGAGAGCGCTGACCATTTCTTCCCAGAACTGGCGGCGAAGATTGAAGCGCTTTCGCAGGTCGACCAGCCACATCCCCTGTCCGCCAAAGTTGCCGTGGCTCAAGCCAAAAAGTACCTAGGCGAAACCAGGTACCGCATTCAACTTCATGATCTCCTGATGCAGGATGTCGAACGGATCGTCCAGCAGACGAGCACGGCATATTACCCTGTGACCGGGAGCTTTCAGAACGAGGATGTGGCGGCTCGGATCGCCGACTTTGAGGCAATCTCGGCAACAGCGGTTGCCGTCACGGCCACTGGCTGCTATTGGGGCGGGAAAGAGCACGCCTGTTTGTGGGTCGAGGCAATCAACCGTTTGGCGAATCCCACTCGTCCCCAAGCTTGGAACAACACGATGCAAGGACTTCGTGCATACCCAGCGCTGTTGCTGCTCTATGCCGGAGGAATCACCGCGATTGCCGGCGATCACTACGAGACGCTCTTTGCGCTTCTGAACAAGCCAAAGGTCCGGGACAACGGACGGTCCGAGGATCTGGTGACGGGGCTATTCGACGCATTGAAACCGGATGTCTTCAAGGTTGTCCCAGGCTTGGAGAAGATGAAGATCGCTCGCTCAGTGAGGCTGCATCGCGTTCTCCGAGAACCCCTTCGAGAGTTCCTGCCGGATGACGAGACATACGAACGGGCATTTGATCGCTTCGAAGCAGTTCAGTCATTCTGGTCAGCGGACACAACGAGCTGGGCAATACCTGGCGCATTCATGTACCGATGTGGCCGATTTCTGGAGGGATCGGTCCTTGCAGAGATCATCAACGAGCGGCAGTCTGCCGGAAACGATTGGGGATTGTTTAAGATCGGTTTCTTTGGCGGAAAGCCGGAACGCTGGGATCCAGCGCTGAAGATCGTCCAGGAAATGCAGCAGCGTATCTCGTGGATGTGACGGCTGGAACCAACACGATGGTGGTAGCGGCATGATGAAGACCAACGCTGACGAGATCATCTACATTACGGACAAGACGCGGCGAGAAGCGGTCGCACTTGCAGGACGCGATCACTCCCCGGAGGACTACAAGGCCTTCCTGAAGGATGTTGGGGCCTCGGTCGAGGTATTCCTGAAGGATCACGTCTACGCCGGGGCGCATAACCGGTGGAACTTCCAGCGGTTGATCAACAGTCTGGAACCGCTAGGCGCGTCGGCAGACTCGCGAGACGCATTGCACGCGTTGCGGCTTGCATACAACAAGGCCAAGCACGATCCCAATTACGACGCACCCATCAGCCCCATCACGAATGTGCTCACCGACGCACAGCAAGCACTCGAAGAAATCGCGGCGCTGGGTTTGGGCACGACGGGCCAACCAGCGCGTGTTGTCTCTCGCCGGCTGTTGTGGTTCGCAGCTTGGGACCACTACATCGGCGGCGACACGGAGATTTCGATCTTCCTGCCCGCGACCGAGGATGTCGATTTCCCGCCAAACCTCGACATCATCTACACGCAGATGGCAGCGTGGACCACGATCAAGACTGAACTGGCTGCTGCTGGGACCCTGTGCCTCGGGCCAGACTGCATCCCCGCCAAGTTCTACAGCTTCTGGCAGCGTGAGGACGACTTTCTGAACGCCGGTTCGTTCGAGGGCGACATCCGAGACTTGGTCGCTGTGTTCGCGCGACATGAGCGGGTCGAGGACATTTTGCCATTCCTCAAGCGGGAGAACGACCAGTACTCGATGTTCGCTGCGGCGCTGTTCGCGGGTGTTGATAATGCACGGCAGGGGTCGCTACCCGACGACGCTTCAGAAGTGGCCGATGCCATCGCACTGACCGCATCGCACTACTACGCCGCCCCAGCGAGTTCGAAGCTGCTTCGGAGCTACGCGAAGAAGATCGCGGACATGCTTACCCAGTGCCCACTCGAAGTTCGCGCGAAGCTGTCTGGCCCGATCTGGGTCAGCAAAGTGCGCTTCAATGAGATGCAGGCCGAGGGCGTCACGCAGGTAGACGACTTGAAGTTGATGGTAATGGGTGACGGGCGGCTGGTGGCCGGAATTTGAAGGGATCGAGGACGTCTGATGTGGTTCAAAGACTCTGGGGCTTCCGACCATTGAGGGTAAGCGCTCGGTGAATTGCATCTACGTGAGGAACAGTCACCTATTATGGATAGTGTCCTCCCTGTGGCACTAGCGTTTCGGTGGTGTTTGGCCGGGCGTGCTGTTCGTCGTGTTGTTCCCCCCGGCCGTCCATTGCCGGCCCAGGTCGTTCACCGCTCTGCGCGCGCAGCCCGCGCCTCAAGCACTCCTCGCCGGCCACCGCCGGCGTCCTTCCCGGAGCCTGCCCGCCGCGGCGGGTGCCTTCCTCCTGTTTTTGCTTTGGCCGCCGCAGGCGGCCTCGCTCCCCCACGCCCAGCAGCGAACACCCAAAGCTTCCCAACTCCGCGCATCTTTCCCATTCCCCTTCGTGCCTTCGTGCCTACGTGCCTTCGTGCCTTGCTTCCCCGCTTCTTTTGACTTCTTGCCCGAGCATCTGCCCTCCAACCCCCGACATTTCACCTTTCAGCCCCGAAATTTCGGGCAAGACCGGCCACCCAGGCAAACTGGGCAACCCGTCTTCTGCGGCATAAGAAGGCATAATCACGGGCGGTCATGCAATCGGGGCCCGCAAGCGAACGCCCCGCAAGGCTTATGAATGTGACGCGTGATTCCCGGCCAACGTGGATGACGAAATACCGGCGGGGCGCCAGCCCCGTAAGCACTCGGTGGTCTACACCGAGACGATTTGGCCGGTGTGAGTGGACGGGGTGCGGTTGGGCGGGGGCAGGAGGCGGGGGCGGCGGGGAAGGTCCGTGAACGGGGCTATGACTGGAGAACGAAGCTCATCCGGTCCCTACAGGACCGGGGGGTTGGGGTGGGACGCGCGGACCCGCGGTTGAAACCGCGGGCTGTGCTCGGGCGGGCCTACGGCCCTGATGGAAGGGGACGATGAACGGGACATCTGACATTGCGATTGTTGTGAGCAGGCGGTGAAGTTCGAGGAGGAAGAGGAGGGGGCAGGGTGCGCGCGGGCCGGGGAGTGTCATCCCGTTGGGGCTTACTTGGTCTGGGGCGCGGGTTTCCAGTGGCTCACGTCCCGGCGGCGCCGGGACTACACCCTTACGCCTCTTCGAGGCTGGGGGAAGGAGGCGGGGGTGGAAATTCGGAGCTAAACCGGGCATCGGCAGGGGCCGATAACACGGTCGAGTGCAGGGGCCAAACGATGAGACCGCCCACACATGACCGTCCGCGTGATGTCGGGTCCTTCTCTCGCCTGGTGAGCGAGTGGAGCCGGACGTCACGCGCGTTGCCCGACGCGTCGCCGGCGCCGGAGCAGATCTGCCGCGCGGTGCACGCGGAGATGCGCGCGGAAACCCGGCGTGCACGGCGGATCGCGGCCCTGGCCTGGCTGCTCTGGATCGTCACGGTGGCGGGTGCAGGCTATGCCCTGCACAAACAGGGCGGACAGGTGGCCGCCCTGCGTCAGGAGCGGACGTCGCTGTCGGCGGAGCTTTCGGGCCAACGGGCCCGGTTGGACCAGCAGATGCGCCTGGTCGAGCGCAAGCAGGCGGAACTCGACGCCCTGCACCGTAACGCATCCGCCAGCACACAGACGTCTTCAGCCCTGAACGCCGAGGTTCGACGGCTCACCGAAGAGCTGGACCACACCCGCACTCAACTCAAGGATGCCGAGAACCGCGAGGCCCAGGCGCGCACCCGCTGGGCATACGCCGAAGGCGAGCGCGACGCGCTCTTTGGCCATCTGAACGCTCTGCTCGAACGCTTCGAGAACGTGCTGCCGAAAGCAGACCCGCCGGCCGACCCGCTGCCGGACGCCGCCACGGAGGCCGTTCCGCTCGACCCATCACCCACCGACGAGTAGCTCCCGCACGCCATCCAGCTTCAGGCTTGCCGGACCGAGAAGGGATTCTCGGCCGAGCGGTGCCGAGCAGTGGCCGTTTGGGTGCGTGGGCGTGGAGGGGGGCGTAATCACCCCGGGTCAACCGGCGTTGTCCCCCGGCAGCGCGGCGGGGCGATCCGTGCATGCCCGCTGCGTCATCGTTCGTCCGGTTCCGGCGTCCCGATCATGACCAGTGACTGTCCGAACGGCACCGGCACCACGCGCTCGAAGGCATCGACGAACGGCACCAGCCGGTTGAAGAAGCGTGCTGAGGCGAGCGGAATCTCGCGCCGTCGGCGAATCCGCGCGTTCCACAGCCAGCCGAAGTATCCGACGGCGTTCATGTACCAACTGTGCGTGACGTGCAGCCCGGCCGCCGCGAACGCCCGGCCAAGCGATCGCCGGTTGTAACGCCGATAGTGGCCGAACGATACGTCAAGCTGCCCGTACAGGCTCATGTGCGCCGGCACCAGAATCACCACCCGGCCGCGTGGCTTGCTGAGCCTGCGCATGATGGCCAGGCTGTGCACGTCGTCCTCGATGTGTTCGAGCACATTCAGACAGACCACGCTGTCAAACGTCCCGGCGGGCACGGCCTCGTTCGGACAGCTTTGCAGCGTCGCCCGTACGAACCGGACGTTCAGATGGGCTTTGAACCGCTCCCTTGCCACGCGCAGCGATTGCTCGAACGGCTCCACGCCCACGACCCGCCGGTTGCTCAGCAGGAACCGTGTGATCTTGCCCGTGCCGCTTCCGATCTCGCACACGTCACCGCGGATAAACGGCCGGACGCGGTTGAAAAGCCAGTGGTTGTAGTTGTAGAGCGCCTCCAGCACTTCGAGCGACGTGTGGACGTTCCACGCGGCCGCTGACGCCGGCGGCAAATCGACACCGGCCGCCCGCTCTTGGGCCTCCGCCAGGATCGGCGGGTCTGCAATCACGCCAGACGAGGTCATGTCGGTGCTATCGGACGAGCGGCGGTGGCACTCCAGTTGGCGGGCAGCGCGCAGTTATCGGAATCTCTGACTTTTCTCGCAGGCCGATCAAGGTGCCGTGGACGCCCGCCAGACCACTCTGGCTTCGGGCATGCGGCAGGTGGAAACGCCCGCCGTGTACGGCGGCCTGACCCGGCTGGAATGGGCCGGTGACGCGAATGGCATCGCCGCACCCCGTTGAAACGGGGTGCCGGAAAAAAAGGGGAATGTCGCGGCGGCGAACGATCAACCGGCTGCAAACGGCCGGCCTACGAGCCCGCCTGCGGCGGGAAAGGCCCGTGAACGGGCCTGGGGCGAAGGGCGGAGAATAGGCATTGCGCGAGAGCAGTGGCGTGAGGGACGGATACTGCTCAAGGCGTAGTGGCACGCGAGGGACGGGCACTGCTCAAGAAGCAGTGGCGCAGTTCCCGCCGCTTGCCATTGGTAATCTCGGCGCACCGCGATTCGCAATTCGTCATTCGCAATTCGCAATTCGCCCGGCAGGTTCCCGGCGCGTGCGTTGCGACGGCGGAAGCTCACGGGCGGAAACTGGGATCCCGGAGTTACGCGAAACGCACCGTGGCCAAACCCCGCCTGCTGCGAAGATGCAGTCAGGTCAGGATGAGTTCGCGGTCGGGGATGGGCGCGACCGGGGCCGGACGAGATTCGGCGGCCGCAATGCCGGGGGCGGAACTCGCTGGAGAAAACCCGGCTGGAAGGCCGGTTCCAGAGGCAGACGGCGTGGGGATCCGAACGCGGGGGACGGCCGCCAGGCGGCGGGCGTGGAGGTCGATGAGGTTCAGGACCATGCCGGTGACACCGATCTGGCACAACGTAAAAACGACCAGGCCCGCCAGCACGACGCGCGACCAGTGGATGAAGACCTGCCCCTGCGTCGCCCACGTCCACAGCCCGGGACCGACCAGCCAGATCAGCATGGGAACCGCGACGACCGCCGCCACGCCCAGCCCGGTCACGGAAAACGCGCGGCGGGCGAGCGTGCCGGCCAACGTCCGGGTACGAGCGGGGTCGCGATGAAAGGCGTGAAGCTGCTCGGAAATCTGCCAGGCGGCGGCCAGCGACACGCCCACCATCCCCAGCAGCGAGCAGAACAGCAGCCGATAGATCATGTCCTCTTCCAGCCGGCCCTGGCCGACCCACATCTCCACGGGGTACATCGCAAAAAGCACCATCAGCAACAGGCAGCCGACGGCGCCGCCGGCCAGCACCCGGCCGGGCCGCCAGACGAGCGTCATCTCCAGAATGGTGCGAAGGAAACGCACGCCGTCCTTGAGGACGTGAAGCTTCGACTCGCCCACGCGCTCTTCGTACGTCATGGGAATCTCGACGATCTTGAGCCGGTCGTCCATGAGGGCGCGGGCGCTCATGGCCGGCGTGAAGTGCAGGCCGTCGGGCAGCGGGTAGAGCCGGTCCAGGGCGTCGCGGCGGATGACCCGCATGCCGCTGGCCGTATCGTGGACGACGCGGTTGCTCAGCACGCTGAGAATGGCGGCGTAGATTCGGTTTCCGATGCGTCGCGTGCGGGGCATGCGGCTCTGGGGGCCCAGTCGGGAGCCGAGGGCGATGACGGCGTCCTGGTCGACCAGGGCCGTGCAGAGGTCGGCGAAGAAGGCCGGATCACACGTGCCGTCGGCGTCGAGGAACGAGACGAGGTCGCCGGTGCTTTCGGCAAAACCCTGCTTGATGGCGGCGCCGTAGCCGCGGTTCTTTTCGTAGGCGATGAGGCGGATCTGGTCGTAGGCCCGGGCGATTTCCGCGGTGCGGTCGGAGCTGCCGTCGCTCACGACGATGATCTCCACGTCGTGCACGGGCGATCGGGCGATGATGGTCTGCCGGGCGGCCAGCGACCGCTCGATGATGGCAGCGATTGCCTGCTCTTCGTTGTACGCCGGAATGATGATGGAAAGCTTCATGGCGGTTCCCGTAAAAGCTGAGTTACCGATAATGTGTCGGCTGTGGAGAGTGTGGAGTTGAGAAGCACGCACGAAGACGAAGACCGGGAGAGTTATCGGAGCTTGCGGCGGGTATGCCGCCGCCGGCGCCGGGGGGCCGGCGCGGGCTCCGGCGGACCTTCCTCCGGAACGCCCAACTCCACGTTGTAAACGACGGCAACCGGCTCCGCCGGGATGCCGTGACGGGCAACGATCTCCTCCCGGACGGCCAGGGCCAGGCGGCAGGCCTGTACGCCGGCGGCAGCCCCCGCGCCGGCCAGCAGAACGTCCGTGATGCTGGGCACGCGCGACGGCAGAAGCAGTTGGACGCATTCCGTCGCGGCCATGGCAAACGCGACCAGCAGGCCGCAGACCAACGGCCGGGTGGCGCGCGGATCCGCAGATGTTGCCCGATAGAGCGTGATGGCGATCCCGAGCACGCCGAATCGGATCAGCTTTCCGAGCAGGTCGGCCATGACCGCAGGCAGGCGTGCCTGGAGATAGATGGTCATCGGGACCCACTCGGCGGCAGATGCCTGGGTGTAGAGGGATTCCGGGCTCAGCGACGGCATGAACGGCGCCGTCTGCCGGAGCAGGATGAACGCCGCAATCCCTGCGACCGCGCAGCCCAGCAGCGTCCTTCGCGAGCGGGGCACCTCTTGCGTGTGTCCCCACGTCTGCACGACAGGGACAAATGCCAGCAGGCCGAGCACGGTGCCGACCAGCGCCGCCACCAGGTACGTGCTGTCGAACCCGCGTGAGGAAACAAACACCTGACCCGCCGCAGCGAAGACGGCCAGCCACAGGCAGGCGATCAGCGTCCACTGCGCGGTACGAATGCCGGCCGTGCGACAATGCCGGCGCAGATACCACGCGGTGAGAATTGCCAGCAGGGCATAGCCGGCGGCGTCGCCCAGGGCGTCCAGCCGCAGGAACCAGGCGTCTCGCGCGAACCGGTACACCGCGCCCGGGTCGGCGGCGGCCGAACTGTGGTCCGCAGCGTACTGAAGAGCATGGATCCGCGCGAAAGGCACCAGAGAAGAGCGGTGCAGCGAGTCCGCCACGCGGTCGGCGCTGAAGGTCAGGTCGAACGGAATCCAGGCCAGTACGACGAGCCCCAGGACGAGCAGCCGGGCGAGCACGGCGGAACTGCGCTGTCGCACGTCCTTCCGATTCATCCGGACCGCGCGGCGGGCGAGCCAGAACAGAGACGGGGCCAGCAGACTGCCGGCCAGCGCGCCGATGGCGTTGGCCATGAAGTCCGTGGCACAACTGATGCGCGACGGTGAATATTGCTGCGTCCACTCGAGTGCCAGACTCAGCGCCGCCAGGAAGAGCGTCGAGATGACGGCCGCCGTCAGCGGACCGGCCCCGCGCTTGACGAACACGGCACAGACCAACATGCCGAAGGGAACGTACAGCCCGACGTTGCTCGCAACGTCGGGCAGGTTGGGCCTGGACAGCGGCAGCCCGAGAAAGTGCCGTTCCATCCCCGCGGGCACGGCGGAGGCGGCAAAGTCAAGCGGCAGGATACTGACGTAGATCAGGGTGAACAGGTAGGCCAGCGTCAGCAACTCGACAAGGTTGCGGCGCAGGAACATGAGGAGCCGGTTGTCGGAGTACGAATGCATCAGGCCTGTGCTCCGAAAGCTTCGACGCCGGATTCGAGGGTGCCGCTCGACCGGGAGATCACCGAGCCGCCGTCATCCGCAAGGCTCCGTCGCGCGCGGTGCGTCAGGCCGACCGCCGCCACGATGCACAGCAGCGGAAGAAACGGCAGGTGGTAGCGGCTCTGGGCCTCGTAGAACATGTGGATCGCCCAGACGTACGCGACCAGCGCCATCACCGGCCAGAACAGGGCCGCCCGCCGGCACACTCCCTCCCGTACGACGGCCATAACAATGAAGACGCAGAGACTCGCCCACGCCGTGTTGATGACGGCCTTCGCCGCCGCCTCCGCCCGCGGGTCCCAGCGGTCCGCCGAGACGAATGCCATTACGGTGGACGACGTGCCCCACTGGTACGCCGCCTTGGCGGGAGCGAGGCGGAGCAGATGGTCCGGATGCTCGCGCAGGTGGGCCCAGGCCGCCGCGCCGAGAATGCGGTCTCGCTCCAACTCCGTTGTGCCCGGCGGCAGCTCCGGAAAGGCAGTGGTCAGGGCATCGGCCCCCGGATGATTCGTCACCCACAGCGCCGCCCCGCCGCTGGTCGTCACCGGCACAAACGCCCGAAAGACAAACCAGTTTCGCACGATCCACGGAGAAAGCGCCGCCAGCATTCCGACGGTCAAGAGGACCGTGTTGCGGCCGGACCGCAGCCAGGATGCACCCCGCCGTCGATACGCAACCCCCAGTACAATCGGAAGCAGCAACCCGATGGGCTTCAAGAAGGACGCCGCACCCAGCACGGCCCCAATGCCGGCCACGTACCACCAGCGCTGCCCGCCGGGCGCCTGCCGGACGAACAGCCAAACGGCCAGCAGCAACGCACAACCCAGTTGGGCGTCGTAGCCCACCGTGGTGGAATACAGCACCAGGCTCGGAAACACGGCCACCGCCAATGCGGCCAGGCGAGCGGCCGGCCGCGACACGACGTGCCGGCCCACCGCCCAGGTCAGGGCCGTCAGCAGCCCGCCCACCGCGGCGTTCGCCAGCAGCGCCGCCGTCAGCGAACGTCCGAACACGGCATACACGGCCAAAAGCCAGAACGAGACGCCGGGCGGGTAGTAGGCGGTTGGGCCGTAGCCGTCGCCCCGCAACATGCGGCGGGCAAAGCCGTCGTAAAGGGCGTGATCGCTGACGGGCTCATCCGCAGCAAACACAACGGCCAGCACGCGCAGCAGCACGGCGGCCGCCACGACAGTGATGACGAATGCGCGTTCCGATGGCCGGTTCAGCCACTCGGCAATCCGGCTCGAGACGCGCGGCCGCATCAGCCATGCCGCCACCGCCGCGCCGACGGCAACCGGCACGTAACCTCCGAGCATCCCCTTGTAGACCGGGAAGGCCAACACGCCCCAGACGAGCGTCGTCGCGAACAGGATACCGAACCCCTGCTGGAGCAGCGTCCAGACGTCGACGCGTTCGCGTGTCGAGGCGGAGTCGATCGATGCCGAGCAAAGGGCGCCGGCCTGGCTCATGGCACGGCCTCCCGGAGATTCTTCGAGGCCGGGATCTGCATGTGACGTGTATCAAACAGGCCGCTCCGCTCGATCAGCTCGCCCGGGGGCTCCGCGTTCACCGAGGGATTCGCGTGACTGATGACCAGACGGTTGTCTTGCGTCACGGCACCTCCAACGTCCGAGAAGATCGACGGCCGTGCGGCATTCCCGGCCCCGCGAGCACGGCTTGCGCTGGGTTATCGGCGGATCAGAGGACCGACTGGAATACCGGCCACCCTGCCGCGGCGAGGCCCGATGCACGCGATTCTCGCGGTGATGCCCCGGATGCCCGCAGGAGCAGGCGCCGGGGAACGCGGCCGTGGCGTTTCTCACGGGGGGTCTGTAGAATTCGGCCCGCCGTCCAGGAGTGCAGTTCCGATGCGCGCAATCCCGTCGAGCCGGTCCCTTCTCCCCAGCCTCACAACCGGTGCCGGACCGCAAGACAGCCGGATTGACACTCCGGAACCGCTCTCGCGCCGTGAATTCCTGGCGGGCGCCGCGGCAGCCGGGGTCTCGCTGTTCCTGCAGACAAGCCGCCCTTCCACACCGCGGGAAGACGCGACCTCGTGGGCATGGCTGGCGGACACGCACATCAGCCGCAACACCGACGAATCCGTGCGGGGCACGAACATGGCCGGCAACCTGCGGCGAGTGGTGGAATCCCTTCTGGCCGAGCGGCCGGACCGCATCCTGTTCAACGGCGACATCGCATTCAAGAAAGGGCTCCCGGAAGATTACGACGCGTTTCTGAAGATCATCGAGCCGCTGAAAACACACGGAATCCCGATTTGTCACACGCCGGGGAACCACGACCAGCGAGAGAACCTCTCGGCCGCACTTGAGCCGAAGGTCGGTTCACCGTTGGACGGCAAACGAGTGGCGGTGCTGGACGACGGCGGTATGCACTGGGTCTTCCTGGATTCCCTGGAACGTGTCAACAGGTTTTCGGGCATGTTGGGCCCGGCGCAACTCGACTGGCTCAAGCAGGATCTGGACGCTCACGAGAGTCACCCGGCCATCATATGCCTGCATCACCATCCGGAGGCAACGGCCATCGGGCTGAAAGACGCTGACGCGTTTCTGAACGTGGTCAAGGCGCGCCGCCAGGTCAAGGCGGTCATTTTCGGCCATACGCACAGGTATCGCCGATGGACCGCGGAGGGGTTGCATTTCATCAACCTGCCGGCCGTGGGATTCTGGTTCAGTCCCACGGTTCCCCTGGGATGGCTGCGAGCGAGGATTCGGCCCGGAACGCTGGAACTCCAAATGCACACCCTCAAGGCGGACACGATCGTCAAGCAGGACGTCGAGCACCTGCCCCTGCGATGACGCGCGAAGGTGGGGCCTACTTCTGGCCGGCGGGCTTGGCGCTGGGTTTGGCGGCGGGCGCGGCGGCCGGGCGGGGGCGGCGCTTGCGGAGCCAGCGGGTGAACAGCCAGGCGGCCAGCACCACCAAAACCAGCCACGGGGCCATGACCACCAGGCCATAGAGGATCAGGCCGAGCGATGCGTAGAGCCCGGACAGGCCGTCGCGCAGACGGTCGCGAATGCGTCCGCCGGCCTGCTCGGTGGGCGGGGCCACGGTCGGCTTCTCGAACAGCGCGATGTCGATCACGCCGAGGGCCTTCGGGTCGACCTTCGAGAGGCTGCCCAGGCCGAGGCCGACGATCTGTCGCTGCTCGATGCGGCCCAGCCCGGCGATCTTCTCCACCACCGACTCCATGTGGCCGACGGCGATGCCCAGCCGGAACTCGCCGACGGACGTGCCATCGGTCCGCTGGCGGCTGGCGGAGGCCAGCACCTGCACGGCGTTGTCCTTGATGATCTTCTCCAGCGCCGGGCGGGACGTGTCGTAGGACTTCACTTCGATGGCCATCCGGCCGCTGGGCACCTGTCGAACGGGCTCGGCCAGGGTCAGCGTCAGGTCGCAAAGCACGTTGGCGGCGCCGCCGGTGATCTGGCCGGCCTCGCCGGCAACGGCCTTGCCCGTGAGACGGCCAAGCGGCGCGAGGGCCTCAACCAAACCGGCGAACCGGCCGGCGGGCACGCGGATGGAGATCTGCGCCTGGGCGGAGCCGTCGTCGCGTCGGGTGGTCTGGTTGTTGGTAATGGCCGCCTTCGCCGCTTCCAGAAGGGGGTCCAGCGCCTGCACGGCGGCGGGCAGCTCGGAGACTTCCAGCGTGATGGAACCGGACGGCAGTTGGCGAGAGCGTTCATAGAGCACCAGGTTCACGCCGCAGCGGACGCGCGTGGCCCAGGGGGCGAGGGCGTCGCCGAACTGCTGGTCCTTGATCTGGCGCGACTCGACCCGGCCAAGGCCGTCGATGGCCGTCATGAAGGCGTCGAAATTGGCCAGCGTGACCTGAAGCTCGAACTGGCCCATGAGCGTGCCGTCCTCCCGCTTGTTGGCCTTGGCGGAGAGGAGCCGGCCGTTGAGCGAAGTCAGGGCTTCTCCCAGCGACTCGCGAGCGGAGTCCAGGTCGGTCACCTCGACGGAGATGCCGGCGCCGGGGACGATGCGCTCCGGCTCGCGGAGCGTGAGGCGGATGGTGGAGAGCGAGACCTGGGCGGCCATCACGCGAAGCTGGCCCTGCATCTGCTCGATTTCCGTGCGGACGCGGGCGAGCTCTCGCTCGATTTCCAGCATGGAGGTGATCTTGTCGAGGATGCTCTTCTGGGCGAGCAGGGCCTTGAGGTTGTCCTCGGTGAGCTGCGCGGCGGTGATGCGGGCCTCCAGGTCAACGTACTGCGCGGTGACGTCGGCGGCCTTGACGTTTTCCGATTCCAGCCGGCCGACGGCCTTCAGAGCGGCGAAGAGCGCTTCAAACGTCGCAGGCTCCACGCGGATGGTAAGAATGCCCTGGATGGCGCCGCCGGTTTTCTCCTGGATTTCGCGATCGGCCACGAAGGCGCCATGCTGGCGCACGATGGTCTCGACCTGGTCGGCCGCGGGATCGTACTCGGCGACTTCGATGGTCAGCTCGCCGTTCTTGATGATCTTGCGATCGACGGGGACCGGCGCGGGCGGCGGAGGCTGCTGGGGTTCCTCCGTCGCGGGCTGGATCTCCGCAAAATCCTTGACGTACGTGACACCGGCAACGTATTTCTGCTTTTCATCCTGCGGCTGGCCGCCCGCTACCGCCACACCCTCCTTCGATTGCCCTTGCGCCCCCGTCAATCCCAGGTCATAACCTTTCACGGCGGGGTCCGCCGGGACGGACAGCTTGATGGCTGCTTGTCCGGCCACCACGCCATCAACTACCGCAGGCACCTGATCCTTCACCGCTTCCACGTCGCGTACCTGCACCCCTGCGAAGCTGTCATTCAAGGCTGGTGAGTCGGCAACCGACAAGGCTTCCTGGCTCAACGTAAATTTTACTGATGCGTGGCCAGCCACAGCATCATTCGCGAAATCCGTTGTGCCGAGTATCGGGTGCATGCCCTTTGCCACCAAGTCGGAGCCTGCCGCACCTCCCACATAACCCAGGGAGTAAAGACCGTCGGCATTGACGTCGCCGATGTCATCGCCGTCGGTATCCCCGTGTCTGAAAGAGAGAGTGCCGCGAACTTCGACGTCTTTGTAGCGTTCGCCGGCAGACGTGTCGAAACAGGGCATTCCGCCGCGGACGGTGCCCTCGGCGGTGTAGCCGAGTCCTGCAACCCGCTCCCGAACCTCGTCACCCAGAACGAGCTTGCCGTCGCCTGCCTCCGAAGCCTCAACCACGCCGAAGTCGTCGTACCAGAAGTTGCCGTCGCCTGCCTCCGCGAAACCCCGAATCGGGCGGCCGGCGACTTCATTTTCGCCGGCCTGGACCTCGGGCACCGCCACGCTTGCGGCGGGAGTCCTCTCCACGTGCCTGCGGGCCAGACCGAAGTGGGAGACCGGCAGCCAACTGTAACCCTTGTATTCCACCTGGCCGATGGAGAAGGCGATCAGCAGCGTTGCGGCGGCGGCGAGGGTGGCGGCCGCGAACTGCAGAATGACTCGCCGGCGCGAAGGGGCCGGGGGCGCGTCGATAACGAAATCAGGGCCTACGGTGGCGGCGATGGCTTGCCACATGGTTTCCGTCTCCTCGGGGGTCGGGGCGTCGGTCGAAACATCAGCCAGTAACTTGCGGGTGCGGATCAGCTCGGCCGCGTCGGCGGCGGCTTCCGGCGAGAGGTTCTCATCCAGCGGGCCGGCGTCCGCGTTCCGCTCGGCGTTATGCACGAGCTCGTCGATGTGCTGTTTGTCATGGTCGGAGATCATGGTTCAGCTCTTTGTGGGACCGGCGGTCCTTGTGGGACCGGTGGTCCTTGTGGGACCGGTGGTCCTTGTGGGACCGGCTTTCCAGCCGGTCTTTCGCCAACCAGTCGGGCCAATCCCCTTTCAGTTCATGGTCCGCGGGGCGGACCCTACAGCCCTTTGTGGGACCGGCTTTCCAGCCGGTCTTCTCCCGGCCGGTCCGACACGAACTCCTTCAACCGCTCCCGCAGCGCCCGCCGGGCGCGGAAAACCGTGGTCTTCACGCGGGCCTCCGTCCAGCCGAGCACCTCGGCGGCCTCGCGAATTCGCAGGCCGGTCAGCTCGCAGAGCACCAGGGCGTCCCGTTGCGAGCCGGGCAAGGCGGCAACGGCCTCCCGCACGGCCTCCCGGGTCTCGGCCTCGCTGAGCCGGTCGGGCCTGGCGGCCAACTCCGCGGTCGGCACGAAGCGCAAAACCTGCGGGTCGCGGGCTACGTCATTCTCACGCTTCTGCCGGCGGGCATATTGAACGGCCACCGACCGGGCCACCGCGAACAGCCACGTGGAAAACGCACTGCGGCCCTCAAACGAGCGGATCGACCGGGCCACCTGGACGAACGTGTCCTGCACGATGTCGGCGGCGGCCTCCCGCGAGCGCGTTCGGAACCAGGCGTACCGCCAGACGCGGTCGCAGTGGCGGCGGTAGAGCGTTTCCAGCGCACTCATGTCGCCGGCCGCACACCGTGCCACCATTTCCGAATCCGCGTCCGTCATGTGGTGCTCCAGAGGTTTAGAGGGGCGAACGGGTAAACGGTTACCGCAAGTTGGGGAAATTTTCGAGGGGGGAGGGTCCGATAAGTGGGGCCAGGGCAGCCGCGCAGGCTGTGGCGCATGCGGCACATCGGCGTCAGAACATGCCTGAGACTGAAGCCTACGGGCATGGCACACGGGGGAAGACCGCTGCTCAAGAGCAGTGGCACATAGACCCACGTTCAAGAACGGGGGCACATACTTCCAACCGGGGCAGGGCAATGACCGATATTACGTCGTCGGACGCGGTCGGGCGTCTGGACGGGCCCATGGACTGTTCCCGGCCCGCAGGATGGCAAAGAGACACGGGAAGGACAACCAGACCCTATGCGAATCGCCGCTCATCGTGACGAGATCTGGCTCTGGCTCTGCGTGCTGAGCCTGGTTGCGTATCTGCTACGCTCAGATGCGGTTACGGCGTTTTTACGAGAGGCGGCGCGTCTGCTGCGCCAGATGTGAGGGGCCGGTCAGCACTATGCAAGATGCCATTGCGTTAGCGGTTATCGCCGCCACCTGGATCTACGGGTGGCACGTCGGGCGGCTGTGGGTCCGTGGTTGCGGCGTGCGCGGACGGGCGGCGGTGTGGTGCCTGGCGTGCATCATTCCCACCGCGAGCCTGATCGCCGCGGTTCATGCGATGGGGTTTGTCGGGCTCTTTAGCGGGCGCGGCGTGGTGTCGCCGATCACCGTGGCGATCACCTTCATACTGGTGTGCTGGGCCGCGCGGTTCTTCGTGGCGACGGAGCTGCCACCCTCGACGCGCATGCTGCGGCCGGGGCTGGGGCCGCCGGCCCCGCTACGGATGGGCTGGTGGTGGCTACCCGTGATCGTCGTGGGCGGCATGTACCTGGTGTTCTTTGTGGACGCGGCCACCGGGTATCCGACCGGGCACGACACACTGTTCTATCACTTGCCGAGCGCGGTCCGATGGATGCAGCAGCAGTCGCTGAACCCGCTGCCGGGCGTAGCAAGCGACTGCCTCCACGAGAACGGAATGATCGTCCCGTTTCTGCTGGCGTTCGCGAAGCTGGAACGGCTGTTCCCGCTGGTGCACCTGCCCAAGGCGCTGGTGGTGGCCGCAACGGTTTTTGCGCTGGCCCGGTTCATTGAGGTGCGCCCGCTTCCGGCGGTGATCGCGGCCGTCATCGCACTGAGTGTGCCGATGGTGGTGTTCCAGAGCTTCTCCGGCTACGTGGACCTGTACGCGACGGCGTCGTGGCTGTCCGCCCTGCTGGCGATTGCCTGGGCGATGCGCGCGACCACGGCCCGGCAGCGGCGTAACCTGATTCTGCTGGCGGGGCTGTCGGCGGGCGTGGCGTTGGGGGCCAGGACGAGCTTTCTGGTCGTGACGGCCCTGCTGGCGGCGGTGTTGGCGGCGGAGATGTGGTTCCGCCCGCACGAGGGCCGAACGCACGCGCCGGCGCCCGTGCGGAACGTGGCCTGGTTCGGCGTCGGGCTGTTGGTGTGTACCACGTTCTGGTTCACGCGAGCGACGATGCACACGGGCAACCCGATCTATCCGATTGAGGTGAAGGTGGCAGGCACAACGCTTTTGCCAGGCTACGACATGAATGCGCGATTCCCGCAGCGCAGCCTGGGCCTGCGGCTGCAGCGCTGGTGGGATTATCCGTGGCACGAGGCGAAGTACTCGGGCTCCGGCGAGAATCCGGGCTATCCCTACAGCCGCAACAATGCGATGGGCGCGGCCTATGCCGCCTTCGTGCCGCTCGGCTGCCTGGCTCTTCTATTCGGAAGCTTCAACGGCCGGCCCCGAACGCAGGAGGAGAAATGGCAGATCGTATTCCTGCTGATCGCCGCAACGGCTGTTGTACTGGTGCCCACCGTCTTCAAGGAAGTGCTGCGCTACGCACTTCCGCAGATTCTGCTGGCGATCGTGGTGGCGGCCGTTCTTCTCGATCGGCTGATTACGCGATTCCCACAGGCAATGCTGGCAACGGCCACCATCGCACTCGTGGTCACCGCAACCATCGCCGCGGTCAAGCCCGCCCATGCCCTGGCCGGTCGGATTCGCGACGGCCGCTGGGACCGGGCGTGGTTCTACCAGGTGCCGGGGGTGATTGACGATCTGCCGCCTGGCGCCCGCGTGCTGAACCTCGCGGCGCCGTCGGCGACGTACAGCCTGCTGGGCGGGAACCTGAGCAACCAGGTCATCACACATCCGGAGTGGGAGACCCTCACCGGCATGCGCGTGCCGAATACCATGGATCTGCAACGGCTCGGCATTCAATATGTCTTCGTGCAGGAGCCGTGGCCGACCGACTGGCCGGCCGGGCTGCCGGTGCGGGTGATCTTCGACAACTCCGAGTCCCGCGCCGTCGCGACGTCGCCGGCCGCGCGGATCTACCGCGTGGAGCCCGTCGGGTACGCCGGCCAAAACCGCAACGCGGTACTGACCGCCCGCTGAGAGGATGTGCCACGAATGCGCCAGGGCGCAAATCGCCACTGACGCGCAACGTCTTTGGACGGGCCTGGTTGATACGAGGGAGGGAAGAAAGAGTGGAACGACGCCCGCGCGGCGTGATCCGCCTTGACACCTCGACGGATGCCCGTAAGGTTCTCCCCGCCGTATGAACGCAGACACACCATCCCCAGTCGTCCGACACAACCTCCGGTGCATCACCGCGGACGGGGCCACCTACAGCGTGATGGTGGGCATCGGGGAAACGTACCTGCCGGCGTTTGTGCTGGCGGTGGGGTTGGGGGAACTGGCCGCGGGGCTGATTGCGGCCGTTCCGATGGTCGGCGGGGCGGTGCTGCAACTGCTGGCGCCGCTGGGGGTCCGGCGCCTGGGTTCCCTGCGGAAGTGGGTGATCCTGTGCGCGGCGGCCCAGGCGCTGACGTTTGTGCCGCTGGTGCTGGCGGCGGTAACCGGCTACGCACCGGCGTGGTTCGTGTTCGCGGTCGCCACGCTGTACTGGGCGTCGGGCATGGCGACGGGGCCGGCCTGGAACACGTGGGTCACGCAGCTCATTCCGGCGCGTTTACGGGCACCGTATTTCGCAAGGCGCACGCGCGTCGCCCAGCTCTGTCTGCTCGTCAGCCTGCTGGCCGGCGGCTTCACGCTCAACGCAATGGCCGGCTCGTCGTACACGGTTCTTACCTTCGCCGTGTTGTTCTCGGTGGCCGGCCTGGCCCGACTGAGCTCCACCCGGTACCTGGCCGGCCAGAGCGAGACGAAGCAGAACGTGCATGAGCATCGGCGCGTCATGCCGTGGGAGCTGCTCCGCCGGGCGGGCCGCAGCGCGGACGGAACTCTGCTGTTCTACATGCTGGGCGTGCAGTTGATGGCGCAGGTCGCGGGCCCGTTCTTCACGCCGTACATGCTGGAGCGGCTGGCGTTTCCCTATTTCACGTACACAGCGATCATCGCAACGGCGTTTCTTTCAAAGATTGCGGTGCTGCCGATCCTGGGGCGTTTTGCCAGGCGGTTCGGCGCCCGGCGGCTGCTCTGGGTGGGCGGGGTGGCGGTGGTCCCGCTGTCGGCGTTTTGGGTGGTGTCGGATTCGATCGCGTACCTGCTGGCCATCCAGGTGTTCGCGGGCATGGCCTGGGGCGCCTACGAGCTGGCCACGCTGCTGCTGCTCTTTGAGAGCATTCGAGAAGATGAACGAACCAGCGTGCTGACCGCGTTCAACTTCCTGAACGCGCTGGCCACCGTGGGCGGGGCCCTCCTGGGTGGCGCCCTGCTCAAGGCCTTTCTCGCCGGCGGCAACGCGTACTACATCATCTTCCTGGTCTCGGCCGTCGGGCGGCTGCTCACCCTGCTCCCGCTGGTGCGCGTCTCCGACATGAAGCTTACGCCGCGGCCCATTTCGCTGCGGATGGTCGCGGTCCGGCCGGCGGTGGGTTCGATCGACAGTCCGGTATTGTCGAGCATCGCGAATGGAAACGGGAACGGCAACGGGTCGGGACACGCACACGAGGGCGCCGGCCTGGACGCCGCCTCCGTGTCCGATGGCCCGTAGTCCGGCTACGGGAAAGCCCACGGCGTTTGTTCCGCTCCTTGTGAAGCAGAACTGAACAGATGGAGCGCGTTGGGGGATGCGGTTTTCGCTCGAATGGGCCTACAATGAGGTGGGACCCAACTGCAAGGGGGGGCTCCGATGCCCATGCCGTTGCTGGAACTGCTGCTCGTCGTCGCCGGCCTGATGGCGGTGATCATGGTGCTGCGCGCGGTGTTCGGCGTGAGCGAGCCCGCGCAGCCGACGGACGACCTGGGCACGGAGCGGGTTTGCCCACGGTGTCACGAGGTGAACCCGACGCACGCCCGGTTCTGCGCGCACTGCGGGATTCGGCTGTGTTAAGGAATGCGGCGGCCGGCCGTTCCACGTGTCATTCCCGGGACCTGCGATTGTGGCGAAACTGAAGGTAGTAGCCCAGGCCGATGACGCCGGCGCCCGCGATGACCGTAATCACTTTTACACCCAGCTCGGGTGAGAGCGAGATCACCCAATAGCTCAGCACCAGGGCCACGAACCAGAGCACGATCACCAGGATGTCCCATCGGCGCTCCCAGCGCAGGTACCGCCAGTACCGAACCGCTCCGTGATGCTGAACGCGCGCCGGGCCGATGAAGAACCCACACTCCGGGCAGACCTCGCCTTCCACCATGCGAAGGTTGTATCCGCAACGGGGGCAGAGATAGCGAGGTGCCTCGAGCATGGCCACGATGATGTCCACGAGCCGGAGATGAAGCAACCCCCGGGGCGCGAATCGATCCGGATACGCACGGTCCAGCAGGACGGACCGCCGTTCCCAAGGTCTTCGCCGTACGTCATCCGAGGAGTTCGTCTTCCGGTAGTGCAGGAGCGTCGGCCGCCACCGTGGCGCCGCGGAAGACGGCCTGGGCAAAGGCCAGCGGATCGGGCACACGCCACAGGTTGAAATGAAGGCCCTGCGGCGCGTCCACGTGGTCCAGCACCATCAGGTATCTCTGCCGCAGATCGCAGACGATCATCGCGTCACGGAGCAAGAGGGTTCTTGAGAGAACCGGAGCGCGGCGGAACGGGCTGTAGCGAAGCACCTCCAGCCGGCCGGGAACCACGCGGTAGTACGTGGGCCAGGCAATCTGCCCGGCCAGTCGGCCGAGGACGTGAACCGCCAGCGCAATCGCCGCGGCCGTGACTACACTTCCACCGATCCCGGGCAGGAAGTACGTTCCGATACCCACGGCCAATATCGCCGGCACAAAGAGCCAGCCGGGCAGGCAATCGTACGTAGACACCTGCACGACAACCGGCTCAAACGGCTCGCGAGGGGTCTGCGCGATGGTTTCAAGCTCGTCCGGGTTGCCGTAGCAGGCCCGGCGCAGCGACCCGCCCACGACCGGTCCTTCCGGAACGCGTGTCTTCGCAAGATGCACCCGCGTGGCCAGGTTGCGATACAGGCCCGCCACGATCCAGCAGGCGACGAGCACTACGAGCCCCGTCCACACCGGGAGCAGAGCCAGGGCGTGCAGCGTCAAAACAACGGCGCAGCCGAGCTCCATCTGCCAGTATTGCAGGAAGGACGCACGGGCGAGCCTCGTATGGCGCGAGACAACCAGCCGAACGCCGGATGAATCATCCACCGAGCCGGGCACCGCGTACGGCACTTGAATCGCGGGAAAATCGTCATTTGCGCCGCCGTCCAAATCCTTACGCCAGCTCGGCCGAAAGACCCGCGTGCGCCGCCCCATCCACAGCCACGCGATGATACCGATCCCCAACAGACCGGTGACTACTGCGGACGCAAGAAGATGAAGTCCCATGTCGTACTCACGCGCCGCCATCTGCACGACGCCCTGGCGACCTGTGGTCAGAAACACGGCAATACAGGCCAGACTGAAGGGCAAAGCAAGCACGGCGTTCATCAGGGTGACGCCGGGCACCACGTGCGAGCCGCACTTCGGGCAGACCCACGGGGACCGCACGAGCCGAGGCGCCAACAGCCAAGGTGCTCCGGACTCGCGGGAACGGTCCGATCCGCCGCAACCCGGGCAGATTGCATCATAAGTGAATGGAATCTCAGGAGAAGCGGCTTGCGCAACCGTTGGCGGGCGCGTGTCCACGGCGCGGCTCCGTGTCAGTCCGACACCTGCGGTTTGCGGGCGTCCATTACCGCCAGGCCGGCCATTAGGGTCAGCAACGCCATGAGGATGAAGCCGACAAAGTCCATCGCACCCCGCACGTATGCTCCGGTCGAAATACCATTCACCGCATCCCGCAAGTCATGCACCGCGCCGGCGGCGGTCGCCATTGCGAACAGCGCGCCGCCCAGAAGCACCCAGCCACCGGCGGCAGGGACCACCAGCAGGTTGCATGTCTTGCAGACCCGCGGCATGCGGAGCGTCAGGCGGTCTCTGATTCGGCGATCCTTCGAGTTGCGCACCCAATCCCGCCCGCCGCACCGGGGGCAGGGCTCGGTG
>JAFGJQ010000072.1 GCA_016929015.1 Phycisphaerae bacterium | reverse complement strand
GTCGAGGAGCACATTCTGCACGGGCGTCCGGTGAGTCGTCTGATGCTGCCGGACGCATGCCTGAATACGGAGACCTGCGCCCATCGAACGCGGAAGGCCGATTAGCGGGTCCGGCTGGCCGGCGTCAGCCGATCTGCACGCGCACGCCGCCGGTGGCGTCTGGGGCGGTCGTGATGGGCACGTCGAGAAACTGCCGGATCACGTGGAGATTCGTTTCCGCGTGGGGGGACAGGCCGGTGGAGCGGAAAGCGCCGGCCCCGGCCACCGCCAGGGGCAGCAGAAGCTGGTCCGTCAGGTGCTCGCCGGCCGGGGCAGAATGGGTCAGATAGGCCCGGCACTGCCGGACGGCGTCGTCGGCCACCGCCTCCGCCGAGCGCGTCCGCTCGCCGAACGCGGTGAAGACCTCCGTAACGTGCTCGTATCCCAGCGAGATCATCACCACGTTGCCGGGGCCGGGCGGGTCTGACAGCTCTTCGATCTGCACCGACTCCGCCGGCCAATCCAGCCGCTGTCGGATCAGCGCCGTTTCCCGCTCTGCGATGTGCCGGGGCAGGTTCGCCACAACGGCCCGGGCGTTTCGTTGCGTCGGCGCCCCACGCTCCAACAGCTCAAATCCATGCAGGCGGTCCGCCGGCTCGATCTCCACCACAAGCCGGCCGCCGCCGGCCGGGTAGAAGCCGGGGCGCTCCAAACGGGCCCGGACCGTGGGCCCCATCCGGTTGATGAACGGCAGCCAGGTCTTTTCGAGGAAGTCGAACGGCGGGGCGAACGGGTTGTGCGTTCCGCCCTGCAGAACGATCCGGCTCGGCTCGCCGGCGGTCAGCAGGGGCAGCAGCACCGTCTGGAGCACCAGCGTAGTGCTGCCCGCTGTGCCGACGGAGAATTCGTATTCGCCCGCCCGCACCGCTTGGGGTTCGAACGTGAGTCGGGCGGACCCGATGGCCGCCCCGTTGAGCTGGGCGTCGCAGATGCGCGCCGCGGCCTGCACCGCAGTGAGGTGCTGCCGCATGAGGCCGGACTTGGGCCGGCGGGCGCGGATCTTGTCGATTTGGCATGGCCGGCCGGTGACCACAGCCAGCGTGATCGCCGACCGTAGGATCTGCCCACCCCCTTCGCCGAATGAGCCGTCGATGGTCAACACGATACGAAATCCCACTGCGCCAGACCGCAACCCGAGCGCTTCGTTTCACCCGATACACCGTTGGTTCGCCGATTATGCGCCGCACACTGCCGGCTTCAAGCTCGGCGCCGGCCGGGGCCCAGTCATGGGAGTGAGCGAACAAGCCGCTTTCCTGGACGGCCCGCTCAGTCGCGTCGACCCGGACCGCGGCCGTTGCCGTCACGTGAAACGGGCGGTTGTCCGATTGTCCGCTTATGGGACCGCCCCTGGCTGCGTCCCTTGCGGCCGGTTGACTGCCGTTAGCACAAAGGATATACTTAGTAGTAACTTCGCAGGAGGTTCGCCATGACCAAGACGTTGACCAAGCACGGTAACAGCTACGCGCTAGTGATCGACAAGCCGATTCTGGAGCTTCTGCGGGTCACACCGGATACGCCTTTCGAAATTCTCTCCGACGGCCGCTGCCTCGTCCTCACGCCGGTCCGCGAGCCGGCCGAGGAGCGGAAGTTCCGGCAGGCGTTGGAGAAGGTGCATACGCGTTTCGGTCGTGCGATGAAGAAGCTGGCCGAGTGAGATTGTGCCATGCTCCCGTTGTTCCTTGATCTGGCCTTCGTGCTCCGGACGCACCTGAGCCTCATCGAACGCTACGGCGGCGAGCCGGGCATTCGCGACATCGGCCTGCTGCACTCGGCGATTGCCATGCCGCAGGCGTCGTTCGGCGGCCGGCTTCTGTACAAAGACCTGTTCGAGATGGCCGCAGCGTACCTCTTTCACATTGTGCAGAACCATCCGTTTGTCGACGGCAACAAACGCACCGGCGCCGCGGCGGCGATCATCTTCCTGGACATGAACGACGTGGAGATCGAGGCCGACGAAGAAGGTCTCGTTGACCTGACGCTCCGCGTCGCGACGGGCCTGGCTGGCAAGCAGGAAATCGCCGGTTTCTTCCGTAGTCGGGCGCAGTAGCCCACACTCCCCGCTGTGACCGCTTTCTCCATGGCCTGCCGGTGACCACGGCCAGCGTGATCGCCGATCGCAGAATCTGCCACCCCCTTCGCCGAATGAGCCGTCGATGGTCAACATACAGATTCTTCCGCGACCGGCAGGACCGAGGTGTCATGCGAAGAATCGGAGGAGGAGGGATTCGAACCCCCGGTACGGTTGCCCGTACAGCGGTTTTCAAAACCGCCGCCTTCAGCCACTCGGCCACTCCTCCAGGCCTGTTTGACAGAAACCGCTACAAAAACCTCCTGCCTTCGCCTTCGAGGCGGTGAACCGCGGAATCACCGCGGCGAACGCCGGGCGCCCGGGGCCGCCCCCCAACCGCGCCGGACCCGGCCGATCGGCCGCCGACGGCCTCTCCCGCCATCCGGCCAGGGCATGGTATTACAGCGTCGACGGCCGCGAAAGACAACGGCATTTCAGTATTCGTTGCTGGGGGCCGCCATCATCTTCCACACAGGAATAGGCAATGTGCTTTTCGCAGATCACCTCCGTCTTCCGATCGGCCCACCCCGAATTCCGGATTGGGTGAGAACAATCGGGTCCCTTACCCGTTTCCAGCGCGTGAGTACGGTTCCTGCCACGTTTGGCATATCTTCACCGCGCCGCAGTCGCGCCGACCAAATCGGTTATGTCAGAATACTCCCATCGCCGTGGTCTGATTGCGCGCGGTCACTCCATTTCAAGCCCTTCGATGTCTGCCTCATCTAATGGCTCCTGGACAGCGTTCCGCAGCCAGTTGGAGTCATATCTGGCAACGGCTTGGCCCTCGACACTGATGTTGATCTTCCCGCCGTCCGACTTATCCGCGAGATTGGCTACCGCAGAGAAGGACTTGAACACCTGGCGAAGACCGCCTCCGTCAGCGTGCCGCTTTCCACATCCGGGTGCAGCTTGACCAGTTCGGCCCAGGGCTTAAGGCCGTGCACGCTCATAAGTCATTCGCCCGTCGTTGGTTGTGTGACCAAGAACTCCATTACTCAATTTATTACCTATTTGGCGACCCATTACCTATTTCCCGGTCCTGCGCCACAGCGCGGTACGACCGCGGCCCAGGCACTCCACGTTGCCCTGCTCCCGCTGCTGCTTGAGCACGTGCCGAATCATGTCCACGCTGACGCCGGGGCACTCGCGCTGAAGTTGAGCGATGCTGAAATCCCCGCGCCTTCGTTCGATGGCGCTGACGATGATCTGGCTCTTCTCGCCCGGTGGGGCTTTGATCTCGCCCACACGTCGTTCAAACTCCCTGTACGCCTCGCGCACGATCCACAACGCATAGTTGATGAACGGCCAGGGGTTGTGCTTGCCTTCGTGCCAGCCCGCCGAACTCTGCTCCAACGTCTCGTAGTACCGGTCCTTGTTCTGCTCGATCAGCCGCTCCAGACTGACGTACCGGCCGACTTCCGCGCCCGCGTGGTAACACTGAAGCAGTAACACCAGCCGCGATGCGCGCCCGTTGCCGTCGCGGAACGGATGCACGCATAGAAAGTCCAGGTTGAACGCCGCCACCGCCACCAGCGGCGGTACCCACCGCTCTCTCGCGCCGTCCGCCCACAGCTCCGTCAATTCCGCCATCGCAGACGGCGTCTTCCTGGCGGGCGTCGGGCGGAATCGCACCCGCTCCCGGCCATCGGCGAACCGCTCGATGATGTCCCCGTCCTTGGCTTTGTACCGGCCCGCGTCCCCCACAGCGCCTCTGGCCAGCCGATGCAGCTCGCAGATGGTCTGTTCCGAAATCGGCAGCTTCGCGCCTTGTGTGTGGATCAGGTTCAGCGCATCCCGATAGCCCCGCACCTCTTCCTCATCCCGGTCGCGCAGGGCCGCCTTGCCGAACACCAGTGTGCCGATGCGCTTCTGGTCCACCTCCACGCCTTCGATCCGGTTGCTGGACACCGCGCTCTCGATCAGCGCGTGCTCGCGCAGCGCCTTGAGCTTCTGCGGCGACTGCTTCGTGAAGAACTCCTGCCGTCCGATGGCCTCGCCCAGCTCCGCCAGCGACCAGGCCGTCGCCGTCGGCACAGTTGCCAGGCCTTTCTTGAATGACCGAAGCGTCATCATTCAGCCAACTCTTCTTTCCGAATAGGCCGCCTTCATCCGCCGCCATCCCGGCTTCAATCAAGCTGCGCCAGTTGGCCAGGCGCTCGCGGAGGGCAGCTTGCTCCGCCGGCGCTGTGCTTGCGAGCCTGGCGACCTCTTCCTCGCTCTTGCCGCTCAGGGCCGCGCCGGCGAGGGCCTGGTATTACATCGTCGACGGCCGCGAAAGACAACGGCATTTCAGGGATCTATGCCGGCCGACTCCTCTGACCGGCTTTGCGGAACGTCCCCGCGAAAACAGCCGGTTGCGGACGCCGGATTCCGCGGCACAATGGCGCCGGCGTGATCTCGAACGCCGGGCGGGTGCGGTGGCCGGGGGATCGCGGGGCGGGAACGGGATTCGGGATTTCATGCGTCAAGGAGCGAACGATTGCGTTACAACCCGTACAGTCGGTTCCGCGGGCAGAACCTGACGCTGAACGACCACCTTGCGATTGACCGAACCGTCATGGCGAATGAACGGACGCTGCTGGCGTACGGGCGCAGCGCGTTGGCGTTGGTTGTCGTGGGCGGCACCTGCATCAAGTTTTTCGCGGCACCCTGGATCCAGGTCGTCGGCGGCGTCGTGATGGCGGCGGGAGTGCTGCTGGCCGGCTGGGGCTGGCATCGCTATTCGCGGGCGAAGCGACGGCTGGCCGCCGCCCTGGAGCGGGAGGCCGGCGTCCCGGCGCACCCGTTGAAGGAGCACGTCAGCCCGCCGGAGGAAGAGGTATCCGGAACGGAAGAACCAGAGGCAGGCCCGCCGCCCGGGCAATCGCGGTGACGGGTCGGCGCGGCGGGAGGCCGTCGGCGAACCTGGACGCAGCTATGATTATCGCCAGGACCAACCGCAGCAAAGAAGCGACCGGGACCGAACACCCGTTTCCCGTTTCCCAGTTCTCCAGCTTTTGTGGGACCGGCTTTCCAGCCGGTCATTCGGGTGGCATGCCCGTCCCGATTGCATCGGGAACGGGCACCTTTGCAGTGGGCGTGGGAATGAGTTCTCTGGGACCGGCGTCTGGTGTTGGGTCCCGGCGCGCCGGGACCCAGCCGGTTTGCTCCGCATCGCGATTCGCGCGCCCGCGCATCACGTGCCGGCCGCGGCGCAGACGTGTCGATCGATTAGTTGGATCAGCTTGGTGCGGTCGATGGGCTTTGTCGTGTAGTCGTCGCAACCGGCATCGAGGCACTTCTGTCGATCGTCGGCCATCGCGTGAGCGGTCAGGCCGATTACCACACCGGTGTACCCCTTCCGTCGCAGGAGAGCGGTCGCTTCATACCCGTCCATCACGGGCATCTGCATGTCCATGAGAATGACGTCGTAGGGCGGGTCGGCATTTGCGCCCGGCATCGAGTTCCATGCCGCCATGGCCTTGTCTACGGCGACCTGCCCGTTCTCCGCGATCTCGACTTGTGCTCCTGCC
>JAFGJQ010000071.1 GCA_016929015.1 Phycisphaerae bacterium | reverse complement strand
GTGCTGGATGAGATTCGCGGGGCACGGCCGGACCTCTCGGAGCAGGAGGCGCGGTCGTACCTGGGCCGGTTCCTGTTCAGCGGTGACGACGTGTTCAAGCGGCTGGCAGACTGCAGCGGCGGCGAGCAGAGCCGCGTGCGGCTGGCCCGGCTGATTCTGTCGAACCCGCAGGTGCTCATTCTGGACGAGCCGACGAACCACCTGGACATTCCGTCACGTGAGGCGCTGGAGTCGGCCCTGGACGACTACGAAGGCACCATCATCGTGGTGAGCCACGACCGGTTCTTTCTGGACCAGGTGGTGGACCGGCTGCTGGTGATGGAACGCGGCCGGCATCGGGTCTTCCTGGGCAACTACAGCGAGTACGCCCGGCAGGTTGAGGCGGAGCAGGCCGAGGCGGAAGCAGCGCGGATCGCGGCGGCGGCGGCGGTCCGCAAGCACGAAACGAAGAGGAAGCGTGCGAAGGGAGTGTCGAACCCGTACGACGGGCTGTCCATGGAGCAGATCGAGGACCTGCTCATCGGCAAGGAGCAGGAACTGGCCGGTCTGATGGAGCAGTTTGCGACCGAGGCGGTCTATCGCGACCCCGCCGCCACGCGTGCGTTGCAGGAGCAGTGCGAGGCGCTGAAAACGGAGATTGCCGCTATCGACGCGGCCTGGCAGGAGCGGGCGGAGGAGATGGGCTGATGCCCGGGCGACTGGAGTTGATCTACGGCTGCATGTTCAGCGGCAAGACGACGGAGCTGATCCGCCGGCTGACGGACGCGCAGTCGGCCGGCCGGCGGGTGGTGGCGCTCAAGCCCGCCCGCGACCAGCGGTACGCGGAGCGCGAGCTGGTGAGCCACGCCGGGCAGACATTCGCGGCGGTGCCCATCGACGGGCCGGGGCAGATTGAATCGTACGCTGAGGGGTTCGACGTGGTGGGGCTGGACGAAGTGCACTTCTACGGGCTGGAAGCGGTGGAGGCGTGCCGCAAACTGGTGGCGGAGGACAAGCGGGTAATCGTGGCGAGTGTGGACACAGACCATCGCGGCCGGCCGTTCGCTGTGTTTCCGCCGTTGCAGGCCGCGGCGGATGAGCTGGTTCATCGCACGGCGCGGTGTGCCCGCTGCGGCGGTGAGGCGGAGTTCTCGCAGCGAATGATCGAGGACGATTCACCGATCGTGGTCGGCGGCGCGGACCTTTACGAACCGCGCTGCCGGTTCTGCTTCCGGCGCCACTGACGGGCTGTGGCACCGGCGTCTGCCAGACCGATCCCGGCGCGGTTTCAGAGCAGCCGATTCTCGCGTTTTTGCGTTTCTTCCCCGGTCTTACGCCGGTTCATCCTGCCCGATCAAAAAGATGCGGTTCTTGCCGGCGCGCTTGGCGGCGAGAAGAGCTTCGTCCGCCCGGCGAATGAGCTCGTCCGGACTGTCGGCGTGCCAGGGAAACGTGGCCAGCCCGCCGCTGACGGTGAGATGGTCACGCGACTTGGGGCCCAGCATGGGAAACTCCTGGGCGGCCAGGGCGTCCGTGCATCGCTGAAGCACCGCCAGGGCGTCGGTGGGGTGCCGGCTGCCCGTCACCCGCGGCTGCTCGGCATCCCAGAACACCACGGCAAACTCATCACCGCCGTAGCGGGCCACCAGGTCGTGCTCCCGCGTGTGCCGGCGGAACAGGCTGCCCGTCAGACGGAGCACCTCATCGCCCACTTCGTGGCCGTGCCGGTCGTTGTAGGATTTGAAATCGTCAATGTCGAAAATGAGCAGCGTGACCCGCGACTGTTCCGCCCTTGCCCGCTGGATCATCTCCTCGAGAAACCGCAGCAGGTACCGACGATTCGGCAGGCCTGTCACTTCGTCCGTCAGGGCGAGCGTCCGCCAGTTGCGATGCCGCGAGGCCGCCTCCACCATGTGCCCGATCAGCGTGGCATAGTGACGAAGCTTCTGGGCGTCGGCGTTCGTGTACGGCTGACCCGGCCGCGGCCCGAGCCCCACCCGGCCGCGCGCCCGCCCGTCGGCCTCGATCGGCTCGACCAGCACCAGCTTGCCCGGGTCGGCACCGACCGGCTCCGTCAGGCCGTCCAGCGTCACGCAGACGTTCTGCGAGCCCAGGGCCAGCCGCACAAGGTCGGCCACTCGCGCAAGCACCTGCGACGGGCCGGCCTCCAGGTGGGCCAGCAATTCGCCCAATTGTTGAAGCTCCTCCATGCTCGCCGCCGGCGTGAGGGACGCCCCGGCGGCGGACCATTCCGCATCCGACCGCACGCCCACCGCACGATCCAGATCGTGCGGCATCACCGGATACAGAATGTAGTCATCCGCACCGGCGTGCAGGAGTTGCCGGGTCCGCGGCTCAAACTCCGGCGGGCAGCAGAGCACGACGCGCGCCCCCGCGCCGGCCGCCTCTCGCAGCGCCATGACCGCCTGGTCCAGCCGGGTCGAGCTTCGATCCACAAACCCCAGCACAATCCGGGCCGGATGTCGCCCCAGATCGCAAATGCCGGCCAAGTAGCTGGAGGCGGTGGCCACGTCCCAGTCCGGGTACCGCCGGCGAACCGTCTCCAGAAGCCGCCCGCCGTCCGCCACCACCAGGATGCGATCACGGGCCGGGGTGGCCATCGGTGGCAGCGATCCCAGTCGGTGGGAAGGCTCGAATGTGGGTTGCCGGCTCATCGCTTGGCCTTCCCCTTGGGCGGATTGGGCGGCACCCCCTCGGCGTCGCTGCCCATCAGGGCGTTCAACTCCTCCGCCGTCAGCAGCGGAGGTTCGGGTTCGGGCTCGGGCTCGTCCGGTACGGAGGCGACGGAAATCCGCGGCACGTCGGCGGGCGTCGATTTCGGGCGGGCAGGTGGCACACGCTGGGGCGATTGCTCGTACGTTCGCCACGGCACGCGGGTGCCGACTCCCTTGCCGGCGGACGCCCGCGGGGATCTGGCCTGACTGTCCGCCGGTGCCGTTTCGTTCGTGACGACGGCGTCCTCCACATCCGGATCGGGAGGCAGTTCCGACTCACCGGCCTCTTCCGCCGCTTCGGATCCGTCATCAAAATCGGCGCGGGCGGTGGGTTCGACCGAGTCGGCCTCTACGTCTGCATCCAACAGACGTTGCAGCCGCTCTTCCAGCGTCTGGTCGATGACCCCCCTGTTGCCTGCAGGGGGGGGCTCCTCCTGCCGCGCGGAAGGAGAGGGTTCCGGGGGGACGCTCCATGCGTCCGCAGGCCCGGTTCGCTGGGAAAGCGATCGGACCAACTCCTCGGCATTCACCGCCGCCCGCGCTCCACGTATCAACGCGGCATCCACCAGCGGCGAGCCGCCGGCCGGGGCCGTCCGTGAGAATACGTACACGGGCACGCGCCAGTGGTAGCGGGCGGCCAGGTCAAAGAATTCCATCTCCCCGGCGTCCAGCGTGGCCACGTCCACAACGACCGCATCGTAGGTCCGGCGTCGGTCGGCAAGGCGGGCCATGCCGTGGTACACGTCAGCGGCAGTTTCGACCTCCGCCGCCGCGTCACCCGCCGCCATGACCATGGGATCGCCGCAATTATCGGGCCTTGCCACAATGCAAAGTACGCGGGAAGCCCGATTGTCCACGTCTGAATTCACCGATTCCTCGTCCTGCGCCACAGGGCCCCAGTTGCCCCGCTTTTCCTATTATACCGCAAAGCCGACCCGGTTGCACGTGCGAACTGGGGGAGTGAGGCGGACAGGAGGTAGCATTCTTGTGGTGCGGCCGTCCCGGACAGCACTGGCCGCCCGGACGTCAGACGCATTACGGTCCTTCCGGCCAGGATCGTATTCCGTCCGGCGGGCACCTGTTCCGTGGCTGAATCCGCTTGAGGCTCGTTGCCCGGCCGCTCGCCGGAGTATCATGTACCTAAGACACTGGGAGCGAACGCTGTTGCAAGGATGACGAAGATGACGAGATTCCGTGCGGATCGAGTGCAGGCCCGCGTCAGCAAAGGCGAGATGGAGACTGCAATTCGCGAGCTTGAGGCCGCGCTGGCAGCAAAGCAAGTGGGCCACTTCAAATGTCTCATCGGGGCCCGGTTTACAAACTCGGCGCGGAAGATCCTGACCACTGTCAACGACTTCATCGTCCGGTGCGACAAGAAGTTCGATCTGCGGGCCTTGTATCTGGAGATGAACGGATTCGCGATCAACTATGATGAGTGGTTCTTTGACCTTTTTGCGTACTCGAAGTTCGCCGAAGACCCCGAGGATATTGAATGGCTCTGCGACTGGGAGTTGGCGTCAGACCAATTCACCCTGAGGGGAATGAAGGCAGTGCAGCGCGAGTTCCAGCTGTACTACGAGAGCGATATGCGATGGGACCGCCGCTGCCGCGCCGCCAAGGAAATCGCTATGCATTTGGTTCTCGCCCAGTATCTCCGGCTGATTCAGAAGGCCCTCGCCGTCGGAAGATTGGCGAAGCCTATTCCCGTATTGGCGACGGCCCACGACTTCGACATCATTGCCCGGTTCATGCCGTAAGATTGCGCGCGCAGTCAAACCACCCTCCACGGGGCGGTCTGGGGCCTGCTGTGCGGGAGTGGGCTTTTTCCGAAACAGCATTGTATCAGGCTCGCGGGCGGTGACAGAAGCCGGCTGGAAGCCGGCTAACGATTTTTAGGAGAGAGGCTGTTGGAGAGGGCCGGGTTCCCCCGGCTCGAAGCCGGGGGCACTGACCGGCCGGCTCAAGCTGGCTCTGGGAACCAGCGAGCGCACCTCCACCGCTCTGTGATCTCGTCCCAGTCCCTCGATCCCTCCACCCTACCCGCGCTCGCTGCTCACCGCCCGCGCTGCGAACGCCCGGCATGTTCTGCTCCCGTGAGTGCCAGTCCGTTCAGACCCTGGAGGTGCGAAGATGAAACGATGCCTTGTTTTGGCGGGTGCCTTGCTGGCGACGGTCACGGCCGGATGCGGCGGCGATGCACGCGTGGAGCTTTCCGCGGCGACGGCCATTCAGCAGTTGACGTCCGGATTGGCCGTGGCAATCGAGGAATACCACGCGGAAGTCGGTGCGGCGGACGACCGGCGGGAGGCCGCGGTGGTGGATGCTTTCATCACACGCATCCGGGCCGACCACGCCGATCCCGCCGCGACGGATCAGCACGCGGAAGCCTTCCGCGCCGCGCTCGACCGCGTGCGCGCCGATCGGGCGGTCGAGTGGCGGCGATACCACCGCACGCGTGACATGCTCGAAACCCTCGACGAAATCCGCGACGGCCTTCAGCAACTCGCCATCGACAGCCTCACTCTCTCCGACGAACTGCGTCGATACCTGCACGACATGCTGACCCGCCCCACCCCCACCGGCCAAGCCACACCAAAAACGGAGGACCAACCATGAACACCACCACCGAATCCCTGGACCGACTGATCGAACAACTCTCCCGCAAGACGTCCGCCGCCACACCGACCACCGGCCCCGGCGACGCGATCGACGAGGTCTTGAGCAGCGCCCCGCGTCAATCCGACGTGCCCGACTTGAGCCGGCACCCGGTCGTGCAGCAGTTCCGCCGGGACCTCATTGACGGCTTCATCCGCGTGGACACCGCCCGGCAACTGCTCGACCTGCTCAGCCTCGTCGTCAGCGCCATGGCCGTGCGGTGACAAAGCGCGGAACCCCAGGTTCCGGCCCACGTTGCTCTGTGTTGCGAGCGGCGGACAACCGCATTCACCACGTGGCGCTCAACCCATGAACCTCGAACCCCGGATGGGCAAACGACGAAACCCGTTCAGCACCCTGGTGCCCAGGCCTGCGCGGCGTGAGCTGGCGGAGGCTTTGCAGTGCGAAGCCGATCCGGCGGCCCGGGCCGCGCTGTTTGACGACTATCAGCTCGACCACAAGTACGGAGTCTCTCGAAGGCAGTTTCGACGCTTCTCCAATCGGTTCCCCGTGCGTTGTGGAAGCCGCTCCCGCCGCTCTGCCGCCCGCAATCGGCACAGCCGACGAAACGCCCGCCCCGCCCATTCCGTCTCCACTGGCCGACGGCTTTCGCGCATGGCTGACGCGGGCCGGCGAGATCCTCGCGCAGCAGGCCGAGAGCCTTTCCCCGGACAATCCGGACGCGTGGCAGCGCGGGGCCCGCGCGGCCCTCGTCGCCCGGGTCGTGGCCGTGCTGGCGGGCGACCGGACCGGGCCTTCCATGCACGAAATTCTCACCACCTCTCGCATCCTGCTGGAACAGTCGCGCGGCGATGCCGGCCCCAAACAGGCAGGCCGTGATGCCTCCGGTCCATCCAAGGACGCGCGTCGCAAGTCCGAAGACGTGGAGATCACCCCGGAGGTGATGAACAAAGTCGTGCACGATCTCTACGGCATCGAGAACTGGAGCGCCCAGTCCCATCGCGGCCCGACGGAAGAACAGAAGAATTCGTGTACCAATGCTCCTGAGCAGTGCCCGCCGCCCTCTGGTGTCGGCCCGGCGCTCGCAGCGCCAACGCCAGACACGAAGGCGGAAGCCGCTCCACCGGCACAAGCGCAGCAGTCCGCTTCCGAGAAGACAATCGGCAGCCCCGCGGACGCGCCGCCCGCCCCCGGCCGCGAGCGACGTCCGCTCCGGGTCCGGTTCACAGCGGACTCGTGACTTGAGGACCGGCGTGCGTTCATTGCGCATCTCGGCGCGATGCGGGATCTGTGGGGGCCCTGGCGGAGCAGTCGCGCAGGGCTACCCGGCCTGATACGGGGTACCCGTCCAGGTATCACCATATGGCTCTCACCTCCACAACGCCCCACCGGCCTTCTTCCGCGTGCGTCTACTCTGCATTTTCCATGTGGTCGTGACCGGCGGGAGGCGAGTGGACGCCGCTTCCGCCCAGGATGATAATCCACGGGGTTGTTCGGCACGACGGGTTTTCCCCGCAGTATCTTTGCCTGAACGGGGCCGCTGACCAGCACGAGGAGGCGCGGGCGTGAGCAGTCTGGAGCGAGAGTTCCCTTGGCATGCCAAGGATGTGGAAGGCGTTCTCGGGCAACTTGCAGTCCGGGCAGACGGCCTGACCGACGATGAAGCAAAGCGACGGCTTGAGCAGACGGGCCCCAACTCCCTCGAAGTCGAGGAGGGAATCAGTCCGTGGCTTCTGCTGGTGCGGCAGGTTCACAACCCCCTGATCTACCTGCTCGCGGGTGCCGCGGTACTGTCCCTGCTTGTCGGTCACCAGGTGGATGCGGCGGTCATCGCCGGAGTGATCGTTCTGAACAGTCTGCTGGGGTTCTTTCAGGAATGGCGGGCGGAGGGCGCCCTGGAGGCCCTGCGGAACATGGCCGCCCCGCGTGCCCGGGTGCTGCGCAACGGCAAGCCGACCGACATTGATGCCGGCCGCGTGGTGCCCGGAGATGTTCTGTTGCTGGAGACGGGCGATCGACTGACGGCCGACGCCCGGCTGCTGACGGCCGACAACCTGCAGGTGGACGAGTCCGCCCTGACGGGTGAGTCACAACCGGTGGCCAAACAGCCCGGGCGGGTCGATGAAGGCACGCTGATGGCCGATCGCCAAAACATGGTGTGGATGTCCACCAATGTGACCGGAGGCCGCGGGCGGGCGGTCGTGGTCGAGACCGGAATGCGAACCGTCATGGGAAAGATCGCCGGGGAGGTGCGGGCGACCGAGCGGGAGAGCACGCCCCTTCAGAAGCGGATGCACAAACTGGGGATTGTCCTGGGCAGCGGCGGGGTCGTGCTGGCGGTGGTTGTGTTCGTGCTGGGCCTGCTGCGGGGCCACGGGTGGATCGAGATGCTGATGTATTCCGTGGCCGTTGCCGTCTCGGCCATTCCGGAGGGCCTGCCGGCCGTCATCAGTGTGACCCTGGCCCTCGGGGTGCGGCGTATGGCCGGGCGCAACGCGATCGTGCGGCGTCTGTCGGCCGTAGAGACCCTCGGCTCCACCACCGTCATCTGTTCCGACAAGACGGGCACGATCACGGAAAATCAGATGACCGTGCGCAGGCTCTGGGCGGACGGTCAGACGTTCGAGGTGAGCGGCGACGGCTATCGGCCCGAAGGGGAATTGCGGAACGCAGGCGGGGAACCGGTCACCGAGCGGCCGGATGCCCTGGAGCGGCTTCTACGCATCGGCGTGCAGTCCAGCAATGCGGCAATCAGGGAGGAGGATGGTCGATGGAAGGTCGAGGGTAATCCCAGCGAGGGCGCGCTGCTGGCCGTGGCGGTCAAGGCCGGGCTGGACATCGGATGGCTGCGGAAGGCCGCCGAGCGTCTCGCGGAGGTCCCGTTCTCCAGCGATGCCAAGTACATGGCGACCCTTCACGCGGACCCGAAGGGTGACGGGCGCGTTGCCTACGTCAAAGGTGCGCCGGAGAAAATCCTCAGGTTCTGCACCCACGTGCTGAAGGACGGCCGGCCGGCGGAGCTGGATGACGATCTTCGCGGGGAGATCCGCGAGATCGGCAGGCAATTCGCGTCCGAGACGCTGCGGGTGATGGCCGGTGCATACCGGGAAATGCCGCGGAATCAGGACAGGCTGGGGCCGAACGACGTGGAAAGCGGTCTGACCCTCGCCGGTCTCTGGGGGATGTTCGACCCGCCTCGCGAGGAGAGCACGCAGGCCGTGCGCGATGCGATGGGCGCCGGGATTCATCCGGTCATGATCACGGGCGATCACGCGGATACGGCGCTGGCGATTGCCCGGCAGGTGGGGATCACGGAAGACGGCTCGGCGCTGACCGGGGCGGACATCGAGGCAATGGACAAGCCCGCCTTGGCCGAGGCAGCCCTGGCCGGGGGCGTATTCGCCCGCGTCACGCCCGCTCACAAGCTCAAGCTCATGGAAGCGTTGAAAGAGCAGGGGCATGTCGTCGCGATGACGGGGGACGGCGTGAACGACGCGCCCGCGTTGAAGGGCGCGGACATTGGCATCGCGATGGGCCGGGCGGGCACCGAGGTGGCCAAGGAGGCCGCCGACATGGTGCTGACGGACGACAACTTTGCCACGATCGTTCACGCGGTGGAAGAAGGCCGCGTCATCTACAGCAACCTGCGCCGCGTGGTCTACTTTCTGCTGACGACGAACCTGGGGGAGATCCTCACGCTGGCTGGTGCTCTGGCCATTGGTTCCGACCTGCCGCTGACCGCGGTCATGGTTCTCTGGATCAACCTGGTGACGGACGGCGCCTGCACGGTGCCGCTGGGGGTGGAGCCCAGGCACGCAGACGTTCTCAAACACCCGCCGCGGGACCCCAATGCCTTCATTGTGGACCGTCCATTGGCGCTGCGCATGGCGTTGCTGATGCCGATCATGGCGGTGGGCACGCTGGGCCTGTTCTGGTATGCGCGGCGGAATGGCGAGCCGGCCCACGCGCAGACCATCGCCTTCACCACGATGGCCGCCTTCCAGTGGTTCCAGGCGTTCAATGCGCGATCCCAATACCAATCCGTTTTCTCCATCGGCGTTTTCAGCAACCGATGGCTGCTTCTGGGCGTGGGAGGCGCGGTTCTGCTTCAGGTCGCGGCCGTACATACGTCAATCGGACACGCGCTTCTGGGCACCACCGGGCTGTCGTGGACGGACTGGCTCCTGATCATCCTGGTGTCGAGCTTGATCTGGGTGGCGGACGAAGTGCTGAAACGGCTGGGTGCATACGGCGGATCGCGGGCGAGGGAGTGAACGGAAAGGGCCCGGAAGGACCGCGCCGCGCCATCGCTCTCGTCTTTGTCGGTTTCATCCCGCGGAAAGGATCGGGCGCACCGCCGGACGCCATCCGAGCCACTATGCCTCCGGCAGGAATCGGGGCAGCACCACGATGAATTCACAGCCCGCGTCGGAGCAGTTGGCAACGGTGATTTCACCGCCATGCAGGCGGGCGACGCCGGCCGCAATGGCCAGTCCCAGGCCCATGCCGATGCCCTGGCCGGTGCCGTCGCCGCGGGCCACGGAGTAGAAGCGTTCGAAGACGTGGGGCAGGTGTTCCGGCGGCAGACCGGGGCCGCGGTCGCGGATCCGGACCGCGGTCATCTCCGCGTCGGCCGTCACCTGGATGTCCACCGCCTGATCCACCGGTGAGAACCGGACGGCGTTGTGGATAAGGTTCATCACCATGGTTCGCAGGAGTTCGGCCTCGCCGTGGACCAGCACTTCCGGCTCGTCGGGAGCGGGCATTGCAAGGCGGGTGACAAGCCGAATCTCCCGCTGGCGGGCGGACAGGGCACACGCTTGGACGGCGTCGGTCACAACCTCGTTGATGGAGACGGGCACGGTGGCCGACGGTCCGAGCCCCGCATCCGCCCGGGCGAGCGTGAGCAGGCTGTTGACCAGTTGCCCCAGCCGGCGCATTTCATCCTGAACGCTGGTGACGAATCGGGCGTATTCCTCCGACGTGCGGGCCCGCTGGGCCATGACCTGGGCCTCGCCCAGCAGGGCGGCCACCGGCGTGCGAAACTCGTGGGCGGCGTTGGCGATGAAGCGTTCCTGGGCGGCCATGGCCGTTTCCAGCCGATCGAGCATCCGGTTCACCGTGCGGGCCAGTTGCGCCATCTCGCCGTGGCCGGGCGGCACGGGAATGCGATGGTCCAGGCGGTCCACCGACCAGTCGTCGGCCTGCTGCGTGATGACGCGGACCGGCCGGAGCATGGCCCAGGCGATCCACCCGGCCGTGATGCCGGCGGCGACCGCCGCCAGGGGCGCCCCGATCAACAGTGCGATGGGAAGCCGGTGCGGGTCAGGTCCGCTGAGCCGCGCCGCGGCAACGGCGCATGCGAGCAGAGTTGCCGCGACGATTCCCGTACAGGCGATCGTCAACTTGGCCCGAAGCGATCGAAAGCGGTCCAGCATGGCGAGGGTTCCGTCCGGGGCCGGTCAGGCGTCGGGGCCTTCCGCGCTGAGCACGTAGCCGGCGCCGATCACCGTGTGAATCAGCGGCTTCTCGAAGCCCTTGTCGATTTTGCGGCGGAGCATGCTGACGTACACGTCAATCACGTTGCTGTCCGCGTCGAAGAACATGTCCCACACGTGCTCGCCAATGGCGGCCCGGCTGAGGATGCGACCGGGGTTCCGCATAAAATACTCCAGCAGGGCAAATTCCTTGGGGGTCAGGCGAATGCGCTCGCTCCCCCGGAACACCTTGCGTGTGGTCAGGTTCACCTCCACGTCCTCGAACTTCAGGACGGCGGCCTCCTGGGCCTGCCCGCGCCGAAGCAGGGCCCGTACGCGGGCGACCAGCTCATCGAACTCGAACGGCTTGGTCAGGTAATCATCCGCGCCGGCATCCAGGCCGGCCACCTTATCGGTGGTCGTGGACAGGGCGGTGAGCATGAGAATGGGCGTGGTCACGCCTCGGCGGCGGAGGTTTCGGCAGACCTCGATCCCGTCGGCGTCGGGAAGCATGACGTCGAGGATGATCCCGTCGTAGGACTGCCGAGCCGCGCGATCCTCCCCGTCGCGGGCATTGGGCGAGACGTCCACGCCGTATCCCTGCTCCCGCAGTCCCTGCCGGATGAATCGTGCCATTCTGGGGTTGTCTTCGATGACCAGGAGTTGCATGACGCGTACACGTCCGTCGCGGCGGCGGGGCCGGATGCTCCGCGAGCCCCTGCGATCCGCTCTGCCTTGAGCCGCCGCGTGTGCAGGAGTCTACCGACCCGGGGGGAGGTCAGGCAACCGGTTGCCCGTCGCACCGGGATCGGATCGTCACGCATACCAGGCCCGGCTGAGCCCGGCAAAAAACGCGCGGGCGCCGAAGGCCAGGTTACGCAGGGTGTAGCCGCCTTCCTGAACCACCAGGGTCGGCAGGTTCAGCATCCCGATGGCCTCGCCCATTCGGCGGATTCCATTCGAGGAAAGAGCGAAGTTGCCCGTGGGGTCGCCTTTCATGGTGTCGTACCCGAGCGCGACGACCAGCCGGGCCGGCTGGAAGGCACGGATATCCGCCAGGGCGCGCCGGAGGGCCTCCAGGTAACCCTCGTCGCCGAGGAGGTTGTTCAGGGTGTAGTTGCGGTTGGCGCCGCGGCCGTCGCCCGTGCCCCGTTCGTCTGTATAGCCGGCGAAGTAGGGGTAGTGGTCGCGCGGGTGCCCGTGCAGGGAAACGGTCAGCACGTCGCCGCGGGAGTAGAAGATGTCCTGCTGGCCGTTGCCGTGATGATAGTCCACGTCCAGGATCGCCACCGTGCCGGAGTGCGAAAGGCGCTCGGCCGCGATGGCGGCGTTGTTGAAGTAACAGAAGCCGCCGTAGACCCTTCGCTCCGCGTGGTGCCCGGGCGGGCGGCAGACGGCGTACACGATGTGCTCGCCCGCGTCGAGCAGTCGGGCGGCGGAAACCACGCAATCCACGGCGGCGCGGGCGGCCTTGTAGGCATCGCGGCCCAACGGGGTGAATGTGTCGATGCAGTAGTAGCCTGCACGGATCGGCATCTCCCGCGGTTTCCGCTCCGGTCGGCGGATGGGGAACACCTGCGGGTAGATCGTCTCGTTCGGGTTCAGGTTCTCGGTGGCGCGACGCAGGTACGACACGAAATCCGCATCGTGCACGGCGCGGATGGGATCTTCGCCGACGTGGGCGACCGGACGGAGTTCGTGGGGCAGACTCTGCAGGGCCTTGAGGATGGCCCCCACCCGCGCGGGACGCTCGACGTAGCCGGCCGACCGGACGTGGTGGATCTCATGCTGGGCGGGAACCACCACCTTGATGGGCCGAATCTGCCCGTGCGAGGCCGCCACGGGGGCCTCTGCGACCCCGTAGCGAGGGACCCGAAGGTGGACAGGGTCGTCGCGGAAGGACTGAACGATCGTCCGAACGTCCGGTTCGTCGCCCCGCTTGCCGTAGCGAGCCTGGAGGACGCGGCGAGCCGCATGCCGGGCGTGATCCCGACGGAGCGGCCGGCCGCGGCCCAGGTCATCGTATACGAGGAAGGGCGGATCGTAGTCCGGCCGGACAGGTGGATCGTCCCATCGCGTGCCCAGTATGGGGTACGCGCCGAACTGCTCGTAGAACTTGAGCCGGGCTCGCCGTTCGGGAAGAACCTTCGGATTGGCCACGCGATCCGGCTCATCCGGAGGCACCTCCATGAAAAGGCCTTCCGCACCCTTGTGGAGCAGGTACTCGCGGACCGCCTCGTACAGGGCCTGTCCGACACCACGCCCCCGGCGTTCCGGCCCGCTCCCGATGTAGTCCAGGAAGCCGCAGCGGACGCGAGGGAAGAAGTAGACCAGGGCCAGCCCGATCATCCGCGCGCGTTCGTCTTCGGCGGTCAGGACGACGACGTCGTGATCCAGGGCCGCACGGTTCTGCACCAGCCAGGCCAGTCGGTCGGCGTACTCCTCCTCCCGGGGAAAGATCCTGCGAAACAGGGCCTGCGCCTCGGCGAGGCGCCGACGATCGGCATCCGTCACGGTATCGAAGAGCCTCCCGAACCGGATCACGACGTGAGCCCTCCTGGCCAATTGGACCAAGTGAAGGAAGGTCGACCGGCGTACGCTACCCGGACCGAGCGGCGTCGGCAATTCGTGCGCCCTACGACGGATTAAGAGATTTTCACGTCCATTTCATCGCTGACTCAGTCCGGCGCGGAATAGTGATGACCATGGAGAGACGCCGACCGGTGGTGGACGAGTTTGTCGCGGGCATCTGCCTGGTTCGGATCAGCCACGTGGAAATTCGGGTGCGTGATCTGGAGGACAGCGCCCGGTTCTACACGGAGTTGCTCGGGCTGGAGCAGGTCCCCGCGGAGCCGCCCAGCGACAAGGTCTGCCGGTGTCTCAGCGCCGGCCGGCCGGGCGAACGGTTCGGGCTGGTCCTGGCCGAGGGGCTGCCTCCGGGCACGCCGCTGGCCGGCATGGACCACTTGGCGCTGGAGGTCCCGACCCGGGGCGATGTGTGGATGGTTTACGAGCGGGCGCGGTCCCGCAACATCCCGGCCACGGAGCCGCGGTTCTTCGACGGCTTTTTCCAGACGTTTGTATTCGATCCGAACGGACACAAGGTGGAAATCGTGACGTCCCACGACACGTGATTCGGCGCCGATGGAATGGATCATCGGCGCGGCGTTACGGACATGGGCGGCGGCTGGAAGGAGCGGTCGTGCATCGCGCGGCCGCCGGGTCGCCCGCCGCAGAACAGGTTTCAGGAGGCTTGACGCTCGCAAGGGCGTCCCAGTTCAAAGGACTCTCATACAGTGGCTACGGCAAACGTGACTTGCGCGAAGCCCGGCTCGACAAACGGGCAGCCCGTTGCGCCCAGGACCCTGGGCCCGGTTCCTGATCTGGAACGGCACCTGCCGTCCGACTGGTGGCGGACGCTGTTCAACTCGCTCTACCTCAAGACCGACGGCGACGTCGTGGAAAACGCCGAGAACACCCGTCGCGAAGTCGACACGGTCATCCAGGCCGCCCTGTTGGAGCCGAATGACCGCATTCTGGACCTCTGCTGCGGGCAGGGCCGGCACTCGCTGGAATTCGCCCGCCGCGGGTTTCGCTGCGTGACGGGCGTGGACCGGTCGCGTTACCTGATCCGTCTGGCCCGCAAGCGGGCCCGGGCCGAGGGGCTGACCGTGTCGTTCCACGAGGGGGACGCCCGGCGGTGTCGCATCAAGGGTCCGCCCTTCCACTGTGTGACCATCCTGGGCAACTCATTCGGGTATTTTGAGCAGAAGTCCGACGACGAAGCCGTGTTACGGAACGTGGCCCGGCTGCTCGCAGCGAACGGCATTTTGGTGCTGGACGTCGCCAACGGAGCGTGGCTGCGGGACCATTTTGAGCCGCGGTCGTGGGAGTGGATCGACCAGAACCACTTTGTCTGCCGCGAGCGGTCGCTTTCCAAGGCGGGCGAACGGATCGTATCGCGCGAAGTGATCGTCCATGCAGAGCGCGGCGTCATTGCCGACCAGTTCTACGCGGAGCGCCTGTACACGGCCGACCAGCTTTCCGACCTGCTCGAACGAGTGGGGTACCAGTTGGTCCGCGTCCACGGAGCCATGCACGCGGATTCGTCGCGCGGGCAGGACCTGGGCATGATGGCCCACCGCCTGGTCATCACGGGGCAGGCCCCGAAGCGGACGGTGACCAAGCCCGCACGGTCCGCCCCCTCGCACCCGAAGGTCACCGTGCTTCTGGGCGACCCGTCGCTGCCCGACACGGTGAAGGTGGGCGGCAAGTTCAACGCGGAGGACTTTGACACGATTGAACGGCTCAAGCAGGGCCTGGCCGAGCTGGAGGGGTACGAATTCAGCTACCTGGACAACCACCAGAACCTTCTCAAGGCGCTGGTCACCAACACGCCGTCGTTCGTGTTCAACCTGTGCGACGAAGGCTATCGCAACGATCCGTTCATGGAGCTGCACGTTCCGGCCATCCTGGAGATGCTGAACGTGCCCTACACCGGCGCGGGGCCGGCCTGCCTGGGCCTCTGCTACAACAAGAGCATGGTGCGAGGCATCGCGGAGTCGCTGGAGGTCCCGGTGCCGATGGAATCGTACCTGGGCACGGACGATACCACGGCCACGCTGCCCGCGACCTTCCCGGCCATCGTGAAGCCCAACTACGGCGACAGCAGCATCGGGATCACGAAGGACGCCGTGGTCCGCGACACCGCGGAACTGCTGAACTACATCGACTGGGTCCGTGCGACGTACGGTCGCATTCCCATTCTCGTGCAGGAGTTTCTCAGCGGGGCGGAGTACTCGATCGGCATCATCGGGAACCCCGGGCTGTCGTACAAGGTCCTGCCGCCGTTGCTGGTGGACTACTCCGGGCTGGAGACGGGCCTGCCGCAGATTCTGGGGTACGAGTCCAAGTGGCACCCGGACTCACCATACTGGACGCAGATCCGGTATGTCGAGGCGTCGCCGGACGAGGAGCTGCAGCGGCAGTTGTACGACTATTCGAACGCCTTGTTTGAGCGTTGCGGCTGTCGAGACTACGCCCGGTTCGACTATCGAACGGACGCGAACGGCCGGTTGAAACTGCTGGAGGTGAATCCGAACCCCGGGTGGTGCTGGGACGGCAAGTTCAACCTGATGGCGGCGTTCGAGGGGTTGCGCTACGCGGACGTTCTGCGGTTGATTCTGGAGGCCGCCCAGGAGAGAATTTCGGCCCAGGCGGCCGTCCCCGCCACGGCGTGACTGCGGGGAGCCGAACACCGGAGAATCGGATGATCCGAGGATGACACCACAGAAGCGATGCCAGTTGGAGCGTCGATGCCTGGAAATCGAGCGTGAGCTCCAGGAACTGGGGGCCGGCCGTGGCCCCGCCGAAGACACCGGCGCCGCCAAGCGTGAAGCAGAACTGCTGCGCGAACTCAGTCGCATCGAACGCGAGATGGCCCAGGACCAGCCCGGGCGGCGCGGACGGTCTGACGACGAGGACTGATCCATGGGGCCCGAACGTCCGAAGGAGACCGGCCACGGCAGGCCGGCCCCGCCCAGACCGTCGTCCGCCCGGCAGAGGCCGACGGTCCGCTATTCGTTCATCAAGATTCTCACCGGCTCGGACCTGTCGCGGCGGCGGCTGGCCGTCATGCGAACTCGCGCCGCGCAGCCGGGTCCGACCGTCTGGCTGACGGCATGTGGTCACGGCGACGAGGTCGGCGGGATCGTCGTCATCCAGGAGATCTTCAAGCGGCTGCGTCGGAGCCGCTTGCTCCGCGGAGAGGTGAACGCCTTCCCGTTGATGAACCCGCTGGGGTTCGAGATGTCGTCGCGGCACGTGGCGTTCAGCGGCGAGGATCTGAACCGGGCATTTCCGGGAAACCCCAACGGTTCGCTCGCCCAGCGGATCGCCGACCGGATCTTCCAGGAGATCACCCACACCCGACCGGCGCTGGTGCTGGACCTGCACAACGACTGGCGGAGCAGTATTCCGTACGCCGTGCTGGACCCGCCGCCGGGGGCCGCGCACAAGGAGACCTTTGCCCAGGCCAAGGCCTTTGCGCGGATCACCGGCCTGCTGCTCATCGCCGAGTCACCCAAGTCGCCGGACGCGCTGCTGTCTCCCCGCACCCTTTCCGGCAGCCTGCTGCACCATGACGTGCCCGCGCTGACGCTGGAACTCGGCGAGGCGTACGTGGTCAACGAAGTGAACGTGCGGCACGGCGTGCGGGCCATCTGGAACAACCTGGCGGCGCTGGAGATGGTTCCGCCGGACCCCGAACCGTTCGCCTATCCGCTTCCGCGTGAATGCCGCGGCCGTTTTCTGCCGTACTCCGACCAGATCATCAGCTCGACCAGCGGCATCATTCGCTTCATGGTGCGTCCGGGAGACGTGATCTCGGCGGGCTACCCCGTGGCCCGGACGTACAACGCCTTCGGCAAGCTGCTGGAGACCATCGCCGTCCCGGCCGCGGGCATCGTGCTGGGCCATTCCGACACGTCCGTCGCGTTTCCGGGCGTCCCCCTCGTGGCGGCCGGACTCATCTGACCGGAAGCAGTCGCATAGAAAGACAAGCCGAAGCGGGCCCGGGGAATTCGAGTCTTGACTCCGGGGTTTTTTATGGCATAATGGCCATATGGCCATGAAACTCAAATCGACGCCGCAGTACGAGGCCCGGGCCCGGATCGCCAAGGCCCTGGCGCACCCCAGTCGGATGCTGATGCTGGACGCCCTGGCGCAGCGAGACCTCTGCGTGTGCGAGCTGACCGAGCTGGTCGGGGCGGACCAGTCCACCGTGTCCAAGCACCTGGCCGTTCTGCGGGACGCCGGCGTGGTGGAGATGCGCCGCCAGGGCGCGCAGACCGTCTGCACGCTGAAGATCTGCTGTCTCAACAAGTTCTGGGAATGTGTGGAAGCGGTGCTGCGGCAGAACCTCCAATCGCAACGGCAGGCGGTGGGCCGGTGAGTACGTCCACTTCCCCGGCGTCACGAATCCGCGGCGCGCTGACCCTTGGCACATGGAACGGCCGCGCCCGGACGCCGGCGGTGCTTGGTGTCATGGTGGCCGTCTTTCTGCTGGCGCACTTTCTCCCCTTCGAGGCGATGCCCGCCACCGGCACGCTGGCGACGTCGGGCCGCGAAGCGCTTCTGATGCTGCAGGACTACGCCCGGCACCACGTGCTGCTCTGCCTGGTGCCGGCGCTGTTCATCGCGGGGGCGATCGCGTGCTTTGTTTCGCAGGCCGCGGTGATGAAGTACTTTGGCGCGCAGGCCCACAAGGCGGTCGCGTACTCCGTGGCCGCGGTGTCGGGAACGATCCTGGCGGCGTGTTCATGCACGATTCTGCCGCTGTTCGCGGGCATCTACAAACGCGGCGCGGGGCTGGGGCCGGCGACGGCCTTTCTCTATTCCGGACCGGCCATCAACGTGCTGGCGATCATTCTGACCGCCCGGGTGCTGGGCTGGGAGCTTGGCGCGGCCCGGGCGATCGGCGCCATCGTGTTCAGCTTCGTCATCGGCCTGTCCATGCACCTGATTTACCGCAAGGAAGAGGCCGCCCGGCAGGTGGACGGCGGGTTCTTCGTGCCGGAGGATTCGGCCGGCCGCAAGCTGTGGCAGAACGTCCTCTATTTCGCCGCCATGATCGGCATTCTGGTGTTCGCGAACTGGGGCAAACTGGACGAGACGGGCATCGCCGCGGCCCTCTGGTCGGTGAAATGGTATGTGACGGGCGCGTTTCTGATTGTCCTGGCCGCCATCCTCTGGCGGTGGTTCACCCGCGCCGAACTGGGTGATTGGGTCGGCAGCACGTGGACGTTTGCCAAACAGATTCTGCCGCTGCTGTTCTTCGGGGTGCTGGTGGCGGGCGTGCTGCTGGGGCGCCCGGGGCACCCGGCCCTGATTCCGGAGGCGTGGATCGCCAAGGCGGTCGGCGGCAACAGCCTGGGGGCGAATCTGTTCGCCGCCTTCGCCGGGGCGCTGATGTACTTCGCCACGCTGACCGAAGTCCCGATTTTGCAGGGATTGCTGGGTGCGGGCATGGGCAAGGGGCCTGCCCTGGCCCTGCTGCTGGCCGGCCCGGCGCTTTCGCTGCCCAACATGCTGGTGATCCGGTCGGTGATGGGAACGCAGAAGACGGTTGTGTACGTCGCCCTGGTCGTTGTGCTGTCGACGGTGGCGGGCATGGCGTATGGAACGTTTACTGGATAAGGAGATGACCCCCATGCAATTGGAAGTGCTCGGCACGGGCTGCGCGAAATGCAACGCCCTGGAGACGGCGGTGAGACAGGCCGCCGAGAAGCTTGGGCTCGACTACGAACTCAGCCACGTCAAGGAAATCGCCAAGTTTGCCTCGTACGGCGTCATGATGACGCCGGCGCTGGTGGTCAACGGCGAGGTGAAGGCGGTGGGCAAGGTGCCGAGCGCGGCCGAGTTGACCACCATTCTCACCACGGCCGCGAGCAGGGAGTAGGAGGCGGATTCTGTGTCCCGCGTGGCTGTCGATGACGGGCGAACCGGAGATGTGACATGCGCAGAAGCTCACTCAACCTGTTGATCGATGCTCTTGCGACTCTCGTGATGCTTGCTCTGATCGCCACCGGGCTGGTCGTGCGCTACACACTTCCCGCGGGCAGCGGGGGGCACGGGCGGGGCGGCGGACTGGTTCTCTGGGGTCTGGACCGGCACGGCTGGGGCGACGTGCACTTCTGGCTGGCCGTTGCCGTCGGCGTGTTGATGGTGCTGCACGTGGCGCTGCACTGGCGCTGGGTCTGTGCGACCATTCGTCACGTGCTGCGGCGCGGCGAACCGGCCGGGACCACGGGTCCGCTGAGGTCGAATCTGTATGGCGTCGGGTTTGTCGCGGCCATCGTGCTTCTGATCGGCGGTTTCCTTCTTGTGGCACGCATGAATGTGGAGACCGGCGAGGGTGGCAGGAGTCGGGCCGGGCGAGCGGTCCACTCCGAACACGACGATGAGACACACCCGAGAGGCGGATCGGACGTGCGCGGTTCGATGACGCTGCGTCAGGTCGCGGACGGCGCGGGGGTGCGCGTGGATCAGCTCAAGGAGTGGCTGACTCTGCCGGCATCAGTGGGCGGGGACGAGCGCCTCGGCCGCCTGAAGCAGGCGTATGGCATCGAAATCGCGGACGTGCGCCGCGTCCTCGCCGACTACGCCGCCGAACAGAGTGCCGAAACGTCGGCCGGGCAGCCGTAGAGGGCGTGTGACCGAACGCGGAGCGCTGCAACGATGAAGATTGAGATGCCGGAAACGGTTTGTCCGCCATGCGGCACGCCGGTCGACAACGGGAGCAAGAGACCGTGAAGCTGAAAACCGCCGTGGCCGTGCTCCTGCTGAGTTTCGTGGGCGCCAGCCTGGCCTACCTGGTTCGGGATCTCATTCGCTCGACGGCGCCGCCCCCCGCCGCAGTCTCACCACCGGCGTCCCCCGGCGAGACAGCCCCCCCGACCATGGAAAGCCGGGTCATCGCCTACTACTTCCACGGCCACAGGCGCTGCGCGACCTGTCTGGCCATCGAATCACAGGCCCGCGAGGCGCTGGACGAGGCCTTCCCGGAAGCACTCCAGTCCGGCAAGCTCGAATGGCGTGTCATCAACGTGGACGAGCCTGCCCACGGCCATTTCGTCCGAGAGTATGGGCTGACGAGTGGCGCCGTCGTTCTTTCGGCAGTACGAGACGGCCGGCAGGTGTCCTGGAAACGCTTGGACCGCGTCTGGGATCTGGTTCGCGATGAGTTGAAGTTCAAAGCGTACGTGGAAGGCGAGGCCGCCGTGCTGCTGGAGCCTCAGCCGTGACCGGTGAACTGTGGATCGGGGTGGCCACCGCGGTCTGGACGGGCATTCTGACGGCCATCAGCCCGTGCCCGCTGGCGACCAACATTGCCGCGATCTCCTTCATTGGCCGGAAGGTGTCGAGTCCGCGGGCGACAATCCTCACGGGGCTGCTCTACACGCTGGGGCGGTCCATCGTCTACGTGGTCCTGGCCGCGGTGCTGGTGGCCTCGGCGCTCTCTGCGCCGGCCGTATCGCAGGCTTTGCAGAAGTACATGAACCAGTTGCTGGGGCCCGTGTTGATTCTGGTGGGCATGGTGCTGCTGAACCTGATCGAGTTCCAGGGGAAGGGGTCCGACCTGGGCCAGCGTGTGGGCCGGCGTGTGGAAGGCTGGGGCGTGTGGGCTGGGTTCGTTCTGGGTGTGGTATTTGCGCTATCCTTCTGTCCGGCGTCGGCAGCCCTGTATTTCACGGGTCTCATTCCGCTGGCGATCCGGCTGGAATCCAGCCTGTTGCTGCCGCTGGTGTTCGGGATCGGAACGGCGTTGCCGGTTGTGGTGTTTGCGTTCCTGATCGCGGTCGGCACGAAGGCGATGGCCGCCGCGTTCGACCGGGTCTCCGCGTTCGAGCGGTGGGCGCGGCTGGTCACGGGAGTGCTGTTCGTGGGCGTGGGCGTCTACTTCTGTCTCGCGTTCGTGTTCCGAATCTGTTGATTTGGGCCGCTCGGCCCTGCCCCTGCGAGAGATTCCCATGTCGCCACAGATGGACGGCATAAGCCTGGCGAAAAAACAGGTGCTCATCCTCTGCACGGGCAATTCCTGTCGGTCGCAGATGGCCGAGGCGTTCTGGCGACGGCACGGCGGCGACCGCTGGAACGTGGTCAGCGCGGGCACCCGGCCCAGCGGCGCGGTCCACCCGCTGGCCGTCCGGGCGATGGCGGAGGCGGGCATCGACATCCACGGGTGCCGCAGCAAGTCACTCGAGCCATACCTGGACCGGCACTTCGACCTGGTGATCACGGTGTGCAGCGATGCGGATGCGAACTGCCCGCACTTTCCCAACGCGAGGAAGCGCCTTCATCACGGCTTTGACGACCCGCCGAAGGCACCGGGCGACGAGGAGGCGCAGATGCAGGTCGCCCGTCGTGTCCGGGACGAGATTGAAGCCCAGGTGAAGGCATGGATCGCGACTGAATCGCCGCCCCATACCTGAAACCGGGCGGTTCCCGCTCCCTCACGCGTCGGGCCCGTTCGCCCGGTACTTGATGACCCGCACGCGTTCCAGGGTGACCAGGCCTTCCTGCACCGCCTCGTCGATGAACGGCATCAGTAGGTCGATCTTTTCCTGGCTATCGACAATCTCGATGACGATGGGCAGATCCTCGGACAAGCGCAGGATCTTGGCCGTGTGCATTCGGCTGTGCGCGCCGAAACCCATCGGGCCCCGCAGGACGGTGGCGCCGGCCAGGTGCAACTCCCGGGCCTTGAGGACGATGGCCTCGTACAGCGGCATGCCCTGCCACTTGTCGCCTTCGCCGATGAAGATGCGTAGCAGATGGCCTTCTTCGGGGATTTTCATGGTGTTACACTCCCAGCCATTTTTCGGCCCAGCGATACCCGGCCCCCACGCACACCAGCCCCAGTACGACGCTGGAGACGATGTTGAGCAGCGCTGGCCACTTTTGGCCGTCGTTCAGCAGGGTGAACGTCTCCAGGCCGAACGTAGAGAACGTGGTGTACCCGCCCAGCAGGCCGATGAGCAGCGCCAGGCGGAACTCTTCACGCACCAGCACGCGTCCGGCGAGCGCCGCGGCCAGAAAGCCGACCACCAGGCAGCCGGAGACGTTGACGAGCAATGTTCCGATGGGAAACGACCCGTTGGCCAGACGCTGCGACCAGCCGACGACGGCGTAGCGCAGCACTCCGCCCACACCGGACCCGATGAAGATGAGCACAACCTTTGTCATGGCGACTCCTACCTGCACGCGGCTGGGGCCTTCTTACGCTTGCGTAGGAGTCATCAGCCCCAGGCCGAGGGGCGGTTCACGGTGAACTCCATCACCGTGCGCATTGTAGGGCGGTGGGGCGGGCCGCAAAAGGCCGGGGCGTGACTCCACGAACCCCCCGGGTAGACCATCATGGTCCCGGTGTCTTCTCCGGATCGGCGGGTCCCGCGGGCACATCACCCGCGCGACGGGCCGGTGAGATGTGGATGAACGCGCGGTCCACGGCCTCGATCGCCTCGACGGTCTCACGAACGGATTCGCACACGCCGTGGGAGGCGGTTGTGGAAAGGTCTCCGTCCACGCGGGCGGTCAACTCCACGTGAACGAACGTCCCCACATGGTGCCCCTTCACGTCGCCGACCGAAACCACGCCGGGTACGTCCCGGGCCGCGGTCCGGATGCGGTCCAGCAGGCCCGCGCCGGGCGAACGGCCCATCAGGTAGTCGATGTTCTCCATCCCGATTCGGTGGCCGCTGTAGAGGATGTAAACGCCGACGAACAGGGCCGCCACCGTGTCCAGCAGCGGCAGCCGCAACTCCGCCACCACCACCGCCACGAGCCCCTGCATCGCCACAAACACGTCGTTGCGGCAGTCGATGGCCGTTGCCCGCAGCGCCGGGCTGCCCAGGAAGCGGCCGCGACGGTGGAAATAGACGGCCAGCCCCGCTTTCAGGCAGGCCGTTATGCAGAGGGCCACGATCGGATACAGGCCGATTCGCTCAGGCAGTCGGCCCTGGACAAGGTTCACCACGGCTGTCTTGCAGACCTCAAAGCCCAGGATGCCGGTGAAAATCGCCACGACCAGCCCGGCGATCGGCTCCGCCCGCCGGTGCCCGAAGGGGTGATCCTCATCCGGGCGCATCCACGCCCAGCGCACACAGAGCAGGACAACCACGGACGACACCACGTCGGCCAACGAGTTCAGCGTCTCGGAAAAGATGGTCAGGCTGTCGGACAGGCTGGTGGCGCTGGCCTTGAGGGCCAGCAGAAACAGGTTGGCCGCAATCGCCACCTTGGTTGCCCGCATGGCCACTGACCTGGGCATCACCACGTCTCCCTCGCAGACCGCTCGCCGGCCCGGACGCGTCCGGATGTCCGTGTTCGGCCGAATATCCTAACGCCCCAAACGGCCATATGCGATGGGGCCATCCGGTCGGCCGGCCCAATCGCACCTCCCCCGGGAATCCAATGGACGCCGAACAACACGTCGGACATAATGCCGGCGGGCCATCGGGAGACAATCGCATGACAAGGAACCCTCAACGCCGGGCCGTTCCCCGCTGGCTGCGGCCGGTCGTCGCGGGAGCGGCGTTCACCGTCGTGGGTGTGCTGCTGATGCTGTGGCTAGCCGGCGTGTTCCGACCGAAAGTCGACGCATCGGTGTCGTCTGCCCCGCCTCCGCGGCCGATCGGCAGCCGATCGGTGGTCGAGGTGCGGACGGTTCGCGTGCCGAACATCGAATCGGCCGTCGGGACCATTCGCGCCGTACATGAGGCGGCCGTGGCGTCCAAACTGCTGGCGCGGGTTGTTGAGGTCAGCGTGCAGGCCGGCCAGGTGGTGCAGAAAGACGACATCCTGGTTCGCCTGGATGACGCCGACCTCAAGGCGCGGCTGCAGCAGGCACAGGCGGCGGTGGCCGCGGCGACGGCCGCGCGGGACCAGGCACAGGTGGAGTTCGATCGCATTCAGAAACTCAAAGAGCTGAACCAGTCCGCCCCGATCGAATTCGATCGGGTCCAGTCCGCCCTCAAAGCGGCCGAGGCCGACCTGATCCGCGCGGAGCAGGCGCGGACGGAGGCCGAGACCATCCTGGCGTACGCGACCATCCGGTCTCCGATCGACGGCACGGTTGTCGACAAGCGGGTGGAGGCCGGCGACACCGCCCAGCCGGGGCAGGTGCTGCTGAACCTGTACGACCCGACTCGCATGCAACTCGTGGCCCGAGTGCGCGAGACGCTGACCCAGCGGCTGGCCGTCGGCCAGGACATCGAGGTCCGCATCGAGGCCCTGGACAAGCAGTGCACGGGGCGAATCAGCGAAATCGTGCCCGAGGCCCAGACGGCCAGCCGGAGCTTTTCGGTCAAGGTCACCGGGCCGTGCCCGCCCGGGATCTACTCCGGCATGTTCGGACGGCTGCTGATTCCGCTGGACGAGCAAGACGTGCTGGTTGTTCCCAAGAACGCGGTCCGCCGCGTCGGCCAGCTTGACCTGGTGGACGTTGTGGACCCGAAGGCGAACGCGCTCCGGCGGCGCATCGTGCAACTGGGTGGGCCCGTCAACGGGGACATCCAGGTGCTGGCCGGTCTTCGGGCCGGCGAGAAGGTCGCGCTGCCGGGCTAGCCGCCGGCGCGCAACGCAGTCGGGAACCCATGTCCGTAGCGGGAAGAACCATGAATCCCACGCACGATCCGAACATCGAGAAGCACGGATTCGTCAACGCGATCATTCACAGCTTTCTCCACTCCAACCTGTCGCTCGTTCTGGTTCTGCTGGCGGTGGCGCTCGGCGCCACCGCGCTGTTCGTGACGCCGCGGGAGGAAGAGCCGCAGATCGTGGTGCCCATGGCGGACGTGTTCGTGTCGTTCCCCGGCCACTCCGCCCGCGAGGTGGAGCAACTGGTTGCGACTCCGCTGGAGAAGCTGCTCTACGAGATCGACGGCGTGGAATATGTCTATTCC
>JAFGJQ010000070.1 GCA_016929015.1 Phycisphaerae bacterium | reverse complement strand
GGATATAAGCCCCTTCTTCAAGGAAATCACACCAACGATTTCCTTGAAGAATATAAGCCTAATCTCCATTTTGCAAAACTCTTGTTCAAAAAGAAACCCAATGACAACATACCGCCGTTATAGGCCATCGAACCCGCCCCGTCAACGCCCTGCTGCCTCGTCCCGACCGGAAGTGCCTGGGCAATTTTTCGGGCATCGGTGTGTTGGGCCCTGGACAACTACGGGTGGCAGCGTCAAGTCCGAAGGACTTGGCGATGGCTCAAGGCCCGGGGTTCATCTAGCGCCACACGCAGCAGACAACTCCCCCATCGCCAAGCTGGCGCTTGACGCTGCCACCCGCACGTCAAAATCTTCTCACACACACCAGCCCGTCGCGGATCCCTGCGCTGGCGGGATGGCACGCTGGATGCCCGCCCGCTTACCAGCTTCGATGGTCGCGACGGCGTGCGGGTTCTATTGCTCCAGGGGTGCGGCGATGTGTTCGAGGGTGGTGGTGGTGATGGCCGTGCCTTCTTCGAACGGTTCTATGGTCACCACGGTGCTTGCCAGGCCCTTGAGAGAAAGACTGAGCGACTTCTCGTAGTGGTAGTTTGACATGACCGAGACGCAACCGTAGGGGATGCAGCTTACCACCTCTTCCAGGACTTCGCCGCTGAGGGTCAGTTCCAGGACCAGGTCGGTCATCACGCCCGCCTCGTCGGTGGCCATGACCACCTCGCCCTCGGCCACCACGTACCAGACGCCGTCGAAGGTGGTGGTTACCACGTCATACTGTCCGCCTCCGGTCGTCGGCAGCTCGCCCGTGCCATAGACGTAGGTCGGATCATCCCCCATCACCTGCCAGCCTAAATTGACGACACCGTTGTAATTCTTCTCGAGGCCCTCGGTCCAGATCACGTCAATGTTGATATAGAGGTTGAACTGGCGCAGGCACCGATCGGCGACTTCCTTGAAAAGGTCCTCCATTTGCTTGCGGACCGCGACCACTTCGTCGTATCTCGCGTCGTCCTCATAAAAGGGCAGGCCGAACAGGTTCATAATCCTGAAATACGCCACCGCGGCCTGAATATAGTCGGGGTCGCAAGGCGGCTCCGGCCGGGGCTCGGCGAGGAAGTCCTTCAGGTGCGCCAGCACCGCCTCCTCGACCTTGTTGGGGAACGGATCGTCCCCGCCCAGCTTCGCGATCGCCTCCTTGATGTACAGGATGTCACTGAGGGCTTCCTCGAAGGCCAGGTACCCGTACGGATCGTACGGCGGAATCATGGCAAACGCCAGATCGGCGAGAGTCCCCATCTCCGACGGTGTCGGTTCGCCCCCGCCGTACGCGCTGAAATGCTCGATGTAGCCCGCGATTTCGTCGTTCGGGTCCTCTACGATGTCCTCCCCGCCCAGTTCGTCTTGGCCGATCTGGCCCACGTCATCGTTCGGATCTTCTTCCTCGTCCGCGCGCGGAGGCTCCAGGGCCAGCGGGACGACGTACTCGACCGAGCGCACGTGGTAGAGGATCACCATGCAGGGATCCGCCACGGGCGTCGCCGGGATGAGTTCCAGTTTGGCCGGCGCCAGTAGCGACAGGCCGTCCGGCAGCAACTCGACGCCGGGGAAGACATGAGCGGCAATGGCATGACTCGGTGCTATGGACAACGGACGCAGCGAGATCTCGACGTCTTCCGCCAGAGCCCCCGGCGGAATGGTGAGCTCGATCGTATCGCCCTGCTGATTCTGCACGGACAAGAGGGCGCCCTCCCGGCCGACCGTTTGCACCAGCGCCGGCCCTTCCTCCTGGGCCGCTGCCGGCCCCAATCCCCAGACGAATACCACGGTCACGAAAACGGCCAGTGCTCCACGACAGTCAGCCATACCTCGCATGGGTCTACCTCCAACGCGTTACGCCAATGGAACCGCAGGGCAGGCCCCCCGCCTCGGGGCCTGCTGTTTCTCCGGGCCCCGGTACGATCAGCCTCCATCCGAACGGCTCTTTCCAGGAGCGGCGCCCGTATTCGCCGCAAGCTGCATAAGCAGCATAACTACGGTGTTCATTATCGCTAATGCATGCGAGGAAGGCAAGAGAAAAGTCACGAGTAACGGGTGGCACGCGCATTCTGATTGGCGCCTGGGCGGTATATCATCCCTTCGCCCCGGCTCATCCACACTCCATCGCCAAGGCCTGCGGCCTTGACGCTGCCACCCTGGGGGACACGGAGCCTCCCGCCCCGGCGGACAAGTCGGGATTTCTTCGGCTCATCCGGTTTTTGCTTGACGCCTTGCTAATTGTGTGATACATAAAAAACGAATGCCATGTCGTATGACAGGAAGCAGGCAATGACACGATGGCACGCCGCAAGCCGAACGTCCGTCCCCTCGAAGGCGGCTATTCCACCTGGTGCCGCCCCACTCGCCCCCGGTCGGCCCCGATGGACCCGGCCGCGCCAAACGAACCCAATTTGGGCGTCTCCCGGCACCGAGGCGGAACCCGAGCGTGCGAAACGAAGCCAATTCGCCGGCGACCGGCCGCGCCAAACGAAGCCAATTCCCAGACGCCCGAAAACGCCCGAACCAACGCTTCAAAAGGGAGTTACGAAAAATCCGCCCCGAAAAAACGAACCCAATGAGGGTGCCTCCCGGCACCGAGGCGCGACCCCAGCGTGCGAAACAAAGCCAATTCACCCTCGAACCGTCCCATGGCGAGATCCTACTCCTCGTCGATCTGCTCCAGGTACGCCCGCAGGGCCCGCCCGAGACTGCGCCCGAAGGCCCGGGCGCTCTCAGGCGTCACGGTCTGTCCGCCGGCGTTGGCATAGGGGATCTCGAAAGGCGCGACCAGGCGCACACCGTCCAGTCCGCCGGCCCACCGGCTGTTACTCTTGCCCTTGTCATAGTTACTGCCCGTGTTCCACGCCTTGCCGAAAGGCAGGTTGTCGGAGGCCCGGTACACCAGCGGGCCGGTCTGCACCCGTTCCAGGAGGCGCCCGAACGCCTGCTGTTCGTGCCACAAACGTTCGTGGGAGCTGCCCACGATGTAGATCACTTCGTTGTGGATGCCCCGGATATAGGGACAATGCAGATCGAAAGCCGCACGGAGTTTGCCGTGGGACCAGTTGGGCACGAAGGTTCGCAGCGCGGCGACCGAGGGATAGATGCTCTTGCCGAGGTAGTCGCGATTGTGGTCGCGGGGCCTGCGGTTCTTACCCTGGTCGCCGTC
>JAFGJQ010000069.1 GCA_016929015.1 Phycisphaerae bacterium | reverse complement strand
GTATCTCCAACCCGAGGTCGGCCGGCAGTCGGCCCGCGGGACGTACGCCACCCACGGCTATTTCAACGAGAACACTTCACAGGAGAACGCGAAGCTCCACATGATGCGATTCGACCTCCGCGGCTCCGTGCCCGTGTTCCAGAACGAGCACGACGAGTGGCTCGTGACCGGCCGTGTGAAGCTCCTTGACATCGACACCAGCGCGAGATTGCAACGGGAAGATTCCGCGTTTCCCGGGCACCTCTGGGACGTCAATGCCGGTCTGGTCTACCGCCACAAGTTCGACAACGGCTGGATCGCGGGGGGCGAGTTTTCGTTCGGGTCGGCCAGCGATGAACCCTTCGCCAGCGGCGACGAGATCGTGGTCTCGGCCACCGGGTTCCTGCGAATCCCGCACGGCGAGAGCAACGCCTGGCTGTTCTTTCTGAACTACTTCAACAACCGCCAGTTCCTGCCCGACCTGCCGATCCCGGGCTTCGGGTACGAAATCAACGCGGGCTCCAGTTTCAGCGCCCTCGCGGGCGTTCCATTTACCTGGGTTCGCTGGGAGCCGATCGACCGGCTGAGCCTGGAGGCGTCATACATTCTTCCGCGGCGCGTGCGGGCGCAGATCGGATATCGCATTCTCGAATCGCTCAAGGTCTATGCGGGATACGCGTGGGACAACGAGCGATTCCTGCGGCACGATCGCAACGATGACGACGATCGGCTGTTCTACTTCGAGCAGCGGGTATCGGCCGGCGTGCGCTGGGACATCCTGGAATCCGTCTGGCTCGATTTCTCGGGTGGCTTCGCGTTTGATCGTTTCTTCTTTGAGGGCGAAGACTACGGCGACCGCGGCGATGATCGCCTCGACGTCGGCGACGGCCCGTTTCTCATGCTGCAGGTCGGCGTGGAACTGTAACCCCATGCGGCCTGGCTCCGCTCAGAATCGAGAGCACGACAAGGGCCTGTGCCGCCCCCGGTTGGGGCTCTGGGTTGTTGGTTCGTCCGGGGTCCAGGGGCTGACGCACCCTGGCTACATCCTGGCGCCCCATTTGGGGCTTGAGCGGGCGAGCCTGGGCTGAGTACAGTGTTCTGCTACGGTGGGGTTTGGGTTGGTGCCTTGCTGGCACGACGTCGGTTGCGATTCGAGACGAATCATGGATACGGCAGAGCTGACGTTTAAGAAGAGGAAGGGGCGTGACCAGCAAGCCGCTCTCGACGCAATCGACAACGTGTTGTACGCGTTGAGGCGGAGCGGGCAGCTTGTTGAGCAGGATGCGCCGGTTGCACAGGTTCGCGGCGGGTATCGCGTGTTCGTGTCGCTGCCCGAGGCCAATTCCCTTCAGCCACGGTTCCGCACCCAGGGTGCTCGTAACGCCATGCGCGGCCTGCGGAAGGCCGGTGTCACGTGGGAGGGAACCCGTGTGCTGGGTCCCGATCCGGAATCCGACCCCGTGTGCACATGCCACAAGCCCGGCACATTGATTCTGACCACGCACTTCCTTTCCTGCGAGTCACCCCTGCAGTGTGGCGATTGCCGAGGCGTGGTTCCGTTGTATCGAGTGCCGCCTATTGCTGAGTACGGCGATTACGAGGATGCCCGGTTCTGGACCTATCATTATCAGGCGTTCGATTCGATCTGGATTGCCAGCGGCGCGGGCGAGCGGTTTGCATACCGGCAGCTCGCCACGCCGGACAGCGAGCTATCCATGGAAGGCCGCGACGTCTGCCGGCGGATCGAGGCGGGATCCGGTATCCCGACGTACTACCACTTGCTCCGACAGCACGGGCGAAGCCGGAAGGCGGAGCGAAAGCGCAAGTGTCCCGGCTGCGGTGGGGAGTGGCTGCTTGGCGAGTCCTGGCTGGGGCTATACGACTTTCGTTGTGACCCCTGCAGGCTGGTGTCGGAAACCGCGTGCGACGTGCAGTGAGTGGACATTTGGATCATGATCACACGCAGGGTTATCGGTTGCATGACCGGAACGAGCATGGATGCGGTGGACGCCGCCTTGGTCGTCGTAGAGGGCCATGGCCTGGCGATTCGCGTATCGGTGCGTCGCTGCGCAACGGGACCGCTCGGCCCGCTCGCCCGCGCGCTGCGTGAATTCGCCGAAGGCCGCCCGACGACGGCCGCTCAGATGGCCGGCCTCGCCCGCGAGTTCGCCTTGCGCCACGTGGACGTCGTGCGTGACGCGGCCGAGGGGAAAGAGATCGATCTGATCGCCATACACGGACAGACGGTCTTCCACGCTCCGCCTGTAAGCTGGCAACTCTTCGCTCCGGCCCCCATCGTGGAGGCGCTGCGAGCCCCCGTCGTGTTCGACCTGCGAGCGGCCGACCTCGCCGCCGGCGGCCAGGGCGCGCCGATCACACCGCTGGCCGACTGGGTGCTGTTCCGCCACGAAGTCGAGACCCGCGTCGTCGTCAACCTGGGCGGGTTTGCGAACTACACGCTTCTTCCCGCCGGGAGCGGCCGTGATGACGGGACCCCGGAGGAGGCCGTCAACGGCATACGCGGCGGCGACATCTGCGTGTGCAATTTGCTGCTGGATGCCATCGCCCGGCGCTGGTTCAGTACTCCCTTTGATGAAGACGGACGCCGGGCAGGCTCCGGCCAGATTCAAACGGATCTGCGTGACGCCTTGGTGAGCTTGCTGACCGAGCAGGCCTCGGCGGGCCGCTCGCTGGGAACCGGAGACGAGCTGATTGCCTGGCTGAACGAGCACGCTGGTGTGCATCGCCCCGAGGATCTTGCCCGCTCCGCCTGCGACGCTGTGGGGTTCGTGATTGCGATGGCAGTCCGACATGCCGCGCGCACGCATTCGTCCGTGCCGCTGCGCCGTATCTTGCTGGCGGGTGGCGGTGTGCACAATCGCGTGCTGGCGTCTGCCCTGCAACAACACGCAGAAGTGGACGTGCAAACAACGGAAGCATTCGGCGTGCCGGTGAGCCACCGCGAGGCCGCGGAGATGGCCGTGCTGGGCGCACTCTGTCAGGACGGCGTGCCGATCACGCTTCCTCAGATCACCGGCGTCCGCGCGCCGACCCCCGTCGCCGGGGTTTGGGCCTTTCCCGGTTCGCGCTGAGCGACGTCAGCGATTCCGCGTCGCCCTGCCATGTCTAGTCGGCAGCGAACTCCGTGAAGTCGTGCAGGTCCACGTCGCCGTCGTTGTCGTAGTCCGCATCCACTGAACAGGAGCACGTGGGCGGTATGGCTTGGCCGGGACCGCCCAGGCACGCCGCAAACTCAACATACTCCGTGGGCGGCTGCGGCACCGTAATGTCGCAGATGTCCACCTCCGCGTATTCGCCGGCATCCAGGTTGCCGTCGGAGTTGATCGACGCCGGAACCTGGTAGGCCGACACCAGCGCTCCACCGTTCGGCGTCTCGTACGGCACGGCGGCCAGATACACAACCGATGGCATCGAGCCCAATTCGTCCACAAGGTTGATCGTGCCCTCCAGGTATCCCGTCCCGGAGCACGGCCCCACCTGCGTGGCACCGGCCTGGTCAAACCACCCGGCCCACAGGCTGTCGTTCTCGTTCGCCAGGTACGCCGACCAGTTCGCAGCCGCGCCGGCCTTCGCCCACGGTGCCGCTCGCATCGCGCCGGGCGTGTCCGCCATGAAGAGGAAGTTGTCGTTGCCTTCGCCGGCGTCCCACGTGGCCACGTACAGGGTGTGGCCGATCACGCCCGCGTAGAGGACATTCCCGTTGTTCTCCGCGATCAACGTGGATGCGCTGTCCAGCGCCCCGTCCATCACCCATTGATCTTCCGGCGGCTCGCCGCCCGAGACGGCGAAGTGCCAGTCCTGACCCCCGTTGTTGTCCCACGTGCCCGCACCGTTGTTGAACACGAGATCGAGCTGTGTTGCCGATGATGCCACGGGCACCGTAATCTGCCAGACGCCCTCCGCGCTGTTCCAGGCCATGGCCGGATCGGGCGAAACCACCGGGTTCCACCCGTTGAAGCCGTAGTGCAGGTACACCGCCGTCGCGCCGTCCAGCACACGGCCGGTCGGATCGTACGAGATGGTCACCGGCTCGCCGGCAACGGCAGGGTCGGGGTCGATCGTTACGGCGTCGCCGGGGCCGCCGCCGCTGGTGCCCACGTACACGTGTTGGATGTCCGAGCGGGCCGTGTGGCCGCTGTTGTCAACCGCCTCCACGTAATAGTCGATCAGCACATTCTGCTGCCCCGTGATCATGCCGCCGTAGCGGAGAGCACGGTACGTCGGAGTCAGCACGCCGCCCTGCGGCGGCACGTCCGAGGATGTCATGACGACGCTGTTCCAGCCGCCCACCTCCGTCCCGCCCGCGTACGTCTCGTTCTGGACTGACGACAGCGGATTGACGCCGTCGGCGTCCGTCCGCCATTTCAGCGTCACGCTGGCCAGTCCGCTGGTGTCGTAGACGTATGTCCACACCTCGAAGTCCGATGCCTCCACCCCGGGGCCCCACTCGTAGCCGCCGGGGTTGTATGGCTCGCGCTGGGGCAGAAAGATTGTGGGCGGCAGCGTGTCCGCGGCGCCGACCAGCACGGAATCAGCAAACGCGACCGCCTGGTTGCAGCCGCGCGTCACGTTGCTGTCCCAGATTTCCGTGCCGTCCCAGTACCAGTAGTCGCTCGCCTGGGACACGAGCAGCCAATGCCAGGCGTTCTCCGTCGCCGTCCCGCTGCCCGTCAGGACATTCTGCATGCTGGCGGCCGGGGCCACCGCCTCGGCGTGGAACACGCGGTGCTTGGCCGCGGTGAGCACGGCCCAACTGTTGCGGTCCGGGCTCCAGCCGCCGGCGTTCGGGTCTCCCAGCCACTTCTTGAACTCTGGGTCGCCGTTGTCCGCGCCGGACCAGGAGCCGTTTTCCACGTGGATCACGTCGTTCGCATCCGGCGGGAAGAGATCCAGGTAATCCTGAATGGTGGATGCCTCGTAGTCCGGGTCGCCGCCGATCCACGAGACGAAGTTCTGGAAGTTGCTGTGGTAGTACGAGTCGGTGCCGCCGCCGTAGTTGTCGCCGTCGTGGTGCAGCACCACGATCATCGGATGGGCCGGGTCCGTGTTGTAAGCCAGGTACTGGTCCATCACCTGGTCGTACAGGAACGCCCCGTATCCGCCGCGGCCGTCTTCATTGCCTTCGTAGCGGGCGGCGGGAACCGCGATCATCTGCGTAATCTGCCCCGTGGCCGGGTTGACGTGCTGCACGTAGTGCGGCTGATAACCGAAGGGCGCGCTGACCGGGCTCGGCGCCCACAGGTTGTTCAACTGGACCCAGGCCCCGCCGCTGTCGGCCGGGTTCGGGTTGATCTGGTCCGCCGCGTTCGGCGCGAACAGGTTGGAGGCGGTCGTGTGCGGATACCCCTGGCAGGCGCGGTCGAGATGGATGTTGTCGACAAGCACCCACTCGATTCCCTCGGCCACCAGAGCGGGAATCATCCTCGTGGAGAACGCGGTCTCGGCGGGGAACATCCCGTTGGAGTAGGTCGGCCCGCCGGTCCAGGTCTGCCCGAACATGTGCTTGTGGAGGCGGATCTGCATCCGGATGTCCGCCTCGTCCAACAGCGGCATCAGCGGGTGATGATACCCGAAAGCGACAAGATCGAGACGAGGATGACCCAGGCTTGTGGTCAGCGACCGTCCCTGGTTGTAGCCCCATTTCCAGTTGTTCCACATCCCGCCGTTGATGCCCGCCGCCTCCAGGGCGTTCAGGTTCTCGATCAGCGAACCGGTGAAGCTGACCTGTGCTCCCAGGTGCGAGAGACCGGAACCGGCAGCCACCGCATCATACGGCCAGGTGGTGTACGGCCCGAACCGCTGGTTGTGTACGTCCACCACGCTGAACGAGAAGCGTCCGGCCGCATCGGTGGCAACGGGGGATTCGTACGGGTAGTAGATCGGCTGGTGCATGTGCCAGAGAAACACAACGTGAATGGGCTCGGTCGCAACGGCCTCGCGCGGTGACAGAAGCATCGCGGAGCTCAGCATCGTTCCCGTCAGAACTAAACCAGTTAAGCGCGACATGGTTCCTCCTTCGGCCAATGGACCGGACCTCACCTCCGGTCGGCGACCTCATATTGTCCAGCCGATTTGGGTTGCAGTAGTCTTTGCCGGACAACCGCTTCGTTTAGCCCAGCGTACCCCATTAGGCCGCTCTGATTCAATGGGCCAGGTCCCCCGCCGCCAGGTTGGGGATTACAGCCCCACTGCATTTTCCGGCCGGCCGGCGTCCTGCTCCCTCCAAGCTGGAGAGAATCGCACTGGATACAGCGCCCATCCTATTGCCTTTTCGGGATCCAAACCGGTAAACTAGTTAACGTGGAGGCAGACCTCCGTGATCGGGACAGAGGACGAGGTCTGTCCCATCGTTCCCGTCTCTTGGGGTGAGCGGAGAGAGAAAAAAGGGCGTGCGCGCCGCACGGCAATCCGCGTGTGTCTGCAGGTTGTCCGTGCGCCGGGGATGCCGGAGTTCTGCGGGGAATGAATCGCGCGCCGGCGCGGGCCGGTTGTGCGAAGGGATGAATAGCTCTTTCGGCTCTATCTTGATGAAGGAGGATGAAGGATGATGCGAGCACTTTTGGCATTGTTGGTCGCGGTCCTGCTGGTCGCGCCTGCCTATGGCGATTGGTACTATCGCGGCGACACGAACAGTTGGGGTGCCACCCCGATGACGGACAATCTCGACGGAACGTTCTCCATCACGGTCACCGGAACGCCCGGCACGTTCACGGCATGGAAGCACTCGCAGGCGCCGGACACCTGGGATTGGCCCGGCAGCGGGAACAGTTGGGCTTATTTTGACGGCGATGGGAATCTGACCATCACGCTGGACACGAACGTCTACGCCGACGGCTGGATGAACACCGAGAAGCGTGTCAACATCAGCCATGACGGCGTGTCGCAGTGGGCTGCCGTAGGTGACTTCAACGGCTGGAACAACAATGACTCAGCGATGTACATGAGCGCGGTCGGCGGCGGGGTTTACGAAGTGCAGGCCACGATCGCGACGCCGGGCGAACACTGGTACAAGGCCGTTTCGGCCGGAAGCTGGGACGCCATCGGGGCGGATGCCCGCAGCGTCAATGCTGACAATCTCGGCTTCACCACCACCGTGGCGGACGAAGTGGTCATCTTCCAGGTTAAGCCGCTGGAAGGCGTGGTTCGCGTCATTCCGGAGCCCGCCACCCTGACTCTGCTGGGTCTTGGGGCGCTTGCCCTGATTCGGCGTCGGTAGAGTCGACAGAACGGTATTCATGCCCAGGCGCAGAGCTTTGTGCGCAGGGGGAAGCGCGGGCGGGCGGATCGCTGCGAATGTGATCCGCCCGCCTTGTTCGTGCATCCTCGGAACAAACAGTTGAAGGCGATGCCGGCCGGCGGAGACGTTCAAGCCCGCAAGGCTCGCGCGGCGCGGAACTCCGCAACTCACCTGCAAGTCGCCAGCCGGGGCAGCAGCACGTTGAGGATCGCTTCCCGGGCGCCCGTCAGGCTGCCCGGCACACGCGCCCCCGCGGCGCGGGCGTGGCCGCCCCCGCCGAAGGCCGCGGCGATCTCCGCGACGTTGACGTCGGGAACGCCACAGACCGGCGGTTTGCTGCGCAGGCTCACACGCACTTGCGTGGGGGAATCAGGAGCCAGAAGCACCGAAACCCAAACACCCGCCATCCGCAGCGGCAGATTCACAATGTCCGACGTGTCCGCGCCGCCGCCGGCCGCGCGGCGCTGCTCCGGACCGAGCGTCATGAGCGCGACCCGCCCGTCGCAAAACAGTTCCATGGATTGAACGCACGCGGCCTCCAGCCGCAGGCGAGCGGCCGGTTCCCGGGCGTAGACGGCTTCGTACAGCGTGCTCAGCTCTGCCCCGCACCGTGTGAGTCTGGCCGCGGCTTCGAGAGTTCGGGCGTCCGTATTCGAATAGCGAAACCAGCCCGTGTCCGTTGCGATGCCCACCAGCAGGGCTTCGGCGGCCGCCCGTGGAATGCTCCACCCCGCAGCTTCCGCCCATTCCAGCACGATCACCGATGCCGCGGACGCAGTTTCGTCGACAAGCACATCCGTGCCGATCGGATCGCGAGTCT
>JAFGJQ010000006.1 GCA_016929015.1 Phycisphaerae bacterium | reverse complement strand
TGAGCACGGTTGGCACCGGCCCCGGTGGCGCTTTCGATGCGGGGGCGCGCCTCGACGTCAGCCGGCAAGTTCAGCTAAGTTCAGCCCGCTGAATGAACGAGAATCCCGGCGCGAGCAGCGCGCCGGGAATGCGGAACAGGTGAAAACGTCCGCTTCCTTCGCGGCCTCGCACGCAGCCGACAGAAGCCTTGTCAAACCGGCCTGCCGTCTGCAAAACCCTGGCAAATAACGAATGCGGGACACGTCAGTCCCGCCCGAGGGGATGAATGTCATGCACCTGCGGCTTCGCCAGGGCCTATGTTCCTTGCTTCTTCCGGCGACCCTGATGTTCGGCGGCATGTCGGGTGCCGCTGCCCAGGAAAGCCACGCGGCCCATATGGATGCCGGCGCGCAAGCGCCGCCGTCGGCCATGAAGCGAATGCGCTGGTCCGATCCCGCCGCCTGGCCGGACGGGAAGGTGCCGGGCGAAGGCGACGCCGTCACCATTGCCCGGGACATGGATGTGGTCCTCGACGTCGATCCGCCAGCGCTGCGCAGCCTGACGATCGACGGCCGGCTGAGCTTCTCGAACGATCTCGACATCGGGCTCGAGACCGAGTGGATTTACCTGCGCGGGGGCGAGCTGCAGATCGGCAGCGAGGCCCAGCCCCACACCCGCAAGGCCACGATCACCCTGACCAACGCCGTCCCCGGCGAAGACATCAACACCATGGGGGACCGCGGGATCATGCTCATGCGCGGCACGCTGAGCCTGCATGGCGACCGTGAAAACAGCTGGACCAAGCTCACGAAGACCGCCGAGCGCGGCAGCACCACAATCCAAGTGCTGGATGCCTCCGGCTGGCGCCGAGGCGACGAGATCGTCCTGGCCTCGACCGACTTCAATCCCCGGCAGGCGGAGCGGCGCACCATCACGGCGATCAACGGCAACCTGATCGGGCTCGATCGCGCCCTCGAATACATGCACTTTGGGCAGATCACGTTCGGCGTCGACGAGCGGGGCGAAGTCGGCCTGCTGACGCGCAATATCCGCATCCAGGCTTCGGACGACGCGGAAAAGTCCTACTTCGGCGGCCACATCATGGCGATGCCCGGCTCGCAGGTTCGTGTCTCCGGCGTCGAGCTCAATCGCATGGGGCAGCACCTGACCCTGGCGCGGTATCCGATGCACTGGCACCTGATCGGCGAAGGCCAGGGGCAGTATATCCGCAACTCCGCCATCCACGACACCTACAGCCGCTGCGTGACGGTGCACGGCACCAACAACGTGCGGGTGGAAAACAACGTGACCTTCAACACCGTGGGCCACTGCTTCTTCCTCGAAGACGCGGTCGAGACGGGCAATCAGTTCGTCCGCAATCTGGGGATCATGACCAAGTGTCATCCGACCCTGCCGTGCGTGCCGACCAACCTCGGTCCGGCCGGAGCGGGAGCGGGACCCGGATCGGGCGCGGCGGGCCAGAGCTCCAAGGATGTGCTGATTCCGTCCGACAACACGGCCTCGACGTTCTGGATCACCAATCCGGACAATATCTATCGGGACAACGTAGCCGCGGGTTCCGATCAGACCGGCTTCTGGTTCGCCTTGCCGGAGCATCCGACGGGTCAGTTCGAAGGCACGGAAGTGAGCAAGAATACCTGGCCCCGACGGACCAAGGTGCGGGAGTTCAGCGGCAACACCGCCCACTCCAACTTCGATGGAATCATGTTCGACCGCGGCCCCCGGCCCGACGGCACGTTCACGGTCGGCGGCAGCAACTACCATTTCGCCTTTTCCAATCCCGCGGACCCGAACAGCGAGCCGAAAGGATCGGTGTTCGAGAATTTCACCGGCTACAAGAACCGCAACGGCGCCGTCTGGGGCCGCGGCGAGATGCACCTGTACCGGAACCTGAAGCTGGCCGACAACGCGATCGGCTTCACCCACGCCTCGGGTGCTCCCGGCATCGCGCCCTATACGTCGCGGGTCGTCGACTCGCTGTTCGTGGGCGAGAGCGAGAATATCGGCAATCCGAGGACTCCGGAGGAAGTGGCCTACGGCCGCAGCCTGCCGGCCGCCGCCGCCGATTTCCCGATCCGCGGCTACGAGTATTACGATTTCCACCACGAGGTGGAGAACACCACCTTCGTGAACTACGAGCCCAACGATCTGCGCGATGCGGGGGCGTTGTCGTACCTGCTCTACACCAGCTTCGGCATGAGCACCTCGAACTGGGTCAAGGGCCTGACGTTCGTCAACGCCCAGCCGGTCAGCTTCCCGCCGATCCAGCGCCGCTGGGCGTCCGATCTCGGACGCAGCGCCGCCTACAAGAGCGCGGCGTTCCGCGACCTGGACGGCTCGGTCAGCGGCATTCCCGGGGCCTACATCGTCCTCGACAACGGCATCGCCGCCGATGAAGAATCCTGCAAGATCAAGGCGAGCTGGAATGCCGCCATCTGCACGGGGGACATGGGCCGCTTCAGCATCGCGGGCAATTTCAGCGGGTTCCAGGCCGGCCCGATCACCGATCCGATCATCCTCCAGCGGGGCGGCAGGCGGTTCGAATATACCGGGGAAGCGACGATCGGCAGTGGCGCCGAGGTGAGGGTGGAGAC
>JAFGJQ010000068.1 GCA_016929015.1 Phycisphaerae bacterium | reverse complement strand
TGATCTGGCACATCCTGGCCTGCACGGAAAGCCCCATGGCGTTTTCTCCGAACGGGCGCAAGCTCGCCTTCGTCACCATGGAGCCGTACGACACGGAGAACCTGCTGCTGGCGGGGACGCACGCCTACCGGCTCATGGTGCTCACCGATCAGAAACAATTGCGTATCGTCGAGGAGACGGTGGACTACATGCTGTCCGGCCCGGCGTACAGCGCGGACGGGAAGCAGTTGTGCTACGTGCGCATTCCGCTGCTGACGAAGGAGGGGCTCGAGAAACTGCACAAGCATGTCAAGAAGCAGGAAGAGAGGCTGAAAACCCAGGAAACGTTCCCATGGATGGAGGCTGCAAAGGCCAAGCCATCGCCGGCCGCGGCGCCGACCACGCAGGCCGACGATTCACCCGGCGATATCATGATCCCTTCCGGCTCCGCATTGGTTCAGGCGTGCCGGCGCATGGAAGTCGCGACGTCCATGCAGGCATTCGTGGTGGTGCGGAATGCAGAATCACTCGAGGTGGTCTCGACGACGCCGGTGGAGTGGCCGCTGGGAGATGATCCGGACATGGACGGGGTGATGACCTATGCCACCTTGCATCCGCAGTTCAGCCCGGATGGAAAGTGGATCTACTTCTGCGCGGGGGATTTCCTCTGGGGGGTGAACCCGGTGTCCGGCGAACGGCGTGTGTACGGGATCCCCGCGAACGCATCGCTGTCACCCGACGGAAAGAAGCTGGCCCTGCTCCTCGAGAACGCGGTCGGGTTCATGGATACGGAAGGGAAGTCCATCACCTACCGGCGATTGGACGGGCAACCTTCTCTGAGCGGAATGGCGTGGGTGGACGATCGAACGGTGGCGGTCTTGGCGAAGACCGGCGGCGAGGAAAGCCGCGTGAACCTGTACCAGTTGCGGTCCGACAGCACCCAGGTCACCGTGACGGCGCTTCCGATTCCAGGCGACTCGGGAGACGAAATGAACACGGGCGAACTGGCCATCTCCCCGGACGGCAGGCATGTCGTCGTCGCGTATGCCGAAGAGGTCTTCTTCCTGGATTGGGGTGGGCGGCTGATCAAGCGCCTGGAGTTGGATGAGCAGCAACTGCTCGCCCAGCCGGTGTTTTCGCCGGACTCCAAGCGGGTGGCCATGAAGTATCTTGAGGAGCTTGAGAACTCGTACCCCCGCACGGCCGCCATTGTGTTCTTCTCGCCCGACGGAAAAGAATTGCAGCGGGTGGCGATTCCGAAAATCGATCCGGCCACGACGCAGCCGGCGTCGCCGGAGGAATAGGGAGACAGGCAGGAGCGAACGGTGGACTTCATCACGTCAGCGTATTCGCACCTCTGCGGCCAGGAGCATTGCTTCCTGGTGGATGGTGTGTCGCTGCCCGTGTGCCAGCGATGCCTTGGCCTGTACCTCGGTGCGGCGGTGACGCTTGGCGGGTGGATTGCAGCCGGCCTCTGGAGGCGCGGTTTGCCGACCGGCCGGATCGTGGTGTTGCATGCCGTGCTTCTGGCGACGGCCATGCTCGGCGGCCTGCACGTTCTGGAAGGCGGTGCCGTGTGGCGGTTGCTCTGCGGCGTGTGGACCGGGCACGTAGTGTCTCTCTGGCTCGCGGGAAGTGCCCGTCACCTCGGGGCCGAACCACGTTGGACGCCGCGAGATGAACTCTGGGCTATGGGTCTGTGCGCATTCGTAACGCTCCTGGCGGCCTGGCCGCAAGCATGGCTGTGGACCGGGTGGTGGCCGGTGTCGGCGGTGGTGATTGCCGGCACGGCGGCGCTTGCCGTGGCTGCCGGCGCGGCGGTTGGGGTTGTCGCCGTCCGGGCGGTCGCGAGCGTTCGGGCGGACGAGCCTACTCCGGAAACACGAATCCCGGCGGTTCGGAGCGGCGGGGGTAGCAGTCGGCCCCTCCGTTGAAGATCGCAAACAGCGAAAGCGCCAGCAGCGCCCGCACAGCAAACCTTGTCCAACGCTTCATGGCTTCAACCTCCGTGAATCCCGTCGCGAACCGGCGGCACCGAGTATGGACGGGGAGAGCATACTCTCAAGGGCCGGCCTCTTGCAACGAAAGAGGGGCCGTGTCGGGCTTTGGGAGAAGACCGTTTCCATCTGAAAGGGAAAGCGCTCGGGTATGGATCGCCTGCGTCCCATCCGTAGGCGCGCGGACCCGTAACCGTGTAGGGCGTAACGCCGGCGGCCACTTGGCGCCAGGGCACCCAATCGGATAGACTGTTGTTCTCGTCCGAGGATGAGGATGAGGCGGGATGGACTTATCTGTTCGGCACGCGATGCTTTGGCTGTTTTGACAGAGAGAACCGCCGGTTCATCCGGCTCCGTGATTCATTTGCGATGCAGGAACGGAAGCATCGATGTTACAGGCCCACCGGGTTCAGCGACCACGGGGATTCACGCTCATCGAGCTGCTGGTCGTGGTGTCTATCATCGCCCTGCTCATTTCGATCCTGCTGCCCTCGATGAAATCGGCCCGGGAGCAGGGCAAGCGAATCAAGTGCCAGGCAAACATGCATCAGATCAACAGCGCCCTGTTTGCGTATATCCTGGACTACGACGCGCTGCCGGTGTTCTACTCCAAGGAACCCAACGGGTGCATCTGCGGATGGTGCACGTGGAGCTACGGCGGCTGGATCGGTACGAATACCTACTGGGACAACGTGTCCAGCGGCTGCTTCCGCGTGCCCGCGAACAAGCGGCCGCTCACCGTGTACATGAACAAGGGTCGTGTGGCCCCGGCCAAGAAGAAAGACGGGAAGCTCTGGGAAGATTCCGGGCAGCCGGTGTTTGAGTGCCCGTCCGATCGGAAGTCCGGCCAATACCTCTACATTGACCCGCACGCCGGGACGGACCAGGCGTTCTCCTCCTACAAGGATGTGGGTACCAGCTACCACATGAACTTCTACTGGTGGGACCAGACGCATCTCGCGTCCGGAAGCGACTGGGACGGCGACGGCCAGCGCGAACCGACGCCCGGTACCTGTCCGAGCGAGACAATCCCCGGATGCGGGCAGCAGACGAATTGGCCGTGCCGGTTTCGGCAGGGCCTGAATATCTGGAAGCGACACACGCTGCGCGATTCCTCCCGTTTCGTCACGCTGGTGGAGGAGCCCTTCGATCTGGGCATCAATGCGGAGACGCAGGAGATGGGCTTCCACCGCCGGTTCTCCCGACACGTCATGGCGTTTCTCGACGGGCACGTGTCGTATCTGACGGCGGATACGCGGAACCGGTTCGGGCCCGAATGGACCGTGGTGGACGAGTCCATGGAAGCCCCCTGACGCTGCACGGCCGGTCCGCCACCGAGTCCACCGGGCAACGATTGAGTCGTCTTATGGCGAAGGCTTCACGGGTTCGACAATTCGCATACGGCCTGCTGGTTCTGGGCATCGGAGGCGTGGCCGTCTATCGCCTGGCCTTCGGGGGCGATGCCCTGCGCGACAAGCTCCCCGATACGCCGGAGTCCGCCCAGTTGTTTGTATGCCTGGAGTGTGGGCATGCGTTCAACGTGACGCCACGAGAACGGATGACCCTGCTTCAGGAAGGCGGCCGCATCGAGCGTGACGAGATGACCACTCAGCGCACGCAGTACCTGCCCTGCCCTGCCTGCGGCAAGACGGCAGCCGTGCCGGGTGCTATCTGCCCTCGCTGCGGCAAGCCGTTCGTGCGCCGGACGCCGGACGGGCGGCGGCACGTCGCCTGCCCAAACTGCGAAGCGGGCCGGCCTTCCCGACCGCCGGACTGAGAAGAACCGACCGCGGATGGAACGATCGTGGCGGCGATTAGCCGTGCGGCCTGGGGCATCCCCTGTGGCAGACTACAACAGGCGCGTCAGCTCGCTTACCACCGTGTCGATATCCGCCTCCGTCAATCGAGCGTGAAACGGCAGCGCGATGGTTCGAGTGGCCACCGCCTCGCAGATGGGGAAGCTGCCTTCATGATAGCCGAATTGCTCGCGGAAGAACGGCTGGAGGTGGATCGGCACGAAGTAGTTATTGCACCCGATGCCCTTCTCGCGAAGCTTCGTCAACAGGCGGTCCCGGTCCGCCTGCGTGTATCGGTCTTCGAGCCGCACGACGAAAACGAACCAGCTTATGTCGCAGTCGGGCAGAATGCGCTGCACGCTCACGCGCGACTCGCCGGCCAGACGTTCCGTGTACATCCGGGCGACTCGCTCCCGGGTGGACAAGATCTCCTTCACCCGCGAAAGCTGGGCCAGTCCCAGGGCGCAGTTGATGTCCGACAGCCGGAAGTTGTAGCCCATCCGCTCGTGCGCCAGCCAGCCGCCGGCCGCGCCGCGACCCTGGTTGCGCAGAGAACGGCACAGCTCGGCCAGCCTGTCGTCGCTGGTCACGACCATTCCGCCCTCGCCCGTGGTGATCTGCTTGTTCGGGTAGAATCCGAACACGCCCGCATCGCCGATCGAGCCCGCCGGCCGGCCCTTGTACCGAGCGCCGAGTGCCTCGCACGAATCCTCGATGATCCGGAGGTTGTGCTTGCGGGCAATCGCCCGGATCGGGTCAAAGTCCGCCACTTGGCCGAACACGTCCACCGCCAGGATCGCCTTCGTCCGCGGCGTGATGGCCGCCTCAATGCGGGCCGGATCGATGTTCCACGTCTGCGGATCAATGTCCACAAACACGGGCCTGGCGTTCTCGAACAGGATGCAGTTCGACGACGCGATAAAGGAGAACGGCGTCGTGATCACCTCGTCGCCCGGGCCGATGCCCATGGCACGGACGATCAAGTGCAGCCCGGCCGTCCCGCTGCAGCAGGACACCGCGTGTTTCGTGCCGCAATAGGCGGCAAACTGCTGCTCGAACTCGGGAACCTTGGGCCCCAGCGACAGCGAATCCGTCTTCAGCACCGCCACGACCGCGTCGATCTCGGCCTGGGTGATGTCCGGCCGAGCCAGATGAATTTCCATGTGCAACTCCCCCGCGTCCACCGCCCGGACCCTCCGCCGGAACGGTGACGGACCGGGCATTATACTGTTCTGGGTACGCCTGCCCAGCCGCCCAGGTTCACGGCCAGGCACCATCGGGTGCGTGAAACCTCCGGCGGAAAGCCAACTCGCTCCGAGTAGGGCGCCGGATCGCCACGGGTGACAGCAGGGGCAAATCGGTTGTTATCGGAACATGTCTCCGGCGGGCCGCAGCGAGTCGGCGAGGCAGGACCCACACGGTGGCAGGCGTGTGGCCGGCCGCCCGCGTTGCGCGTTCTGGCAAAACCGCATACACCAGGTACGATCACTCGTGATGTCGCCCGACTCGCAGCCCGAACTCTTCGACACCAATCCCCCGCCCGGGCCGGTACGCGGGGCCGAAGGCGTCATGGTCCGTGAGATCCGATGCAAGAGCCTCCTGAACCGCGGCGGCATCGGTGACTACTCGTTCAATGGCTACGTCGGATGTCAGAACGGCTGCGGGTATTGCTACGCCCGGTTCATGCAGCGCTTCCACCCGCACGCCGAGGAATGGGGACGGTTCGTCGACGTGAAAGTCAACGCCGTGGAAGTGTTGGGTCGCCAGCTTCGCAGACTCGAACCCGGCGAAGTGTTTGCCTGCAGCGCCTGTGACGGGTGGCAGCCGGTGGAGGCGGAGTACAGGCTCACCCGTGAATGCTGCCGCCTGCTCGTTCAGGCCGGCTTCCGTCTGAACGTGCTGACCAAGAGCAAGCTGGTCCTGCGTGACCTGGACGTCTTCACCGGACACAGCGTCTGCGTGGGAGTCACCATCACAACACCGGATGAATCGTGGGCACGCGTGTGGGAGCCGCACGCGTCCTCCGTGTCGGACCGGTGGGAGGTTCTCCGGCAGGCGAAGGCGGCCGGGTTGAAGACGGCCGTGATGTTCGGCCCGCTTCTCCCGGAAATCAGCGACACGGACGAGGCCCTGTCCGATCTTTTTGCCCGGGCCGCGGAAGTGGGCGTGGATCGGATCTGGACCGACATGTTGAACGCCCGGCCGCGCGTCTGGCCCGGCATCCAGGACGTACTCCGAACCCACGGGCCCCACATGTACGAGCAGTATCGCCGCCTGCTGTTTGACCCGAGCTTCCGCCGCCAATACCAGCGTCAACTCGCCGAGCGCATCCGCACCGCCGCGAAAGATGCCGGCGTATCCGACCGGCTGAACTAGACGACGGCCCGAATGGAATGCGGGTCATCCCGCATCCGGCGCCGTCCTCGATAGGAACGTGAAGTCGCAATTCAACACACCATGAGCAGGTTTCTTCTCGATCGCGTGTATGCTCCGGCGAACGGCAATGGGGGCATGCCCGTACCCGGCGAATCCGCGGCCGATAAGGATGCAATCCGCGCCCACGAAAGAGGCGGTCTCCACAAGACGTCGGGCAAGGCGAATCCGGCAATGACCCTCTCCGGGAGACTCGGGCAAGCCGGCCCCGTCTACCGACAACACTGTAGCAGTCGCTGCCTTCATCTACCGATAGTGCGGTAGAAGCCGCGCGTCTCTTCTACCGACAGTCTGGTAGTGACCGCGTGCTCTGTCTGCACGAGGTGCTGTAGTGGCTTCGGCCGCCCCGGTCGCAGGCGATGTCATGCCGGGGGGGTGCAGCACCGCGTGGATTATCGGAGGTGGACCGGAGCGGCGGAAGCTCTCGCAGAGGGTCCCACGATGACGACGATGGCCGGGAACGAACGACCGAAAACCAACGCCGACGGGGCGCGAGAGGTCTGGACCGCGGTCATGGCCCGCGTTGTTCTTCCATCGTTCCTGGGCGCCGCTCTCTTCTATGTGTTCATCTTTCTGATCATCCTCCCGGCGATGGAAGACAGCCTGATCGATGCGAAGAGCGAGGTCAGCCGTTCGCTGGTTCAGGCGGTCTGCGCCGAACTGGCCGCCTACGAGGAGCAGGTGCAGTCCGGCAGCCTGACCCGGGCGGACGCCCAGCACCGGGCCTGCGAACTGGTACGCCACCTGCGGTACGGTGACGCGGCCAAGAACTACCTCTGGATCATGGATTTCCACCCGCGCATGATCATGCATCCCTATCGCCCGGAACTGGATGGCCAGGACGTAACCGAGGTTCATGACGCCGCGGGCAAGCCTTTGTTCCGGGAGTTCGTGCGGACGGCCCGCAGCGGCGGCGGCGATGTCGCGTATCTGTGGCAGTGGTACGACGACCCGCACCGCATCGAGCCGAAGCTCTCCTACGTGCAGCCTTTTGAACCCTGGGGCTGGATCGTCGGGACCGGGAACTACGTTGACGATGTGGCGGCCCAGATCCAGTCCGTATCCCGCCGGCTCGCCGCGGCGGCGGGTGTGGCGCTATCGATCGTGGCCTTGCTGGCAGGCTACCAGACGTGGCACGGTTACCGGACCGAGCACCGGCGGCGCAGAGCGGAGTCTGCGGTCCAGCGGCTCAACCAGGAGCTGGAGCAGCGGGTCGAGGCGCGCACCGCGGAACTGACTCAGGCCACGCAACGCCTGCAGGCCGAGGTCGACGAGCGCCGGCAGGCCGAGAGCCGGCAGCAAGCGCTTCAGCAGCAGCTCGCACAGGCGCAACGACTGGAATCGGTGGGCCAGTTGGCCGCGGGAATCGCTCACGAAATCAACACGCCGGCCCAGTTCGTGAGCGACAACACCCGCTTTCTGCGCAGCGCGTTTCCCAAGCTGGCGGATCTCCTGACGCAGTACCGGCACTTGGCCACCGTTTGCCGCGACGGTCCCGTCGCGGACGAACTGCTCGACGACCTGGAAGCTGTGGTCAAGACGACCAAGCTGGATTATCTGCTCGCCCAGATTCCCGAGGCCCTCTCCGACTCCCTGGAGGGTCTGGAACGCGTCACGAAGATCGTGCGAGCCATGAAGGATTTCTCCCACCCCGGCCAACAGTCGATGGCTCCGGCCGATCTGAACAAGGCGATCGAGAGCACGGTCACCGTGGCCCGAAACGAATGGAAGTACGTGGCGGAGATGCAGCTCGAGCTGGACCCGGACCTGCCGCATGTCCCCTGCATGCTGGGCGACCTGAACCAGGTCTTCCTGAACATCATCGTGAACGCGGCCCATGCCATCAAGGACGCCGTCGGCGTGGGCGTGCAGGGCAAGGGCACGATTACCGTGACCACGCGCACGGACGGCGATGCGGCCGAAATCCGCATCCGCGATACGGGCACGGGAATCCCGGAGGAGCACCGCCACCGGATCTTCGACCATTTCTTCACCACGAAGGAGGTGGGCAAAGGCACCGGGCAGGGGCTCGCCCTCGCGCGTCAGCTCATCGTGGAGAAACACCATGGAACGCTGACGTTCGAAACCGAAGTCGGCCGAGGGACAACCTTCATCATTCGTCTTCCCGTCCATTCCGGCGAGACGAGCACCACCAAGGAGCCTGAGAATGACCTCGCGCATTCTGCTGGTGGATGACGAACCCGAGGCCCTGCGCGGGCTCGAACGCGTCCTGTCCACCGAGCCGTCCGGCTGGGCCGTATGCACCGCCGGCAGCGCCGACGAGGCGCTGGCCCGGATGCGCGAGGCGGACTTCGACGCCGTCGTCACGGACGTCAGGATGCCCGGCCGGGACGGCTTCTGGCTGCTGGAGGCCGTACGCAACGGCCCCGACACCGGCAATGTTCCGGTCATCATCGTGACCGGACGGAACGAGGACGAGACGAAGCGCCGTGCCCTGGAGCTGGGCGCCGTCGACCTGCTCAGCAAACCGGTCCATCCGCAGGACCTTCTGGCGCGGCTGCGCAGCGCCGTGCGTCTGAAAGCCTACGAGGACCAGCTCCGCGACCAGAACGCCCTGCTGGAACGGAAGGTCGCCGAGCGGACCGCGGAACTCGGCGACTCCCGCCTGGACATCATCTGGAGGCTGGGCAAGGCCGCGGAGCATCGGGACGAGCAGACGGGCAACCACGTGGTGAGGGTCGGCTGCTACTCCCGCGTCATTGCAGACGCGCTGGGCATGGACCGCGCATCGGCGGAGACGCTCTTTCTGGCCAGCCCGTTGCACGACATCGGCAAAATCGGAATTCCGGACCGCGTGCTCTGCAAACGCGGCCCGCTGACGGACGATGAATGGCGGATCATGAAGCAGCATTGCGCGATCGGGGCCGAGATTCTCCGCGAGGACTCCCGCGTCATGCGGCTTTACCTCGCGTGGTACGGAAACCGCGATGGCCGACGACCCGAGCCCGCCCGGAATCCGCTGCTGCAACTGGCGTCGTCCATCGCGCTGACCCACCACGAATGGTGGGACGGCACGGGATACCCCGCCGGGCTGGCGCGCGAGCAGATTCCGTTGGTCTCCCGCATCGTGGCCCTCGCCGACACCTACGACGCCCTGCGCTCCGAACGCCCGTACAAACCGGCGCTTTCCGAAGACCAGACCGTCCACATCATCCGCGACGAATGCGGACGGCACCTGGACCCGGAGGTCTGCGCCGCCTTCGAGGATTCCTCCCGGCGATTCCAGGCCATTTTCGACCAGTTCTCCGATCCGCCCGGTCGGGCGGCAGCGAAGATGGAGTGCGTACCATGATTCGCGTCCTGTTTGTGGATGATGAGCCCAAGGTGCTGCGGGGCCTGGAGCGCATGCTCGCCAGCGACGATTGCGACTGGGAGACGGCGTTTGCCGAGGGGGGACGTGCGGCTCTGAAATTACTCGCCGAGCGGCCGTTTGACGCCGTAATCACCGACATGCGCATGCCAGAAATGGACGGCGCCGCGCTGCTCAATGAGGTCATGCAGCTGTATCCCCACGTCGTGCGCATAGTGCTCTCAGGGCACTCTGAACGCGAGCTGATCCTACGCTCGATCAACGCAACGCACCGGTATTTGGCCAAACCCTGCGAAGCGAACGATCTCCGCAACGTCGTGACACGGGCCGTCGCCCTGCGCCGAATCCTGACGGACCCATCCCTCCAGACACTCGTTTCCCAGTTGAACAGAATACCCAGCATGCCGCGGATCTATCGAGACCTCACCGCCCGGATTCAGTGCCCGAGCGCATCGCTCAAGGACTTGGGCGCGATTGTCGCGCAGGATCTCGGCATGACGGCCAAGATCCTGCAGATCGTCAATTCGGCGTATTTCGGGTTGCCGCGACACGTATCGGATCCTGTTCAAGCCGTGTGTCTGCTGGGTCTCGATGTGCTGAACGCGCTGGTCATGACCATCCACATCTTCGCGGAACTGGCGCCGTCCAGCGTCGATGCCTTGGGCCTCGAGAACCTATGGACTCACAGCACGAGAACGGGGGCCCTCGCGAAGAAGGTGGCTTCCCTGGAACAGGCCGAGTCGCATGTGTGCGACCATGCTTTCATGGCGGGCCTGCTGCACGACATCGGCAAGCTCATTCTAGCGGCCAACCAACCTGACGGCTACCGCGAGGCGCTCTGGCTGAGCGAAAGACAGGCTCTTACGCCCTTGGTGGCCGAGCGCCAAGTGTTTGGAGCAACTCACGCCGAAGTAGGGGCCTATCTCCTTGGGCTGTGGGGCTTGCCGGATCCCACGGTCGAGGCGGTATCGTTCCACCACCGTCCCGAAGACTGCAAAGCCACCACCTTCACCCCTTTGGTCGCCGTGCATGTCGCCGACGCGCTGGAGCGACTCCACATCGGCGGAGACAACGATGCCTCACCCAACCGACCCAACCTTGCGTATCTGGAACGGCTTGGTTTGGCGAAACGATGGCCGGTTTGGTGTGAGCATTGCCTGGCAGGGGAATCCCAATGAGCGAGCGCGTCCTTTGCGTCGACGACGAACCGAAGGTACTGAGCGCCTTCCAGCGACAATTGTACGGACAATTCGACATCACCACCGCCGCCGGCAGCGCCGAGGGACTGGAGGCGATCCGATCCAACGGACCGTTTGCCGTGGTTGTTTCCGACCTGCGCATGCCCGGGATGGACGGCATTCAGTTTCTGCGCGAGGTCCGAAAACAAGCGCCGGATTCCGTCCGCATTATGCTCACCGGCTTCGCCGACATGCAGAGGACCATCGAGGCCGTCAACGAGGGGAACATCTTCCGCTTCCTGACCAAGCCCTGCGAGCCCGACGCGCTGGCGAAGGCCCTGCACGCGGGGGTTTCGCAATACCGCCTGGTCGTCGCGGAAAGGGAGCTTCTGGAGAATACGCTCCGCGGCGCGATCAAGATCCTGGCCGACGTGTTGTCCCTGACCAACCCCGTGGCGTTCGGCCACGCGTCGCGAGTGCAGCGGTTCGTGTCCAAACTCTGCAAGCATATGCAGGTGGAGCGTTCCTGGCAGATCGAAATCGCCGCCATGCTCTCCCAGATCGGCTGCGTCACCGTCCCGCCCGCCACGCTGGAGAAGGCTCATCGCGGAGGCAAGCTACTCGCGCAGGAAATGCAGATGATCGAGGCCCATCCCATGGTCGCCGTTGAATTGATTCGGAACATCCCCCGGCTGGAGGAAGTGGCCCGGATTGTCGCCTATCAGAAAAAGGGCTTTGACGGGTCGGGCCTCCCGCGTGACGACATGCGCGGCGCGGACATCCCTCTGGGCGCTCGCCTCCTTCGGGCCGTGGCCGACCATGACACGCTGAAAGCGAGCGGCTGCACGGACCTCGGCGCCCTGATGGAACTGCGCCGGCGGAGCGGCAAGTACGATCCGGACGTGCTGCGGGCCCTGGAGGCGGTCCTCGACTCCGTCGATCCGTTCGAAACCTGCGAGATGCCTCTCCGAGACGTTCCGCAACACGCCGTCCTCGCGGAGGACGTGCGAACCCCGGATGGTCGTCTGCTGATCAGCAAAGGGCAGGAAGTCACAGCGTCCGTGCTCCGGCTCCTCCGCAACTACGCCCAAGGGCAGCATCTGGAGGATCGGCTCCGCGTCACCGTGTATGTGGAGAGAGAACGCGTGTCCGCCGCGGCGACGCGCTGATGCAGAAAAAGGAAACCGATACCATGCGACACACTGTACTCCTGGTGGATGACGAGCCCAAAGTCCTCAACGCGATGCAACGCCTGCTGCGCGATGAGCCCTATGAAATCCTGACGGCCGGAAACGCCGAGGAGGCGGCGGACGTCGTACGCAGCACGCCCGTGGACCTGATTGTCTGCGACGAAGAGATGCCGGGCATGCCCGGGTCGGAATTCCTGGCGAAAGTGGCACGAGACTACCCGGATATCGTACGCATCGTGCTCACCGGCCATCCCACCCTGCCCGCCGCCCTGCGAGCCATCAATGAGGGCCGGGTCTATCAGTATTTCACGAAGCCCTGCAACCAGATCGACCTGGCCATCGCCATGCGGCGGGCCCTCGAACAGAAGGACCTGATGGACAAGAGCCGGAACCTGCTCGAGGCGACCCGGCGGCAGTCCGCGCTCATTGATGAAGCCCGCGTGCTGCGACGCCTGCGCGACCTGTCCCATAAGGACCGCACGAAGACCATCGCGAAGGAAGGATCACCGGCCGACCTCCCCGAACTCCTGGACGAAATGGACCAGGAAGTCGCCAAGGTCCAGGCGCTCCTGGAGAGTCTGCAAAACGTGCCGCAGCCCTGACGGCAGGGGCCTGTTCGGCCGCCGGTCGTTCCGGCCCGCACTCAGTCGGACGGGCACGGCGCGGCGGTGAACGCGGCCTGCAGCTCGGCGGCGTCCAGCAGATCGACGCGCAGGTCGCCGTTCGGGTCATGCGTGTCCGCGCACTCCGTCGTCGCGACGACCGCGGGGCCGAGGAGGCACGCCTCAAACGCCGGGTAGTCCGCAAGGTCCACGCAGCCGTCGTGGTTTGCGTCAAACCAGCCGTCGCAGACGTCGCCCCAGGCGTCGCCGTCCCCGTTTTCCTGGAGCGGGTTTGGCACGGCCGGGCAGTTGTCGAGATGGTCCGGAATGCCGTCGCCGTCGGCGTCGGGCTCCAGGGTGACAATCTCGATCGCATTGACCAGCGGGTTTTCCACGACGTGGCCGAAGTCGATGTTCACCACGCCATCACTGACCACGGAGAAGCTCTTCATCACGCCCACCTGGTAACCCACGTCAGCGACAATGTCGTAATCGTCGAGCACCACCACTCCGTCGATGGATACGTCGAACACACGCTCGCCCGGGTCGTTCGTGCCGCTGAATCCGTCTCCGAAATACAGCCGCACCTGCACCGCCTCGCCCGCGGGCACCAGAAACGCCCATTGCATTTCCGGGGCGGCGGGCGGATCCCAGCGTTCACTGGCAAACACGGCCGCTGGGGTCGTGGCCGGCACGGAGCCGTGGAGGCTCTGGATGGAAAAACCCGTCGAGCGGCTGCCGTCGTTGCGGTAGGGCGAGGGCGACGTACTGTCCGCCTCCCAGTTTGGACCGCCGTCGACGGCGGCAACCTGCGGACCGCCCGCGTTCACCCGGAAAAGCACGCCGGACACGTCGTTCACGCCCTCGGCGGCCAGGGGAACGCTCAGCGGCGAGTTGTTGCCGGAATGCGTGACGACCAGCGTGCCGGGCAGCGGTCCGACGCCCTGCGGCGAACACTGCACGGTGAGATTCAGGACGGGGCCGCCCGGCGTCAGAACGACCGGCAACGCCGGCGGACTGACCAGTTGGAACGTATCGGCGCCCGTGGTAATCGCCAGGTCCGAGATCGTGATGTCCGCGCCACCCGTGTTGCTCAGGGCGACGGGCACCGTGGGCGAGCTGCCCAACAGCACGGAGCCGAAGTCGATGCCGGCCGGCTGCGCGGCCAGATCGGCAACGCCGAGCTGAAGAATCAACGGGTCTGACACGAGTCCCGTTCGCCCATCCGGTTCGGCCACCACCGCCATAATGTGATTCAGTCCGGCAATGTCGTTGACGCCGACGCCCGGCGTGCCGGGGTCCAGCCGGCTCAGGAGAATAGGCACCTCGGCCAAGCCGCCGGACCCGAGGGTGGCAGAGTACTCCCGGACGGCCACCGCGCTATTCGCCTCGTACGGGTCGATGTCGTAGCCATTGGGGTAAGGGCCGGTCATTCCTGTCACGAACAACCCGCCCTCCACGACGAACACGCGCACCTGCGCACCACGCGGACCGGCCACCCGGACGGTCTGGTTGGGATCGGTCACCGTGGTCGGCGTGGAAGGCACGCCGAGCACCTCCACGATCGGAGCCGGCGCCGGGGCCGGCCGGAGCGTGTTCTGCGACGCATCGACGGTCCCCGCGGTCCGGAACAAATCGCCGACCAACACGGCCCCGTCGTCGAACGTGACCGTAACCCGGCTGCCGGTGAGCTCCAGGCCGGAGACGCTTGCGGACTCGTACGGCCCCGGCGCGCCGGTGCCCTTGGTGCTGGTGGGATCGTTGTCGATCGAGAAGCGCATCGTCTCGCCCGGGCCGAAGTCCGTGTACTCGATGCCCAGTTGGTCGAACCCGTCCAGATCGTTTATCCCGTTGTGAAAGCTGTCCAGGTAGCTGTGGGTGATGGTGCCGGTGCCGCCGTTGAAATCGACGGTGAAGCCTTTGCCCACAATGTCACCCGCGGTGCCGAACGGATCGAACACAATGTCGGGCAGGATGGCCGTCGTCAGGTCGAACGTGACGGATTGAATCTTCTGCCCGCCGGTGGATTCGTTGAACACCTGGAACGCCCCGCTGCCATACGTGCTGCCGTCGATGCCGCTGCCCGGCGGATCGACGACGACCCGGGCCTGGGCCGTGCCAGGTTTGGGCGTCACGTTGAAGTCTCTCCAGGTCGCGGTGAAGGGGTCGGCCTGATGCGACGTGGAGATGATCCCGGCGGCCAGGGGTACGTTGGAATCGCGCACGGCCGCCAGCAGCGCGCCGTTCAGCGGAATCGGAGGGCCAAGGTTCGTGACCGGGCCGCCGTCCGCGGCAAACCGCGGCTGGACCGTGCCCGCGAGCGGATCAACCGACAGGAACAGGTCGATCCAGCCGGACGCGAGCAGGTCCGCACCATACATCGTTCGAGCCGCCACACCGGCCGCCTCGTGGGTCACTTCCAACCCGCCGGCGCCGCCGTTGGCCGCCACACAAAGCGCCAGGTAGTTGTCCTGGTCACCGGTCCCGATGAAGACACCCATCGACTGGTCGTCGGTCGGTGTAAACCCGCTGAAGAACGTGTCCACCGGCGCATGGACCGTGAAGGGGCCCGTTGCGGTGCATACGTTCACGCCCAGTTGGAGCCCGTTATCCTGGTTGTTCAGCCCGTTGCGGGCGGTGCCGGCGGTTACGTTGTCGATGGTGAACTGCCCGGCCGCCCCCCCGGGGGTGAGGTCCGCCGGGTCGAACTGGTCCAGGTAATCGGTGCTTCCGTCGGTCATCAGCCCGGTGAACCCGAGGCCGAAAAAGCCGAAGCCCGGCTCACCGCCGCCCCAGCCGTAGACGATGGGCAGCCCGGTGGTCAGGCCGTTGTAGGGGTCGATGGCAAAGGCGTCGTCAACGTCCGGGATGCCGTCGTTGTCATCATCGGGATCGTTGCGATCAGAGAGGAAATCGCCGTCAGAGTCCGGAGGGACGCTTCCGGGCGAACAGGGGTCGGCGTCGTTGTCGATCTCGTCCGCGTTGCTGTAGCCGTCCCCATCCTCGTCGAGTTGCCCGTCATAAACGCCGGTGCAGTTGCTGAAATCCTGCGGCTCAAACACCACGATGGCGCTGTTGTCAAAATCGCCCGACCAGACGGTGCCGGGAAACAGGCCGTCGTCCCCCACGGCCGTCGCGTCCAACTGCTTGCCGCCGACGTTGGCAAACAGCGTGCTGACGCTGACGGCCTGGTCGCCTGCGGCGTTCAGCACGATTCGCTCGATGGTCTTGAAGTTCCAGGTGGCCGCCAGCAGGTTGCCTTGCATGGCCCCGCCAAAGTTGCCGGCGGTGTATTCCACAATCCCGTTGGCCGACGAACCCCACACGTGCAGCGCCCCGTTCGCCACGCCGGGCATGAGGTAGTCGCACTGCCGCGGGTCGGACGAGCCGGGCGGAATCGGCGACTGGCCGGCGATGGTGTTGCTCTCGCTGGCCCGGAACGGGTTGGGATGTCCGGCGTAATAGGTGCCCGGCGGATCGACGTTCACGTTTCCCAGATAGTGCAGGCCGTCGCCGTGCGTGCTTCCGCCCCCGGTGGGCAGGCCGGGCGGCACGTCGTTGCTGCACGGCGGCATTCCGAAGGCCGTCCAATCGATGGGGCCCCAGCCGGCGTTCGACCCGTTGTCGATGGTGTACAGGCGACCGTCGGCGGTGAGCACCACGTCATACGGGTTGCGATAGCCGGGGGAGTACACCTGTACCGGTCCGCCCGGCACGATGATCGCCTGGTTGGCCCCGTTGTTTCCGCCGAACGGATCGTTCTCGTCGCTGCCGCCGGGGCCGGTGTTCGGCCGGGTCGGGTCGTCCAGCGTGGGCAGATCGTAGGGCAGGGCCGCCAGGTCCGGGTGGCCCAGGTCAACCTGCAGGATCGCGGCGGACAGGGCGTATTCCGGCTGCCAGGCGAAGCTGTGCGACGGGACACCCATATTCGTGTGTCCTCCCTGGCCGAGGTAGAGGATGTTTGTGCCCGGATCGAGCGCCATTCCGTTGGACGAGTGGTTCTCTTCGTTACGGGGCAGGCCGCGGACCAGGACGTCGTGGACCCAGGCGGTGCCGTTCCACGTCAGGCGCGATAGGGTGCCTGAGTTCGTGTCCAATCCCGAATCGCTGCCGATCGCGATGCGCGGATCGGACGACGTGACGTAGAGGACCGGATTCGCGGCCGTCCCGACCACCAGAATACCCGTGACCTGGCGCTTGTTGATGCTCGGGTTCAACGTTCCGTCATCGTTGTGATTGGGCAGGTTGCGCACCAAATCGATGGTTTCGGTGCCGGTGACGATGTAGTCGCCCACCCCCTGGCGGGCAATGGAGTAAACCTTGATAAAGCCGTCCTGCTGCGCCACGTAGAGCCGATCATCCGGGCCGAACTGCAGCGACGTCGGGTTCGTCGAGCTGCTGCCGGCCAATGTGCTCTTGGAAAAGCTGATCGGCTGGGCGAACGCCGCGCCGGCCGCCCAGAAGCCCGTCACGAGCAAGCAGAGAAAACGACCGCCTGGGATTCTCATCCGCCGAAATGTGTTCATGTACCAACCCCTCGTACTGCAAACGTCCATACTCTTCGCGCCCCGCGCAAAGACAGACCACCTGCAGACCGGCGATCGTTTGTCGCCCGCCGGCCCGACATAGGACGCCAGCCACATCGCTTCCACGAAGCGACACCTCTTGGCCGCCCGCGAACGATTCGAGGCTTCCAGAGCCTCTCCTCCACAGTGCGCTCGATAAGGCCCGTGCCCGACGTAACCCGAACGCCGATTATAGGAACCGGGTTTGCGAAGAATCAACGTACGCGGAATGCGGGTGACAACTTCGCATCTTTGAGAAGGCGTCGGCACTGCAAAGACCGGGCACCACTCGCCGCGAAGCAGCATAACCTGCCGTATGGAATGAAATTGCGGTTCGAGGCCCGTTCACGGGCCTTCCCCGCCGAGGGCGGTCCCGCAGGCCCGCCGGAACGCTACGAGCGGAGCAGGCCTCGCGGCCCGGGTTGCCGGACCCGGCGGCGCCGCTACACTATCGCTGCTCCCTCGCACGGGGCGAGCGGGACGGTGGTCTCACCCCCCTCCAATACGAAAGAAGTACACCATGAGAGGCGAAGCGAAGAACCCCTTCGGTGCGGAAGGCACGCTGGAGACCCGAGCGGGCAAGGTCTGCATATATCGACTCGAGGCGCTGAAGGCCACCGGCATCGGCGATCCCCACCGACTGCCGTTCTCGATTCGCGTGCTGCTGGAGAGCGCGCTGCGAAACGTGGACGGGCACGCCGTCACCACCGAACACGTCAAGGCCTTCGCCCGCTGGCAACCCCGCGACGCCGCCCGCGAGGAGATCCCGTTCAAGCCCGGCCGGGTCGTGCTGCAGGATTTCACCGGCGTGCCGGCCGTCGTGGACCTGGCCGCCATGCGGTCAGCCATACAGCGGCTGGGCGGCGATCCGCAGAGGATCAATCCGCACGTCCGGTGCGACCTGGTCGTCGACCACTCCGTCCAGACGGATGCGTTCGCCTCGCCGGACGCGCTGGCCGTCAACAAGCAGAAGGAGTTCGAACGCAACCGCGAGCGATACCAGTTCCTCAAGTGGGGGCAGAAGGCGTTTGACAACTTCCGCGTGGTGCCGCCGGCCACCGGCATCATTCACCAGGTGAACCTGGAGTACCTGGCAGGCGTGGTGCTCACGCAAGAAGGCCCGAACGGACGCATTGCATACCCCGACAGCCTGGTGGGAACCGACAGCCATACCACAATGATCAACGGACTCGGCGTTCTGGGCTGGGGCGTCGGCGGCATCGAGGCGGAGGCGGTCATGCTCGGCCAGCCGATCTACATGCTCATGCCGGACGTGGTGGGGTTCAAGCTCTCCGGTCAACTGCGCGAGGGCACGACGGCCACCGACCTCGTGCTGACCATCACGCAGATGCTCCGGAGCAAAGGCGTCGTCGGCAAGTTCGTTGAGTTCTACGGGCCGGGCCTGGCCCGAATGCCGCTGGCCGACCGGGCCACGCTGGCCAACATGGGTCCGGAATACGGCGCCACAATGGGCTTCTTCCCGGTGGACGATCAGACGCTGCAATACCTGCACAGCACGGGCCGCCCCGCCGACTTGATCGATCTCGTGGAGCGCTACTGCAAGGAGCAGGGGCTGTTCCGCACCGCGACCAGCCCGGACCCGGACTTCACGGACACGCTGGAGCTGGACCTCGCCACGGTGGAGCCGTGCCTGGCCGGTCCGAAGCGTCCGCAGGATCGGGTGCCCTTGTCAGACGTGAAGCGGACGTTTCGCGCCGGCCTGACCGCCCCGGTGAAGGAACGCGGGTTCGGGCTGGAAGAGGCGGCACTGCCCCGCAAGGCCACGGTCTGTTACGAAGGGCAGTCGGAGGAAATCGGCCACGGTGCAGTCGTGATCGCCTCCATCACGAGTTGTACGAACACATCGAACCCGTCCGTGATGCTCGCGGCCGGACTCCTGGCCCGCAAGGCCGTGGAGAAGGGCCTTCGCGTGCCGCGATACGTGAAGACGAGCCTGG
>JAFGJQ010000067.1 GCA_016929015.1 Phycisphaerae bacterium | reverse complement strand
CCGCTCCTCCATTGCATCGTAGCCGATCGCCCCAACGCAATCAACCGGCTGCTGCGCGAAATCGCCTCCGTATTGCTGCATCCTGGACGACGGCGATTGGCAGGGGCTCCGGCCGGCGGATATTCGGACGAGGTCGCCGGCGTGGACTTAGCCGCAGGCGGCCTCCTTCGTCGCACGTGAGCCTGCGTCCAGCCCGACCTGCGGAAGCCCCCGAGACCCGTGTGGCGGGTCCTGCGTTCCTGGATGCTCCGTTCCGAGACCGCGAGGGCTCTTGCCCCGTGGTTGATGGCCAAGCCGTGTCTTGGGCGTCCGTTCAGACTGATAACTTTGCACGCTGGGTGAACATGAGTCTGCACGTGGGGAGGACTCATGATCGGACCGATCACGCGCCGGCGCCGGTCGGCACCGCGAAGCTCTCGCAGCGCGCGGACCTCGTGATCCAAGCGCGGTGATTTCCCATTTTCACGTGGGTGGCGCGAGAAACAGGAGTCCGCTTCTTGATCTGACATGCGTGAAGGAGAGATAATGATGTGTCTGGCGTTGACGCCGTGGCGGGTTGCGGTTATTCGGTCCTGCAACCGTGCGGTCGTCTGCGTGACATTGTTGTGTGGGAAGCCTATAGAGCATCGCGGGGAGTGTCCGCTGCGCCGGGCTTTTGCCCACCGGCACGCACCGAGCGCCGCCGGCTTACCCCCGCCCAGAGTCAGGGAGCAACGGGAGGAGAAAAGATGAAGTCTATGGCTGCAACCCAATCGATCTGTCGGATTCCGTGGCGAACCTTGCTGCTGAGCACCGCCCTCGTCGTGGGGCCCTGTCCCAGCCTGCAATACCCGCCGTCCAACACCGAGACCATCATTGGCGTGGCGATCGCGAACGGCCAGGAGATCCCGCCATTCGCCTCGTGTAGCGTCGACGCCGACGTCGTGCTCATGATGGAGCGGGCAGCCGTGTTCACCAGCCCGGCCGAACTGCAGGCCCAGCGCGACGCCGTGGCCCACCTGCTTGATGGTTTCAGCACTTTCGGGGGCGATACCCCTCTGGTGATTCTGGGCGCCTATCCCGACACCGTGGAAGGCGGCGTGGAGGCCGCGATCAGCACCACCTGCATGAAGGACAACTACATCTGCCTTCAGAGCGAAGTCAACACCTTCATGGCCGCTTCCGTGGTGGGCGGCATGAACCTGGCAGATGCGATCACCGTGTCCCGTCAGATGATGACGAACAAGTGCCGCAAGCGCTACATCATTCTGTTCAGCGACGGCAACCCGAATGAGCCGGACAACCCGGCCAATGCCGAGCTGAAAGCCAAGGAGGCGGCCGCGCTGTGCACGGCGTCCGCGGAAGGGTCCATTGGCGTGTCCATCCTGACCGTCTTTCTCAACCTTGCCGCGCCGCCCGTTCCAGCCGATGCGACGGCCGGAGAGGCCTTCCTGTCCTCGCAGATTGCCCGGTCTCCCGAAGGGCACTTCTCGATTACGTCGCCGGACCAGGTGCCGGCGGTCATGGATGCCATTCTGGATTTGCTGTGCAATGACTGCAACGGCAACGGCATCCCGGACGATTCGGACGCCGAGCTGGACGCGGACAATGACGGTATTCCCAACGGCTGCGAAGACTGCGACGAGAACGGGATTCTCGACTTCATCGACGTCTGCGTTGATCCGGACATCAAAGACTGCAATCTCAACGGCATTCCCGACCCGTGTGACATTTTCAACGGGACCAGCGGTGACTGCAACCTCAACGGTGTTCCGGACGAGTGCGATCCGGATGGCAACAACAACGGCATTCCCGACGAGTGTGAACCCGGCTGCATCGACAGCGACGGCGACGGTGTCTGCAACCCGGTCGACAACTGCATCTTCGTGCATAATACCAACCAGAAGGATGCGGATGGCGACAAGCGGGGTGATGTCTGCGACAACTGTCCGTACAAGTCCAATGCCGACCAGCAGGATACCGATGGAGACGGCGTGGGCGACGTTTGCGACAACTGCGTGGACGTGCCGAACGCCGATCAGGCGGATGCGGACGGAGACGGGTTGGGCGACGCCTGCGACAACTGCGCAGAGACGCCGAATCAGAATCAGGCCGATGCCGACGAAGACCTTGTCGGCGACGCCTGCGACAACTGCCCGGATGTGGCCAACGGCGACCAGACGGATGCCGATGGCGACGGTGTGGGGAACGCCTGTGACAACTGCCCGGAAACGGCCAATCCGGACCAGGACGATTCCGACGACGACGGCATCGGCGATGTCTGCGACAATTGTCCTGACGTTCCGAACTTCGACCAGGCGGACGCAGATGGCAACGGTGTCGGCGACGCCTGCGAAGAACAGGAACCAGGTCAGCCCACCGACAACGAGAATGAGAACGATAACGCCAACGACAACGCCAACGATAATGGCGGCGACGAACCGGAGCCGGGCCAGCCGGTGGTCGGCGGGGCTCGCACGGCGCCCTGCGGCCTCTACAACGGCGTGGCGATCGTGTTGCTGCCGCTGACGATGCTGTTGTGGATGGGGCTGAGGCACCAGGCGGCTCGCCGCCGCGTTCGCTGACGAGTCCGGGCATTCCGTGACAAACCCTGCCGGCCGATGGCGGTCGCCCAAAGGGCACCGCCATCGGCCGGCTTTTTGCGCGTGCAACGCGATGAAGGCGCGTTTTCTCGATACGCCGGCGTGCGGGGCTGTTTTCCGGGCGCTCCGGGGCATAACGCTCGTCTGGCCACGCTCCGCAAAGCGCGGTATGCTCCACGCACAAGTCCATTGCCGCACAGCGAACGGAGGCGCAATCATGGTCACCCTACGCGAACCCGTGATGGCGGACCGGTTCTATCCCGGCTCTCCAGACGCCTGCCGGGCCGAGGCCGAGCAGTATTGCCGACTGGAGCCGGCCGACCTGGATGCCGTCCGGCGACCGGCGCGGGGGGGCATCGTTCCCCACGCCGGTTGGATATGCAGCGGGCGCGTGGCCGGTCGGGTTTTTGCGGTCCTGAAGCAAACGGCCCGGCCGCAGACGTTCGTTCTGTTCGGAACCATGCATCGTGTTCGAGGTCGCGTTGCACGCCTTCAGGGCGAGGGCCGATGGGCGACGCCGCTGGGTGCTTTCGAGGTAAATGCGTCGCTGGCGCAAGAGGTCCTGGAACGCACCGACCTTGTCGTCGATGACCCGGCCGCTCACCAGGATGAGCACTCTCTTGAAGTGCAGACTCCCTTTATCAAGCACCTCTTTCCGGACGCGACCATTCTGCCTATTCTTATGCCGCCTGTGTCGGAGGCGGTTTCCATTGGCCGGTTGGTCGGTGATGCGATTGCCGCCACGGGAGAAGAGGCCCTGGTGATCGGTTCGACGGACCTGACGCACTACGGGCCGGCCTACGGGTTCGTGCCGCAGGGGCTTGGCGAGGAAGGGTACAACTGGGCGCGAGACGTGAACGACCGCCGGCTTCTTGACTCGATGCTTCACTTTCAGCCGGACGAGGTCGTGCCGGAGGCCGTCCAGCATCACAACGCTTGCGGGCCCGGGGCGATTGCCGCCACAATGGCGGCCGTGGCACGGCTGGGCGCGACGACCGCCGCATTGCTGACGCACACCACCAGCCGTGAGGTGCTTGGAGACCGCAGCTTCGGCGGGGCGGTGGGGTACGCCGGCATCGTCTACAGCTAGCGGCGGGAAGAAGACGTCGATCGAGGTGCACATGACCGATTCCTATGCAGTGGGGGTGGATCTGGGCGGAACGACCGTTCGTGTTGCCCTGGTCGATCGGACGGGCCGCATCCACCATGAGGCCGCGTACGACTCTCACGTGGAGCGCGGCCCCGAGCCTGTCATTGACGACATGGCTCGCTGGGTGGGCGAGGTCATCGCCGCGGCGGGCGTGCCGCGCGAGCGGATCGTCGGCATCGGCATCGGCTCGCCCGGTCCGCTGAGCCCCAGTCGGGGGATCGTTCATAAGGCGGCGAACCTGCCGGACTGGATTAACGTGCCCCTGACCCGTGCCATGCATCAACGGACGGGCCTGCGCAGCATCATGGACAACGATGCGAACCTGGCGGCCTACGGGGAGTTCTGGGCGGGTGCCGGCAGGGACGTGGACAACATGGTCATGCTGACGCTTGGGACCGGCATCGGGGCGGGCGTCGTGATCCGGGGCGAGTTGCTGCACGGGCACTTCGAGAACGCGGGAGAGCTCGGCCACTGGATCGTGGTGCCGAACGGCCGGCGCTGTTCGTGCGGGCAGCGTGGATGCCTGGAAGTATACGCCTCGGCCGGCAACGTGGCCCGTCGCGTGGCGGAGAGCATCCGGGATGGCGAGCCGAGCATCTTGTCCGGCCTTGTGCAGAAGGGCGTGCCGTTCGGCGCTCGGGAGGTGGTGCAGGCCGTTCAGGACGGCGATCCGCTTGCTTCACGCCTGTGGGACGAGGCCTGCTATTACCTGGCCATCGCGTGCGTGAACATTCAGCATGCGTACAACCCGACCCGCATCGTCATGGCCGGCGGCATGAGCAAGGCCGGCGATGTCCTGACGCAGCTTGTGCAGAAGCACTTCGAGTTGCTGGCCTGGAACCTGTACGACGACTATCCGGAAATCCGCATCGCGGTTCTCGGGGACGACGCCGGCGTTATCGGCGCGGCCGGCTGGGCCTGGAAGGCCGAGCAGGAAGGCCGGTGGGCGGCCGAACCCGCGTGTTGAACCGTCCACACCGTGGAACCGGCCTTCTGTGTGGGACCGGCCTTCCAGCCAGTCTTTCCGGATCACGCTGTGTGCCGCTGTGCGACACTCCGCCGCTGTCTGACCTTCCACGCTGCCCGAAAACCACGCGTCCCATCGGTATACCAGACCACGCGTTCGCTTGCCGGGGTGCGGTGCACGAGCACCCATGATCATGTGTGAGT
>JAFGJQ010000066.1 GCA_016929015.1 Phycisphaerae bacterium | reverse complement strand
TTTTCTGAGAGCCCTACCGCGTATGGCGGCAAGAACGGGGCCAAAAAGGGCGGTCTAAGCTTCCGGAACGCCCTATCTCGTGCCTTATCCTATTGATGACGAGAGAAATGCGCAGGTCCGACCCGAATTGCACTGCTCTTCTGCATCGACGGCGTGCGACGCAAGCCACAACGGAGTGTAGAATAAAGACGTAACACAGAGGGAAAATGCTTGACTTGGAATGTGCCCAATTTTTTTTGGCCGCTTTGCATTCGCCGCCAACGGGTTCATCTTTCAACCAATCGGTGGAGGACACTTGTCTGTCGTCCCATCCTCCCCGAAACAAAGGACCGACGCGATGCGAACCAAGAGGACAGTGCTTGCGGTTTCCGCGGCCTCATGGGTGCTGTTGTGGGCGGCATCCTTTGCGGCTCGGGGGGCGGTCCTGCCTGTGACCAGCGCCGCCGACAGCGGGGAGGGGTCGTTGCGTGAAGCGCTTGCGGGCGCCAACGATGGCGACGTCATCGACGCGAGCGGGGTTGCCGGCACGATCACCCTGACCAGCGGCCCGCTCCTTGTTGCCGGCAGCCTGACGGTTGTCGGTCCCGGGGCCGACGCGTTGACGGTCAGCGGGGACTCAGCCTGCCGGGTCTTCCAGATCAGCGGGTCTCATGTGACGATTCAGGACCTGACGATTGCCGATGGTTTCAGCGCGGAGAGCGGGGGGGGAATCCACATCAGCAGTGGTTCAGGGAGTTTGGTCGTCCTGCAAGGCTGCTTCATTGCCGGCAACAGTACCACGCTGGGCGGCGGGGGCATCTGGAGCAGTGGCGGCGCGAGGCTTATCGTTCTTCGCTGCGTCATTTCCGGAAACAGCGCCAGCGGTTCGGGCGGCGGCATTCTGAACGAGAATTCTGTGCTGGGGGTTTTTGAAAGCTCGATCAGCGGCAACACGGCCGGCGTCTGTGGCGGCGGCATCATGAACGACGGCCGCCCGGTCTGGGGCATGGTGCAGATCGACCACAGTACGCTGGACGGCAATTGGGCCAACTACGGCGGCGGCATCTACAACGGGGGCTCCCACGGCAGTGCATCGCTGCTTGTCGAGAGCAGCACGTTCAGCGGCAATTCGGCCCACAACGTCGCGGCCATCTCGAACGACGGCGCCTGGAGCGGCAGCGCGGACGTGCAGATCCACGCCTGCACGTTCAGCGGGAATACGGCAGGCTCTGCCAACGCGACGATCCGCAATGACGGCAGGTTCGGCGGCCATGCGGAGGTGGAACTCGGGAATACCATCCTCGTTGTCGGCACTCCGGGCGTCACGTTCGAGATCGAATCCGGTGAGGTCACGTCCTCTGGGTACAACCTGAGCAGCGATGGCGGGGGAGGCGTCCTGAATCACGCGACGGACATCCTGCACACCGATCCGCTTCTCGGCCCGCTGCAGGACAATGGAGGTCCGACCTTCACCCAAGCCCTGCTGGCGGGCAGCCCTGCCATCGATGCGGGCAACCGCGGCGCATGTTGGATCGACCAGGACCAGCGCGGCGTGCCCGGGCCGTTCGACGATCCGGCCATTGCCAACGCTGCCGGTGGTGATGGCAGCGACATCGGCGCGTTCGAGGTCACCCCGTCGCTGACGGTTCTGCAGCAGAAGATCAAGGTGAGTTTCGCCAAACCGGACAAGGACAGTTTCTCGCTGGTCGCCTTGCTGGAGCCGGGGGATGGTTTTGCCCCCTCGGGGGAGGCGGCCACCGTGAATACTGGCGGAGCGGTCGTGACGGTGGTCCTGGACGCGAAGGGGCGCGGCGCTACTGCGCGTGGCGTGATTCCGGCCGGCAAGGTCACGCTGGTTCCCGGTCGGGTGCCGGGGCAATGGGCTCTCAAAGCCTCGTTCAAGCGGGGGGCCTGGCAGGGTCCGTGGGCCGAGTGCGGTCTGGTGAACGCCAATGTACCGAAGCCCGGCAGGACGGTGACGATGGTGGTGTCCGTGCGGATTGGCGCCCTGCATTTTGCCGCTTGGCACTCCATGGTGTATACCGCGAAGGCGGACAAGTCCGGCAGTGCGAAGTAGTGAAGGCGGGGGGCCTTCCGGAGCGCAGCGACGCTCGGCCCTTTCCTTATATGTATAGGGTTCCCGTGTGAAGTCGACTCCACGGGCTCTGCCGAGGCCCGTGCCATAGGCTGTTTGCCTGTCTTGCCGTCAGGCCGGTCCCGGGGTCTGCGGATGGACTCGCCGTGGACACAGACCCATTCAGGAATCCGTCTGTTGTTCCCGTTCGTGCATCGGAAAGGGGGTTCTGGCCACCCTGTCGCAGGACGTTGCAGGGCGTCGCATCTGTGTGCAAGTGCCTGGAATCGAGGCAAAAAGATGGTGCGCGCATCAGGACTCGAACCTGAGACCTCTACCGTGTGAAGGTAGCGTTCTAGCCAACTGAACTATGCGCGCACTTCGGTGTGTGGCCGGGAAATACTATAGGCGTGCCGGGGGGGCGTGCAAACCCGGGTCCTGACTTTTCCGGGGTATGGCCAGAGTTGTTCTATGATCCCAACGCCGCCGCCGGGCTTCCCGGAGGAGCGCCGATTCGGGTGGAGGGGGCGCGGCCGTGCCCCCTCCACCGGAGTTGGCGTCCTACTGCCCCAGGGACAGTGGCGGCGGAGACCGATTCGCCGGATTCTGGAACCGCCCTGGGGTATGGCTGCGGGGGCTTGTATTCAAGGGGGGCGATGACACGTTAGGCGCGGTCCGTGAGACCCCGGCGGCGGCAGGCGATGAACGACGGCATCCACAGACTCCTCAACAACCGCGAGATAGCCCGGCTGAGCAGCCTGGTTCTGGGGAGTCGTTTCACGGTGGAGGGGACCCTTGCCGGGGCGCATCGCAGTCCATTGAAGGGGTTCAGCGTCGAGTTTGCGGACTACCGTCAGTACGTTCCCGGGGATGATCTGCGGCACCTCGACTGGCGGGTGTACGGGCGCAACGAACGGTTGTACATCCGGCAG
>JAFGJQ010000065.1 GCA_016929015.1 Phycisphaerae bacterium | reverse complement strand
GTGAACGATGCCGGCCTCGATGAGCTCGTCGAGGGTGAGCCAGCGCCGCGGGTTGTTCGGGTCCTGGAACCCGTAGAACCGGGCGTAGAACTCGTTGTAGAGTTGGGCGTAGTCAAAGGCGAAGTCCTTCGGGCCGTCCGGCAGAGCCGGGAAGAAGGCGCTGTTGCGTTCCTTTCGCTCCGGCGGAATCGGGCGGTCGCGCATGTCGACGTATTTGACGACCTCGTATTCGAGGACCGACGGCGCGTCCGGGTTTTCATACCCGTGGTATCGCGTGCTCTCCGCCAGTGCGTGGATCAGGCGCTGCGTTTGGTCCTCGATGTGCTCCATGCTTGCGTAATTCGCGAAGTTCAGAATGAGTACGCGCGGCTTGATCTTGCGGATGCGGTCGTGGTTCTCCATGATCCACGGCTCCGACATGCGGTAGCACACCTTGTTGGGCCACACCGTCAGGTCGCCGGTCAGACCCTGCGGGGTCAGGGTCTTCGGCTTTGTCGCCGGCGCGGCCGGGGTCGTCGTCGGCTTGTCCGCAAGAGCCGTTCCACTCGCCAGCAGGACCAGAACCACCACGGCAGACCATCGCATCGTATTCGCCGTCCTCATTCCACGAGCCTCCGCGAAAATAGAATCAAGCACTTATATGGCATGGTAGGGTCTCCGGGTCCTGAACGCAATGCGATCGATTTCGGTCGGTTCGTGACCAACCGCCGCCGGGCGGTTATCGTATCCCCTTCAGCGGACTCGAATTGCATGTGTGGAATCGCCGGCATCTGGGGACGACCCGATCAAGCCCGCTTGCGGGCGATGGCGGCTGCGCTGGCCCATCGCGGCCCGGACGACGAGGGCTACTGGACGCAACCTTCGGCGGGCGTGGGCCTTGCGAATCGGCGACTGTCCATCATCGACCTGCCCGGCGGCCGTCAGCCGATCGCCAATGAGGATGGGTCGGTCGTAACCGTTTTCAACGGCGAACTTTACAACTACCGCGAACTCCGTGATGAGCTGGCCGCACGCGGACATTCGCTCCGGTCGGCCAGCGATACCGAGGTCATTGTCCATCTCTACGAGGAGTTGGGGCCCGATCTGACGACTCGGCTCCGTGGGATGTTCGCGCTGGCTGTCTGGGACGACCGCCGTCGCCAGCTTCTGCTTGCCCGCGACCGGGCGGGCAAGAAGCCGCTGTATTACGCACAAGCGCCGGGCGAGTTTCGGTTTGCGTCAGAGATCAAGGCCCTGGTGGCCGTTCAGGACGGGACGCTGGACATCGACCGCCAAGCCTTGCTGGACTACCTGGCATGGATGGTTGTTCCCGCCCCGCAGACGATCTACCGGCAATTGAAGATGGTGCTGCCGGGGCACGTGCTGATCGTTCGCGATCGCGAGGTGATCGAATCTCGGTCGTATTGGAGGCTTGAGTATGGGCCGAAGGCGCGGCTTTCCGAGCAGGACGCAGTCGAGCGGGTTGATGGCTTGCTGCGTGAGGCCGTCCGGTTGCGCCTTCGGTCTGACGTGCCGGTGGGGGTGTTTCTGTCGGGGGGCATCGACAGCGGGCTGATTACCGCCATGGCGGCCCAGGAGGCCGGCGGACCGGTCAAGACGTTGTCCATCGGGTTTGAAGAAGGTGCGTTTGACGAACGGCCGCTCGCCAGGCAGGTGGCCAATCGATATGGCACCGAGCATCACGAGCTGGTCATTCGGCCGGACGCGCGGGAGCTGCTGCCGAGGATCGCGGCCGCGTATGACCAGCCGTTCGCTGACTCCTCAGCGATTCCGTCGTACTGCGTGGCCCAGGCGGCACGGCCATTGGTGAAGGTGGTTCTGAACGGGGATGGGGGGGACGAGGTGTTTGCCGGTTATCGCCGGCACGTGGCGGCGTGGCTGGAGTCTGGGGCCCGCTGGCTGCCGCAGGGCATCTGGCGTGCGGCGGCCGGGCACCTGCCTCGTCCGTGTTCGTTCCGCACGGCCTATGCGTTTCTGCACCGCTTGGCGCGGGGTCTGTCGCTTTCGCCGCAGGAGCGGTATCTGGCGTGGGCCGTGGACGGGATGACGGCAGAGACCGTGGAAGGCCTGGCCGGCTCCGACTGGTGGCGGGGTCTGGAGCCGCCCTCGCGTGTGGCAGGCGACGCCGCCGGAACCGGCCTGGACGCCATGCTGGCGCGGGATTTCGGGGTGGTGTTGCCCAACGAACTGCTGGTGAAGATAGACATCGCGACGATGGCTCATGGGTTGGAGGCCCGGTCGCCGCTGTTGGATCATGTGCTGGTGGAGGCGGTGGCGCGGTTCCCGGAGGGGTTGAAGCTTCACGGTTTTCGGACCAAACCGCTGCTACGCCGTTTGGCCAGGCGGTACCTGCCGGCGGCGGTGTGTCGGGCACCGAAGCGTGGTTTTGAGATTCCGCGTCTGGACTGGCTGCGTGGGCCGCTTCGCGAGATGCGGGACGACGTGATCCTGTCGCGGTCCGGCCTGTTGAGTGAGTTGTTCGCCCGGGACCGACTCGAAGGGTTTGTTCGTGGCGGTGCCGGTCTGGACCCGGCACGCTGGGCCACGCAAGTCTGGATACTGCTGATGCTGGGCCTTTGGGACGCGATCCGGAGGGATGCGAGGGCGGGGGAGGGTGCGTGAGGGCGTTTCGCAGGCCCGGCGACACGGTGAACTGCCAAGCGTGGACGAGCGTAGCAGCAGGCGTACGCTCTCGCTCGTCTCGGGGGCCCAGCCGGCTCTAGACGCTTTGCGGCATGTCCGATATATAGAGGAGCTTCCGGCCGTTGAAGACGGCCGTAACCTGTTTCTCGTCAGTCGGTTACGGGTGTGTGTCACCTGCAACTGACGGGGACGGAGTCTGCCCAGGGCAGGGGGTCTCGACTGGAATGGTCAAAATCATCAATGTTTGCGGCGCTCGACCGAACTTCATGAAGATCGCCCCTCTGATGCGGGCGTATCGGGCACATCCCGCCATCCAGGCCGTCCTGGTTCACACCGGCCAACACTACGACACGAACATGTCTGACCTGTTTTTCCGTCAACTGGGTATTCCGGAGCCGGATATCAACCTGGGGGTCGGATCGGGCAGCCATGCCGTCCAGACGGCGGAGATCATGCGGCGGTTTGAGCCGGTGCTGGCGGAGCAGCGTCCGGACTGGGTGGTTGTGGTGGGGGACGTGAACAGCACGATCGCCTGTGGGCTGGTGGCCACCAAGCTGGGCGTGGGGCTGGCGCACGTGGAGGCGGGGTTGCGGAGTTTCGACCGGACGATGCCGGAGGAGATCAACCGGCTGCTGACGGACGCAATCTCCGACCTGCTGTTTGTCAGCGAGCCCAGCGGCATGGAGAACCTGCGGCGCGAGGGCGTGGCCCAGGAGAAAATTCACTTCGTCGGGAACGTCATGATCGACACGCTACGGGCGAACCTGGCCCGGGCGGAGGAGTCGCGTATCCTGGACGAGTTGGGGTTGGAGCCGGGCGGGTACAACGTGCTGACGCTGCACCGGCCGAGCAACGTGGATGGGTCGGCATCGTTCGGGCGGATCGCGGATGCGCTGGATGTGATTCAAGGGGATTTGCCGACTGTGTTTCCCATTCATCCGCGGACGCTGGCGAACCTGGATCGTCTGGGGCTGGGCGAGCGTCTGCGTGCGATGGCGGGGCTGCGGATCGTGGAGCCGCTGGGCTACCTGGATTTTCTGCGGTTGATGGGCAAGGCTGCGGTGGTTCTGACGGATTCCGGCGGCATTCAGGAAGAGACGACG
>JAFGJQ010000064.1 GCA_016929015.1 Phycisphaerae bacterium | reverse complement strand
TGTTCACCCCGATGGGTGCGTCGGTATCGTTGGGCATTCATGAATCGCAATCACGGATGTGGGAGAACCTGGTGGGGCGGTCCGCCGCATTCTGGCGATGCTGGTACCCGAGCGTGCAGAGGCGCTTCCCCGAAGCCCTGGCGGACGTGGGGGGGGAGGCGTTTCTGGGGGCGATTAACGCGGTGTCGCCTTCGTTCATTCGCGTGGAAGCGGATGAGTTGACGTACAATCTGCACATCATTCTTCGATTTGAGCTGGAACGTGAGATCCTCCAGGGCCGGTTGGCGGTGGCCGACATTCCGCAGGCATGGAACGCGAGATTCACGGAGTTGCTCGGGACCGCGCCGCCGGACGACCGCCGCGGGTGCCTGCAGGACATCCACTGGTCGATGGGTGGGTTCGGCTATTTCCCGACCTATGCTTTGGGCAATCTGTATGCCGCGCAGTTCTTCGCGGCGGCTCGGCGGGCGATACCGGACCTGGATGATCGGGTGGCCGGCGGAGACCTGCGAACGCTGCTGGACTGGCTGCGGGAGAACATCCACCGCCACGGACAGCGCTATCGGGCCGCGGAACTCGTCGAGAGTGTTACCGGGCAGCCGCTGCGGGTGGGGCCGTTCCTGGACTACATACGCGGCAAGGTGTCCGAGTTCTACGGGCCGGCCTGACGCGAGGGGGGCGTGGCGACGCGGAGCCGTTCAGCCCGTACGGCCGTAGGGGCTCTGATCAAACGGGCGGTCAAAGCGCCGTTCGCCGAACAGGGCCACGAGTGGTGTCTTGGCCAGGATGTGCATGTCCAGCCAGAAGCCGCAATGCTCCACGTAGTACACGTCGTAGCGAATGCGTTCGGTCCAGTCGGCGCCTCGGCTCATGGAGTTCACCTGGGCCAGCCCGGTGCAGCCGGGTCGCAGCAGCAATCGTCGCCGCTGGACCTCGTCGTAAGCCTGGGCCTGGCTGATCAGCCCCGGGCGGGGTCCGACCAACGACATGGTTCCGGTCAGCACGCTGAAGAGCTGCGGCAGCTCGTCGATTTTGGTGCGTCGGAGCACGCGGCCCAGCGGCGTGATGCCCGGATGGGCAAGGGTAATGGTTTCCTTTTCGTCGTGCCGGTGGTCCTCGGACATGGTGCGGAACTTGCGGATGCGGAAGGGCCTGCCGTGCCGACCGGCGCGATCCTGCGTGAAGAACACCGGACCCCGGCTGGTCAGTTTCACCAGCAGGGCGGCCAAGAGGAGGATTGGTGACAGCAGGACGATCAGCGGGAGGGCGATCCCCACGTCAAAAACACGCTTGCCACCGCGTGCCCAGATGGTCCTTGACACGTGCACCTACGCAAGCCCGCCTTCCGTTCGGTCCTCGAACATCCGCACATAACTCTCGTATCGTTCCGGGTGGATGCGTTCCTCTTTCACCGCCCGTTTGATGGCGCAGCCGGTTTCGGGAATGTGGGTGCAGTCGGGGAACTTGCACTCCGGCACGAGCGGCACGAATTCGGTGAAGTACTGCTCGAGCTCGCCGCGAGGAATCATGGACACGTCAAAGGAGCGGACTCCCGGCGTGTCCACCACGTACGCGTCGCCGGCCAGCCGGATCAGCTCGGCCGTGGTCGTCGTGTGTCGGCCCTTGAGCGTCTCATCGGAGACAGTCCCCACGCGAAGCTTCAAACCGGGCTGGATCGCGTTCAGCAGTGAGCTTTTGCCCACGCCGCTTTGTCCCGCGAGCACGGTGGACCGGCCGCGGAAGAGTTGTCGAAGCTCGTCCACGCCCTCATTCGTCAGCGCGCTGCAACAAAGGACGCAGTATCCCAGCATCGCGTATCGCTGCGCGATTGTCCGGGCCCGTCCGTCCGTGTCCAGATCGATCTTGTTCAGGCCGATGACGGGCGTCATTCCGCCGGCCAGCGCGGACACGATGTACCGGTCGATGAGGTGCGGCTTCGGCGGGGGCAGGTCTGCAGAGCTGACGATCAGCACCTGGTCCACGTTGGCGGCGATGACCTGCACACGCCGCCCGGCAAATCGCCGCAGTTCGTTCTGACGCGGCTCAACCGTCACGATAACCCCCTCCGCCTGGACGCCGGGTGCGTCGGCCACCACGCGGAATCGGACGCGGTCACCCACTGTGACAGGGAATCGCTCACCGATGGTGAGCGTACGAAGGATCCGACGGACGGTGCACGGCCAGATCCGCTTGCCATCGTCCACCGCCGCGAACTGCCCGCGCAAGGTCACCACCGTGCCGGCAATCAGGCCCTCCTGAGGCTCGTCCGTTTCGATGATGGTTCGCTTTCGCGAGAGGTGTCCCTTGGCCACCACGCTTTCGCTGGCGCTGACCTCAATGTCCTCGCCGGCGCGGTGTTGGCGGGTCCAGTCCTTCGTTCGCGAGGGTCGGGACCGGTTCGATCGGAACGACACCCGGACCTTACGTCCGGGCTTCTTGCCCTTCTTCTCGTTCGCGTCGGCCATGCACGGTCCATTGTCCCGGACCGGCGCATCGGAAGTCAAGCGGTGCGGAATGGTCCCAGACGCGGGACGGCGGCGCTCGCGGGTGTCCGGGGCGGGCGCAGCGTCCGCCAGCGAGTTCAGATGAACATGCGGTCGACGAATCCGGTGTCGATCCGGCCGCTGAGGAAGTCCGGGTGTTCGAGGATGCGCAGGTACAGGGGGATCGTTGTCTTGATGGGGCTGATCACGAACTCGGACAGGCACCGGCGCATGGAGGCGATGGCTTCCTCCCGCGTGGCCCGGTGCACGATGAGCTTGCCGATCATGGAGTCGTACCGGGGCGAGATGCGGTAGCCCGCGTGGGCGTGGGTGTCGATCCGGACGCCCAGGCCGCCCGGCGGCCGGAACACCTCAATGGTGCCGGCGCACGGCCGGAACTTGTTGTCCGGGTCCTCTGCGTTGATGCGTACCTCGATGGCACAGCCGTTGCGGCGGACGGCCTTCTGGGTGTACGGCAGGGGTTCTCCGGCGGCGACGGTGATCTGCGCCCGGATGAGGTCGAGTCCGGTGATCTCTTCGGTCACCGGATGCTCCACCTGGATGCGGGCGTTCATTTCCATGAAGTAGAAATGCCCTTTTTCGTCGCCGATGAACTCGACGGTGCCTGCGTTGTGATACTTGGCGGCCCGCACCAGTTTTGTGGCCCATTTGAAGAGGCTGGCCCGGGTTTTGTCGTCAATTCCGGGGGACGGTGTCTCCTCAATCAGCTTCTGATGCCGGCGCTGGGTCGTGCAGTCACGCTCAAACAGATGCAGCACTCGGCCGTGCATGTCGGCGATTATCTGGACTTCGACGTGCCGCGGCTTGTCGATGAATTTCTCGATGTAGACGGCCGAGTCTCCGAACGCCGCCTGGGCCTCCTGCCGGGCCTGGGTGAGGGCGTTGGTCAATTCGCCCGCTTCCCGGACCACACGCATGCCCCGGCCGCCGCCGCCGGCACTGGCTTTCATCA
>JAFGJQ010000063.1 GCA_016929015.1 Phycisphaerae bacterium | reverse complement strand
GTCCTGCAAGGCCAGAAACGTGATCTCGATCCCCAGCGGTGGATCCAGCGCGTCGATCTCCTTCTGCAACTCCTTCCGAAAACGCTCGGCGAACTCGCCCCGGCCCGGTCCCATCAGATGGTCAATGTCCACCCCGGCCGCATAGTCGGACAACGCCCGGAACGCCAGCACCTCCAGCACCTTGGCCGAATCCTCGTACCCGTACAGATAGTCGTGCAGGTCCTTGATCCGGTACTCCATCGGCACCGAGATGAACATCAGGTTCACCGCCACGGACTTGTCACGAGCGTCTTCCGGCATCTCTTCGCGGACCGCTTCACGCATCCGGTCATATTCCGTCTGCGGCGGAGAAGCCACGATGGTCAGCATCTCCGACGTGAATCCGTGCGACGTGCCCCACAACACCGGCTTGAACCGGCCCTCCTGGTCCACCGGCTCCTCCTTCGGCCGCTCACCCACCATCGCCGATTGCAGCCGCCGCACCGGCGCCCGATAGACCCGCTCGATCGGCCAGGGCCACTTCAGGTAGATCCCGGGTTCCAACGGGCGGTCCGTCGGCTGCGTCAAGCGGCCGAAATACTCGACAAATGCCTGCTCTTCCGCATCCACGATCACGACCGATGAAGACAGCAGCAATACCAGAAGCCCCAGAACGATCAGCGGAAAGAACGCCCGCTTGATCAACTGGCCGAACCACGTCTTCGTGACCTCGAACCCGAACTGGTAGTTGATCGCGTCCGCGATGGACCGGGCCACCCCGCCCGGTTCGCTGATCATCTCCAGCAGCCGACTGTCAAACGCGGGCCGCGGAATCTCGTCCGGAACTCGCGGCCGGTAGTAGTTCAGAACCAGGGCGATCAGGAACTCGACGCCCAGCAGCAACATCAGAATGCGGATGCCGTGAGCCACGATCGGCTCGCCCTGCGTCAGGTCAAAGTTCCGCAGCCCGATCGAAATCACCAGGCCCAGGCAGGCCAGGGCGTTCCCCGCCAGATAGCTCGACCCCGCCCGCAGAAGCCGCCACTCCGGCTGGTGCGACATCCCCGCCGTGTAACGCGAGTACAAGAAGCAGACAAAACCCGTGCCGGCCAGAAACGCCAGAAGCGGGCCGGTCCGAGGCTCGAACTCCCAAGCGGTACTCGTGATCGACTCGCCGATGCTCCAGGACCACCGGACATACAGGGCACCCACGATGTGATACACGGCCAGCACAAGCGTGGTGAACAGGAACAGCCAGCGGTACATCCACTCCAGCCGCCGACGTTCCACCGTGCCCTCTTCCAGCTCGAAGATGGCCAGGGACGGATCGGCCGCCCGCATCCGCTTCAGCTCCTCCACCTCGCGGTCTTTCAGGCTGGCCCGCTTCCGCTGCGTGTAGATGAGAATCAGGACAAACCAGATCAGCACCCCGCCCAGCAGGTATCGCCCGCCCGCCAAAACGGCCGGCGACCCGCTCCAGAACCCCAGAACCAGCAGGGCCGCCACCGCAATCAACTGAACGCCAAGTCCCGCCGCCGCGGCAGTTTGCCCACGTCGGTCAGCCGCTATGGACAGATCTTTCATGGATAACTCCGGATCGGCTTTTTGCGCGAACCTCCCAGGCCCGTCCGTCGTCTCGTTGACAGCAGCCCGGAGCGGCTGTCAGCGTATGTGTTGCCACGCCGGGGCAGCAGAATACAATAACCGCCTCCGGATGCCAAGCGCCGCCCTGCCACGGCCGGCGAGACCTTTACCTTGTGCCTGGCAAGCAGTTGCGACGAAAACCATGCACAGCCGACTTCTGGGCATCGCCCTTAACGCATTCATCGAGACCATCCGCCAGCCTGTGTATCTGGTTGTGCTCGGTGTGACGGCCTTCCTGCTCATCATGAACGTGGGACTGGCCGCCTACACATTGGACGACGACGACAAGCTCCTGCTCGACCTCGGGCTTTCTACGCTGCTGCTCTCCGGAATGTTCTTGGCCGCTTTCAGTGCGGCCGGAGTTCTGAGCCGGGAAATCGAGAGCAAGACGGCCATGACCGTCATCAGCAAGCCCGTCGGACGCACAACGTTCATCGCGGGCAAGTACCTGGGGCTGCTGGCCGCCCTGGCCGTCGCCTTCTACATCAACTTCGCCGTCTTCCTGATGACACAGCGACACGCCGTCCTCCAGACTTCGGCCGACCCCTGGGATCTGCCGGTAATCGTGTTCGGCTTCGGTGGCCTCGTGTTCGTTCTGCTGGTGGCGACTTTCTGTAACTACTTTTATGACATGGAGTTCACTTCCCTCGCCATTGCGCTGGCTGTCCCGGTCTTCACGATCGCGGTGCTCTTGATCGCCTGCTTCGATGAAACCTTCAAACTGAAATCGTTCTGGCTTGGCACGAAGATGCCGGCAGGGCAGGTATTCGCCGCGGCCTTCCTGGTGTTCTGCGGGGTGTTGCTCCTGGCGGCCGTCGCCCTGGCAGCCTCCACCCGTCTCGGCCAGGTCAGCACCCTCCTCATATGTACGGTGGTATTCGCCCTTGGCCTGACATCAGACGCAACCCTCGGCCGGCATGCTGAAACCTCCGTCCTGGCATCCACACTTTACAAAATAACGCCGAACCTGAACCTAGTGGGCGTGACGGAAGCCCTCCACGCAGACGCCGTGTTCGTCCCGTGGCGATACATCTGGATGACCGCCGGGTATTGCGGGCTCTTCGTGCTGGCCGCCCTTCTCGTGGGCGTCGCCCTGTTCCAGACCCGCGAAGTCGGCTAGGCCAGACTCAACCCGCAGGGTCGTCTCAGACACGCCGCGCGGTCGGTCCGGCCGAGCATTTCACGGACGATTCTTCCTTCAAGGCAAACGGCCGAGCGCCGAACGGGTCGTCAACAGGTGGTGGCGGAACACACCGACCCGGACCGATGAGGGGTGTAGAATCAGGAGCCGGGACCAAGGACAAATTCCTGATGCGCGCGGTCGCAATCGAGCCCGGAAAGGAACGGGGCACTTGGTGAGAACGCGAATCCGGTGGTTTCTGCTCGGCTCAGCCGTGGCCGTCATCGGACTGGTAGGCGGCCGGTACGCGCTGGACGCGCAGAGCCGGCAGGAAGCGGACCGGATCAGGCAACACGAGGCACTCGTGCGCGAGCACGCCGCACTGGCCGAGAAGGCCGAGCAGATCGAACGGGAACGCCGCGAGCTGGCCGCCATCGTCGAACGACTCCGCGTGGAGCGACGGATGGCCGAAGTAGAGGTGCTCCAGCAGCACCGCGACGACCAGGGCCGCGTTCGGCAAACCGTTGTCCGGTTCACGGAAACGGGCCGCGATGGCCGACCGCTGCCGCCCCTGGTGATCGGCGTGCCCGGCGGCGTACCCCACTTTGATGCCCTGGTGCTCAAGTTCTCCGATGACTGCGTCGAGCAGGCTGACGCCCTTCGTGGCCAGAGCCTGGCTTTGTTCCGACGCATCTACAGCGAGTCGCAGGCGCCGGAGGACGGCTACTGGCTCGGCCGGCCGGGCGACGTGCCGGACATCTATCGCACTTCGCCGGAACCCAGCGCATTTGAGATCGATCTCTGGCAGCACTTCTGGTCGTATGCCACGGATCCCGAAAAGGCCGCGGAGGCCGACGTACGCGTGGCCCAGGGAGAGGCGGTGTACGCCCCCATGTCCGCCGGCGAGCGCTGGCATTTGACCCTGGAAGCCGACGGCGGGCTGAACCTCGTCAAGCTCAACGACGACGGTTCCATCATCGCCGCATCACGCCCGTCAGAGTCCGACCCCGACCAGCAACTCCACGCCCCCTCCCCGCTAACCGGGGAGTGAGCCCTTGATCGGCGGACACGCCGGCACCGCGAGCTGCTCCTGTGAATCCGCTTGCATGAATCCGGGGCCCGCCTAGACTGCCCGCGTGTCCGAACAGGTGCTTCAGGGCATTACGGTATTGGCTGTTGCCGGTGCGTCCGCCCTATGGCTGGCGTGGCGACTGCACCTGCCATCCATTCTGCTGCTACTGCTATCGGGGTTCCTGGTCGGGCCCGTGCTGCGGCTGCTCGAGCCGGACAGGCTCCTGGGTGATGCCCTGTTTCCGCTGGCTTCCGTGTCCGTGGCCCTCATCCTGTACGAAGGCGGGCTGACGCTGAAGTTTCGCGAACTGCGCGACGGCGGCCGGTTGGTCTGGGCCCTGGTGAGTATCGGAGCGGCCGTAACCTGGGGACTCAGCGCCTTGGCTGCCCACTGGATCCTGGGGCTGCCCGCCCAGTTGGCCGTTCTGTTGGGCGCCATTCTCGTCGTGACCGGTCCGACCGTGATCCTGCCACTGCTGCAGCACATTCGTCCGACCGGCCCGACCGGCTCGATCCTGAAATGGGAAGGCATTGTGATCGACCCGATCGGCGCCCTTCTCGCTGTGCTCGTGTACGAAGTGATCGCGATCAGCGGTGTCCGGGATGCCACGATGTTGGTCGCAGTGGCTGTGGCCAAGACCGTGATCGCAGGTGGAGGTCTAGGAGTGCTGGGCGCAGGGCTCCTCACCCTTATGCTCCGGCGCTACTGGATTCCGGATTTCCTGCAGAATGCCGTGTCGTTGATGCTGGTGGTGGCCGCCTTCGTAACCTCGAATCAAATCCAGCATGAGTCAGGCCTCTTCTCGGTAACGGTTATGGGCATCGCCCTGGCCAACCAGAAGTTCGCCGACATCCAACATATCGTGGAATTCAAGGAGAACCTGCGGATCCTGCTGATCTCCGCTCTGTTCATCCTGCTGGCCGCCCGAATCTCTCCCCGCGATCTGACTTCCGTAGGCTGGCGTGGTGCCGTCTTCGTGCTGGTACTCATCGTGATCGTCCGGCCGGCCGGCGTGTTCGCCTCCACCTGGATGGGCAAGCTCAAGCGATCCGAGCGGCTGTTTCTGGCCTGGATGGCCCCCCGGGGCATCGTGGCCGCCGCGGTCGCGTCCGTGTTTGCGTTCCGCCTCGAAGACGCCGGCTACCCGGAGGCCGGGCGGCTGGTTCCGATCACGTTTCTGGTCATCATCAGCACGGTCGCGGCGTACGGCCTGACGGCGCCGCTCGTCGCGCACCGCCTGGGTGTGGCGGAGCCGCGTCCGCAAGGGGTGCTGATGGTTGGCGCGCACTCCTGGGCCCGCGCCATCGCTGAAGTCTTGCGAGAGAAGGGGATTCGCGTGCTGCTGGTGGACAGCAACCGGGCAAACACCGCGGCCACACGTATGGCCGGGCTGGCCACGTACACAGGCAGCGCCCTGGCCGACTATGCACTGGATGAAATCGACCTTGGCGGCATGGGTCGGCTGATGGCCCTCACGCCGAACGACTGGGTGAACGTGTTGGCCGTTCAGCGGTTCTCCCGCATCTTCGGTCGGTCCGAATGCTATCAGCTTCCGCCGGCCGGGGAGGAGCAGGAGAAGTCGATCCACTGCAGTCTCCACGGACGATGGCTGTTCGCCAGTCACCTGAGCTTCGCGGAGTTGCAGCGGCGGTTCGCCGCAGGCGCCGTCGTCAAGGCAACAGCCCTATCCGAATCGTTTCCATACGAGGCGTTCCAGGAGCTGTACGGCGCCACCGCGGTGCCCCTATTCATCCTGACCAAGAGCGGGTCACTCCACGTGCTCAGCGCAGAAAGGCGGCCCGAGCCGGAGCCCGGTCAAACATTGATCGCCCTGGTGGATGAGCCGCCCTCCGGCGCCCCGGATGCAGCAAGGTAGCACGCCCACACGTCCGGGACCCGGCATGCGGCTCACCTGATCCGTCCGTATTTCTACGAATCAACACTCAATCGCGTTTCCTCGCCAAGCGGCAGGCCTTCGGGTGTCTGAAGGTGCATGCTTGAAACACTCGCGGCACGCGGAGCGGAACGTGAGGTAACGTCCCAGCCCGGGCTTCGTCGACTCGTGTCAGGCCGGCGCTGTTCATGCGCTATAATCCATTGGAGCCCGAGGCGGGTTGCGCCCGGCCGCTCCGGCACCAGATCATTTCACTTCGGCGTCCGCCGGACGAGGAGGCAATCATGAACCATTCCTTTTCACGCTGCGCGTGGTTGGCGGCCCTGGTGGGGGCATTGGCTCTGCCCCCGATGTCGCGCGCCACTTGGATCAAGGTGTATGATTCGCAGGAAGACGAGGACGTCATTGGGGGGCCCACCGACGATCTGGATCCCTGGGGCGAAGTGCATGGGAAGGGGACCACCTCGTGGTACTTCATCGATGCAGCGCCGCGGGCGCCGGTGTCGCGCCTCGAGTTGTGGATCCAGAACGCCGAGGGAGACCCGGCCTGGAGCGGCTGGAGCTGGAGCTACCGAATCAAGATCGGCGCTTCCTGGGCGTCGGCCATCGGCAACAACCCGGATACCCAGATTTCCGGCGATTACACGCAGGTGCACTCGGCCTGGGATCCCGCGGCCGATCTCACCGGGTGGCCGCTCTGGCGACAGGTCGATCTCGAAACGCCCTTCACCATGAGCGCAGACAACAACTACATTCTGAAGTTCGAATACGTATCGGGCGGCGGCGGGACGTCCACGGATACGAACTACTGGATTTCGCGGGGTGACAACATCAGCCACTACGCCTACGTTCAGAACTTCGACGGCACCAACTATCGCTCGAACCACCTGCAGCGCCTGCGGATGTACGCGAACCTGCCCAACCTGCTGGTGTACAGCTTCTATCCGTCGCCGCAGACCCTGTGGTCCCATCGCCTGGCCCATTTCACGGTTGACGTCAAGAATCACAGCGACGTGGATGTGACCGATCCGTTCGACGTCGTCCTGAAGTACCGGGAATGGGGAAATGAGTACTGGATTCAGGTGGGAGACAAGCAGACGGTCAGCAGCCTCGACCATTACGAGCACACCCCCCTCTCCTGGCACTGGGCGCCGCCGGACGACGGGTGGTACGAATTCGAAGTCGAGGTCGACGTGGATGACGTCATCGTGGAGGTTGCGGAGGACGACAACTTCCTCAGCTACATCCCCGGCGATCACAAGTACCGCGTGTACGGCGAATCGTCGCCGCGGGTGGAGACGCTGCTCATCACGGATTCCTTCCGATGGACCAACGTCGGTTACTCCGTGGCGCAAACCAATGCCCTGCTGGCCGACCTGGACTACCTGGCCCAACATGACCCGCGCGGCCGGGGCGTAGTCGTAGACATCAACGGCTTTGACCCGGACTCCGACCTGATCCAGGCTCGCGACGGCTGGCTGGCGACCTTCGGCACGGCCTACACGGGATTGCCCACGAACGAGTACGTGGCGGAAATCGACGCCCTGATCGAGGACCTGATCGAACACAACTACCCCAGCCTGGACCAGGTGATCCTGGTGGGCAGCCACGAAATCGTGCCCATGTACGTGCGGTCGGACGAGCACCCCGGGGGGAGGACTGAGCTGACCTGGGCCGGCAGCAACTACGATGACGACACAGACATGCGATATCTGTACGAGTCGGGGGGCGATGGCAGTTACCTCACGGACGCGACGTACGCCGACCTGGGTTTCCGGGATTCCGCGGCCAAGTCCTACCTCACGCGAGAGATCGCCGTCGGTCGGCTCCTGGAGACACCGGGCCAGATCGGCATCCTGATCGACGATTACTTCGCCACTTCCAACGGGATGAATCCCATGGAGGACATAGCGTGCATCGGGTCCACTGACTTCACCGACGGCGCCATCACGGCCGGCGAGAAGCTGGACGACTGCGGCTACACGGCCGATACGGATCTGATCGAATCTCACGTCGATTCAACTGAGATTCCACCGAAAATCAGCGCCCGGAACGATCTGGTCTACATCGGCGGACACGGCAACTACAACCTGATGGAGACCATCGCATCACACGACGATGCTTTCTGGGCGGGAAATCACGCGACGCAGGGCGATACGGACGACATCAGTTCGATCCCAACGGCGGTGGTGGTCGCTGCCGGCTGTCACAACGGCGCTTTGCTGCCCAACCAGACCTACAACTGGCCCAGCGCGAGTACGTGGTACCGCGACTTCCCGGAGGAATTCGCCGTGCAGGAGGCGCTGGCGTATATAGCCGCCACCGGCTACACATGGATCAGCATCGGCGGCCACCCAACGGCGTACAGCGAGGAACTCTGCGCCGAGACCGTCGGTCGGTACGCACAAGGATACACGATCGGCGAGGCATACCGGCGGGCAGCGAATCAGTACTACGCGAGTCACAAGGACGACACCGAAAACGCGGATGCACACGAAAAGGTTCTGGGAATTCACCAGGTCTACGGCCTGCCCGGCTACAAGGCTCGGCAGGGTGATTGCGGCGGGCTGCTGGGTTATCACTTCGGCGACACGCACTGGGACCAATCGGGAGATACCATCACCGTCGAGACGACGTTGACCCTGGACACCTGGGCCGTGGGTCCCAGCGGAGTGGTTGTGATTCCCGGAGCGGCGTATATGGGAAGCCCCGCCGTTCCAGTGCTGCCGATGATCCAATACGTGGAGCCGGCCGATGTGCCACCACGAACCTGTGTGAAGGCCGCGCTCGTCCACGTGCCCGGCTCGACGTATGTAGAGTTCTTCAATCCCGTGCCGACCATGGCCGTGGGAAACGCGGATTCAACCGTTTATCCCCAGACGTTCTACTATCCCGACTACTACCCGCCCGCCCAGTGCGCAGGCTACACCGTCCCCACCGAGGGTGGCACTGCGGCGGAGGTCGGGCTGCGGATCTGCCCCGTCCAGTTCAACCCGATCACGGGTATGACGCGGGTCTGGGAGCAGATGGTCGTGATCTTCTCGTACGACATGACGCAGGCGCCGTTTGCGGAAAACTTCAGCGGCGCCGACACGAGACAATGGACGCTCACCCAGACGGGAGCGGCCGGGGTGGCCCTCACGCATCTGGATGGCGTCAGCCCGATGTACTCACTGGAAATCACCGGCTCCGACACGGCGGGAGACCGCGTCCGGGTGGAGTCGGTTCCGATCGATATCGACTTCACGCGACCGTACCACGTGGAGTGCTGGTTCAAGTACTCCTCGTTTCACTGGGATCGTTTCCTGATTTTCGGGCATGTCCGACTTCTTCTGGACTACCCTCACATGGCAATCAAATACGATCCGGTGGGTGACAACTCCTTCGTGGGCCACAACGTCGGCCCGGCGTTCAACACCTACGCACCGGCGGACAATTGGGTGCCCATCCGGATTGACGTGGACCCGGAAGCCGGAGAGTACTCCATTCAGATCAACGGCGTGCAGGTGGGCAGCGTGAGCTATCAGTCGAGCGTCGAGCCCTCGGCAACCCTGTGGTTCGAAGACAACGGCAGCAGCAGCAACTACCTGAACGCCCTCTACGACGACTTCCTGGTGCTGGGAAGCCGTCGCCCGTCCCTGGTCGCTGATTTCGATCACGACGGCGACGTGGACGCTGACGACTACGTGCTCTTCTCGCATTGCATCGATGGACCGGAAGCGGCGATACCCATCACATGCCAGGCGTGTGATCTCGACGCGGATGCAGACGTGGACGTGGCTGACTTCGGGATGTTGCAGGAGGTGTTTCCGGCACCGTAGTGGCCGGACGAAAGCCGGTTGCCCCGGCGGGTCTGAAAGCAGACACCCTGGCCCCGATCCACCGCCGGCGGACCCGTTCGCACGAACGCCGGCGCCACTACCATGGCACCGGAACGTTGAGCGCGTCACTACCCGGTGTAGGCCTGCTGAAAGATGGCGAAGTCGAGAATATCCACCACGCCGTCGGCGTCGAAGTCCGCGAGGTCACAGGCGGGGTTCGGGTACGGGCTGACAAACTCGGCCTGGAACAGGGCGAAATCACGCAGGTCCACGTGCTGGTCGGCGTTCAGATCGAACCGGGCACAATCCCCGGCCACCGGACCGACCGTGGGCCCGAATACGCAGGGCGCCATCCCGTCGAAATCGTTCAGATCCACATCGTCGTCGCCGTCGATGTCCGCCGGGCCGCAACCCATCGGCCCGCACGCGCTGATGCCGGTCATGCAGCCCACGAATGTCTCGTAGTCGGCGGCGTCCACGTCGCCGTCTTCGTCGAAATCGCCCGTGGCCGGACCCGCCACCTGGAACTCGAACGCCCCCATGTCCACCGTCACGGATCGCATGCCCGGCTCCCCGGACGCGTTGATGAAGCGCGGGTTGCGGTCCAGGTCATAGGGAACGGGCTCAGACGTGTCGCCGTCTCCGTCCAGGTCGTTCACGTCGGCAGCCACTCTGGCATTGTTGCCGCGGTCCACACACCCCGACGCGACGGTCAGGCGGTAATTGCCCGCAGACACGTTCAGAAACCGCGGATCATCACCGATGTTGCCCTCACCTCCGAGCACTCCCGTCCAGCCCTGCACGCAACTGTCGTTGATGAAACCGTTGGAATTCACGCCGTTGGAGCTGATCTGAGCGCCTTCCAGGTTGGCATCGCTGGACACGTTGCCCCAGAAAATGGAGTTGGAGACGCTCGCAAAGGTGTCACCCTGGACGTTGAGCCCGCCCCGGTATGCGCTCTGATTGCCGGCCACCGTGCAGTTCCGCATGACCAGCGTGCCCGTTGTGGCCAAGATGCCGCCACCGGTGCCCGTCGAGACATTGTCCGCCACGGTGCAGTTGATCAGGTCAATCTGTTGCCCGCCCCAAGAGATACCGCCGGCCCTGGCATAGTACCAGGATGCGGTGTTCCCCGAGACCACGCAGTTCGTCAGCGACAGAGACTCGCAGACCGCCTCCAGCCCCCCACCGTTGCGGGCCTCATTGTCCCGAAGAAGACAGTCGATCAAGATGGGGCCGCCCAGCCCCGTCGCATAGAGCCCCCCGCCGTAGTCGCTGGCGCGGTTCTCCTCAATGACGCAGTTTCGCAGCTTTGGACCCCCATCGACCATATAGACGCCCGCCCCGTAGCCCTGCCCGTCCACATAGCCGTCGGCGAAACCACGCCGAATGGTAAACCCGTCCAGCACCGCCGAGCGTCCGTTGCCGCTGGCCGTCACGACGTGGTAGCTGTTCTCGTACGGCCAGTTCTGCCCGTCGTTGTCTTCCATGTCGCCGCACAGGATCGTCGGATACCGGACGAAGTCGCGGCGCCGCAGGACCGCCTCGTCGCCGCGGAAACCGCCGTAAACGGCCACGCCGTCCAGCAGGGCGAATGACGCCGACCGGTCACCCGTGTTCCGGTCGGGCCTATACGTCCCCTGCGCCACCCATATCTCGCTGATGAACGGATCCAGCGAGGCAGCGGCCAGGGCATCATGGAGGTCGCAAAACGCGTCGGCCCACGAACTGCCGTCATTCGCGCCGTCGGCCGCATGGTTCACGTAGAGCACGGCGGCCTGCACACCGGCGCATGTATCGGTTTCCTCGTTGCAGGCATGGCCGTAC
>JAFGJQ010000062.1 GCA_016929015.1 Phycisphaerae bacterium | reverse complement strand
CAGCCGGGCGTCTACGTCTTCGACTTCGGGCAGAACCTGGTGGGCTGGGTCCGCCTGACCGTCCAGGGAGAGCGGGGCAACACGGTCACCCTGCGGCACGCGGAGACCCTCCATCCCGACGGCACGCTGAGCGTCGAGAACATGCGCTCGGCCAAGGTGACGGACACATATGTGTTGCGTGGCGACGGCGTGGAGACCTACGAGCCGCGATTCACGTATCACGGATTCCGGTACGTGGAGCTTACGGGTTTCCCCGGCCGGCCGACGCTCGACACGCTGACCGCCCACGCCGTGCACACCGACGCGGAGCGGATCGGCTCGTTTGCGTGCTCGGACGAACTGCTGAACCAGATTCACCGCAACATTGTCTGGGGCGTGCGGGGCAACCTGCGGAGCATCCCCACCGACTGCCCGCAGCGGGACGAACGCCAGGGCTGGTTGGGTGATATCGCCACCCAGTCCAAGGCGGAGATGTACGACTTCGCAGTGGCCCCGCTGTTTCGCAAGTGGCTGATCGACATCGCCGACGCGCAGAACGAAGAGGGAATCATCCCCGACGTGGCCCCGCCGTTCTGGCCGCTGTACTCCGGCAACGTTACCTGGCCGGCGGCGTACGTGATCATCCCCGGCTGGCTGCACACGCTGCACGACGATCGGCAGGTGCTTCAGCAGCACTACCCCAGCCTGAAACGATGGATGGCGTTCCTGACGCGGCACGTGGAAGACGGCATCCTGAGCCGTGACACCTACGGCGATTGGTGCGTTCCGCCGGAATCCCCGGAACTGATCCACAGCAAGGATCCCGCCCGCAAGACGGCCGGCCCGCTGCTGGCCACCGCGTACTACTACGACAATCTCCAGCGCATGGCCCGTTATGCCCGCCTCCTCGGTGAGTCTGACGACGCGGCCCAATGCGCAAAGCAGGCGGAGGCTGTGAAAGCGGCCTTCCACAACCGCTTCTTCGACGCGGAAAAGAAGCAGTACGACAACGGCACGCAGACCTCGAGCGTGCTGCCGCTGGCGTTCGGGCTGGTGCCGGAGGCCGAAGCGCCGGCGGTGTTTGCCCGGCTGGTGCGCAGCATCGAGGAGGAGAACAACCGGCACATCGCCACCGGCCTGATCGGCGGACAATGGCTCATGCGGGTGCTCTCCGACCATGGCCGGGCGGACCTGGCCTTCACCCTGGCCACGCAACGCACGTATCCGAGCTGGGGCTACATGGTGGACCACGGCGCCACCACGGTCTGGGAACTCTGGAACGGCGACACCGCCGACCCGGGCATGAACTCCGGCAACCACCTCATGCTGGTGGGCGACCTGGCCATCTGGATGTACGAGTACCTCGGCGGCATCCGGCCGGACGAGGACCAGCCGGCCTTCAAGCACTTCGATATCCGACCGGTGCCGGTGAAGGCACTCTCCTGGGCGCGGGCGCAGACGCGTTCACCCCACGGCCTCATCCGCAGCGCCTGGCGACGCAACAACGGAGAATTCTGCCTGGACGTCACCATTCCCGCGAACACCACCGCCACCGTGGTGGTGCCCGTGTCCGATCCGAAGAAGGCCACGGTCAGCGAGTCGGGTCAGGTCATCCTGCGCGACGGGCAGTCGGCCGAGTCGGTGCCTGGTGTGAAGTGCGAGATGGTCGGGCCGGAGGGAGCGGTGTTCGAGGTGGGAGCAGGTCGATATCGGTTCGTGACGCAGGCGGGTTGAAGGCAGGAGGTTCCGCATGGCTTCGCAGAGCGAAATGGCGGCGCTGTCCGCGCGGCTGGACAAGCTGTACGAGTTCGAACGGGCCCCCGTCACGCCGGACAGGCTCCACGCGGGCCGGCGGTTTGCCGGGCTGTTTGCGGGCGAGCACGTGGCGGCCACGGAGTTCGTGATCGGCGCCCTGTTTGTCCAGCACGGACTGAAGGCCCGCGACCTGCTGATCGGACTGGTGATCGGCAACCTGCTGGCGGTGTTGTCGTGGGCGCTCATCTGCGCGCCGATTGCCGTGCAGGTGCGGCTAACGCTGTACTGGTACCTGCGGCGCATCGCCGGGCCGGGGCTGACCGTGCTGTACAACGTCGTCAACGCCGGACTGTACTGCATTTTGGCCGGCGCCATGATCGCCGTGTCGGCCTCCGCGGTGAGCCTGATGTTCAAGGTCAAGCACCCGGCTCTGGAGGACGTGTATCCCAACAGCGTGGAATGGGTGCTGGTGGTGCTGGGCGTCGGGGCGGTCGTCGTGCTGCTGGCGATCCTGGGGTTCAAGAAGCTGGCCCAGTTCGCGTCGGTGTGCTCGCCGTGGATGTTCCTGGTGTTCGTGGCGGGGGCCGTCGCGTCGCTGCCGAAGCTGGGCGAGTTCCACAGCTTGTCGGAGCTGTGGAACATCTGCAACACGAAAGTCTGGAACGGTGAGTCGCTTCAAGGGCAGGACAAGTGGGGCATCTGGCACGTGCTGTTCTTCGCGTGGTTCTGCAACCTGGCCATGCACGTGGGCCTGTCGGACCTGGCCCTGTTCCGCTATGCCCGGTCGTGGCGATACGGGTTCTACTCGGCGTTCGGCATGTACCTGGGGCACTTCCTGGCCTGGGTGTGCGCGGGCGTCATGGGGGCGATGGTCGCGGGGCTGAACCCGGGCCAAATGGCCTACCAGGCGGTGGGAATCGCCGGCGCGGTGGCCGTGGTGCTCGCGGGCTGGACGACGGCCAATCCAACCATGTACCGGGCCGGCCTGGCCCTTCAGATCGCCACGCCGAACTGGCCGCGGTGGAAGGTCACGCTGGCCGCCGGCGTGGTGACCACGATTGTCGCGTGCTTCCCGGTGTTTTTCATGCGGCTCATGGACTTCGTGGCGATCTACGGCATCCTGCTCATGCCGATCGGGGCAATCGTATTCGTCGAGCACTGGCTGTTCCCGCGATTGGGCCTGCGGCGGTATTGGGCGGAAGAACGGCGGGTGCTGGTGAACGGGCCGGCATTGGTCGCCTGGATGGTCACCCTGGCGGCGTGCTGGGCGATGGGCTACGTGAACGTGCACCTGAACTTCCGCTGGCTGCCGGGCTGGTTCATCGCGGCATTCGTCTACATGGGGCTGTGCCGGGTCTGGCCGCAGACGGCCCGCGGACTGGCGGCAGAGGCGAAACCGGCCTCGCGTCGACCGGCGGCGGAGGGCCCCGTGAAGCCCGAGCCGTCGGCAAAACGGAAGGGCAGCGGCATCGCGCACTGGCTCTTCGGCGGGGCGGCGCTGCTGGCGTTGGTGGTGTGCCTCGTGCTGCCGTTCCGCGTGTTCCTCGGCGATCCGGGGCAACTGGAGGCAAACCTGGCGGAATACAAGAAGTGGTTCCTGGTCTTTTCCGTCGTATACTTCATTGGCGCAATTGCCTTTGCCGCCGGCCGGGAGCGGCAGGCCGCCTGACGCCGGATTGACCGGGGAGGATCTCTGATGAGTGCGGAGTGGCAAATCCGAAACGAAATCTGCGACATCGGCCGCCGCCTGTACGCCAAGGGGTTTGCCGCCGGCAACGACGGCAACATCTCGTATCGGCTGTCGGACGAGGCGGTGCTCTGCACGCCGACGCAGATATGCAAGGGCTTCATGAAGCCCGACGACCTCTGCACGGTGGACCTGAAGGGCAACCAGCTCACCGGCAAGCGGCCGCGGACCAGCGAGGTGCTGATGCACCTGGAGGTCTACAGGTCAGACCCGGCGGTGAAGGCGGTGGTACACTGTCATCCGCCGCACGCGACCGCCTTCGGCGTGGCCCGCATCGACATTCCGTCATGCGTGCTCCCGGAGGTGGAGGTCTTTCTGGGCATCGTACCGCGGGCGGACTACGAGACGCCGGGCGGTAAGCATTTCGCGGAAACTATCCGGCCGTTCATCGGCAAGGCGAACACCGTGGTCCTCAGCAACCACGGCACGGTGAGCTGGGGCCCCAGCGTGGAGCGGGCCTACTGGCACACGGAGATTCTCGACGCGTACTGCCGCATGTTAATGCTGGCGCGGCAGATCGGCCCCATCCAGCGCTTGCCCGTGCCCAAGGTGGAGGAGTTGCTGGACCTGCGCGAGCGTTTTGGGGTGGGGCAGGACCCCCGCCGCAAAGAGGGCGGCCCCCTGTGCGTCAACACCGCGTTCGGCGACGGCGACGGGACCTGCAATGCCTGCAGCGCGGATGGGCCGCAGGAAGTGCAGGAATCATACGAGGAACTCGTGACGCGGATCACCGCCGAAGTGCTGGAAGCGCTGCGACGACGAGGATAAGAGATGAAGCTGCCATCACACATCGACGAGCAGGCCCTCAGCGCCCGGCTGGACCGGTTCGAGATCGAAACGCCCTCGTGGGGCTACGCGGACACCGGCACGCGCTTCGGAAAGTACCTGCAGGACGCCGCGGCCAACACCCTGGACGAGAAGCTCGCGGACGCGGCCGAAGTCCATCGCTACACGGGCTGCTGCCCGGCGGTGGCGGTCCACGTGCTCTGGGATTTCCCGGAAGGCTTGTCGCCCCAGTCGACCGCGGCTAAGGCGGCGAAGCTCGGCGTGCGGATCGGTGCCATCAACCCCAACGTGTTCCAGGACCAGTGCTACAAGTTCGGGTCGGTCACGAACCGCGATCCGGCCATCCGGCGTCGGGCCGTGCAGCACATGCTCGACAGCGTTCGCATCGGACAGGCCGTTGGGTCAAACGCGCTGAGCCTCTGGTTCGCCGACGGCACGAACTACCCCGGCCAGGGCCACATCCGGCAGCGCAAGCACTGGATGACGGAGGCCCTTCGCGAAGTGCACGCAGCCATGCCTGCCGGCATGACCATGCTAGTGGAGTACAAGCCCTTCGAGCCGGCCTTCTACCACACGGACATCGCGGACTGGGGCATGGCCTGTGCGTTCGCTCGGCACGCGGGTCCGCGGGCGAAGGTGCTGGTGGACACCGGACACCACCTGTCCGGCTGCAACATCGAGCACATCGTGGCGTTTCTGGTGGATGAGGACATGCTCGGCGGGTTCCACTTCAACGATCGCAAGTACGCCGACGATGATCTCACCATGGGCAGCATCGACCCGTACCAGTTGTTCCGCATCTTCTTCGAGATCGTCGCCGCGGAACGGGAGACCGGCGCGGACCTGAACATCGCCTACATGGTCGACCAGTCGCACAACCTCAAACCGAAAATCGAGGCGATGATCCAGACGGTGATGACCGCCCAGGAACACATGGCCAAGGCGATGCTTGTGGATTTCGGCTCGCTGCAGGCGGCACGCGACCATGACGACATCGTGCGGGCCGAGAGCGTGCTGCGGGATGTGTACAGCACCGACGTCCGGCCGTTCCTGGCGGAGTATCGGCGCGCTCGCAAGCTGCCGGCCGATCCGCTGGCCGCGTTCCGCGAGAGCGGCTACGCGGAGCGCGTGGGCAAGGAACGCGCCGCCTGCAAGCCCGGGTCGTCCAGCGGATACGCGTGAATCGGCTCAAATGGTGATCCATGACCGCCACCGCAGACTACCTGGCGTTCGATCTTGGCGCGTCCAGCGGGCGGGCCGTGGTGGGCTCGTTCGACGGGCAGCGCCTTACGCTCGAGGAAGTGCATCGCTTCGCCAACGGGCCGGTCACGCGGGACGAGCACCTGCACTGGGACATCGACGCACTGTTCGAGGAAATTCGGCGCGGGCTCAGCCAGTGCCGCGACAAGGCCGCCCGGCTGGAAGGCATCGGCATCGACACCTGGGGCGTGGACTACGGGCTGCTCGGCGCGGATGGGGCGCTGCTGGGCCTGCCGTTTCACTACCGCGATTCGCGAAACAACGGAATGATGGAAACCGCCTTCGCCCGCGTCCCGCGTGAGGAGCTCTACGCTCGGACGGGCATCCAATTCCTGCCGTTCAACACGCTGTTTCAACTGCTCGCGGACAAGGCGATGCATCCGGCCCTGCTTGACGCGGCCGAGACGCTGCTGTTCATGCCCGACCTGCTCAGTTACCGGCTGACCGGCCTGCGCCGAAGCGAGCACAGCATCGCGAGTACGTCGCAGGCTTTCGACGCGGCCACTGGACAATGGGACACGGATCTGCTCGAACGCCTGGGCCTGCCCATCCGGATTCTGCCGGACGTGACGCCGGCCGGCAGCGTGATCGGGCCCTTGCAGCCGGCGCTGGCCGACGCAGCCGGATTGGGGCTCGTGCCGGTCATCGCGCCGGCCTGTCACGACACGGGCTCGGCCGTGGCCGCGGTGCCCGCCGAAGGCGAACGCTGGGCCTACATCAGCTCCGGCACGTGGTCGCTGCTGGGCGCGGAGCTGCCCGCGCCGATCCGCACGCCGCAGGCCCTGGCGTACAACTTCACGAACGAGGGCGGCGTGGGCGGGACCATCCGGTTCCTGACCAACGTCGCCGGCCTGTGGCTGGTGCAGGAGTGTCAGCGCACGTGGGCCGAGCGCGGTGAGAATCGATCCTTCGCCGAGCTGACCGCGCTGGCCGAGGCTTCCACTCCGCGCGCGGCCTTCGTCGATCCGGACGACGCGCGGTTTGCCGCTCCCGGCGACATGCCCGCGCGGATCCAAGCATACTGCCGCGAGACTCACCAGCCTGTACCGCAAAGCGCCGGCGAGATCGTGCGCTGCGCCCTGGAAAGCCTGGCCCTCAAGTACCGGATGTGCCTGAAACGGCTCGAAGCGTTGATCGGCCATTCGGTGGACGTGCTGCACGTGGTCGGCGGCGGCGTCCACAACACGCTGCTGTGCCAGCTCACCGCCGACACGACCGGCAGGCCGGTGATCGCCGGCCCCGCCGAGGCCACCGCCGCCGGCAACGTGATGGTCCAGGCCCTCGCCCGCGGCCGGGTACGGTCGTTGGCCGAAATCCGCGCCGTCATCCGCCAATCGACCGCGCTGAAACGCTACGAGCCTGCATCAACCGGCGCGTGGGACGAGGCATACGCGCGGTTCGGCAGATTGCTGCGCTGATCCGACGTGCGGGCGCATACGTAGTCTTCACGTAGACGCTCACACTCATCGCAATACCGTAGCGTCGATTGTGGGTCGGCCACGGTTCGGAGCGAGGGTCAGGCACCGGGCCCGAGGCGGCGTACGACGGGTTTCTGCATTCGCCTCGAAGAGGCGAAAGGGTGTAGCCAGGGGCGTGAGCCTTGCTGTTACCCACATTTCTTTGGAGGTATGCTGCCGGCCGGAGCGGTTCAGTTCGGCAGGGACGCCGGACGGGTATGAGTG
>JAFGJQ010000061.1 GCA_016929015.1 Phycisphaerae bacterium | reverse complement strand
GATCATCATCATCATGGCGTGGGGCAGCGACCGCCCGGCCCGCACCAGCAGCTCCACGGCATTGTCGAAGCAGGCCGAGTCGCTGCCGCCCGGCTGAAGAACGGGGAACAGGTCTTCCAGGTCGTCGCCCAATTCCGGACAGGCCATGCTCCGCTCGCGGGCCCGCATCCAGTTTGCGTTCCCCTTGAGGGTGTTGATCTCACCGTTGTGCGCGATGACACGCAGCGGCTGCGCCAGCCGCCAGTTCGGAAACGTGTTCGTGCTGTATCGCTGATGCACGACGGCCAGGGCGGTCACGACTCGCTCGTCGGCAAGGTCTGGGTAGTACGCGAACAACTGCGGGGCCAGAAACATGCCCTTGTAGATCAGGGTGCGGCACGACATCGAGCACACGTAGAAGTCCGACGCCGATTCGCCGAATCGCTGCCGCGCCAGCCGTTCGGCCCGCTTGCGGGCCGCGTACAGCCGGCGCTCCAGCGCTTCAGCCTCCAGCCCGCGGCCATCAAAAAAAACCTGGCAGATGGCCGGTTCCGCGGACCGGGCCGCTTCGCCCAGGCAGTCCGGGTTGGCCGGCACCTCGCGCCGCCCGATCAGCCTCAGTCCGTAGTGGGAGGCAGCGGCGTCCAGCGTCGCGTGACAAGCGTTGTGCAGCTCCGGGTCTTTCGGTGTGAAAACGAGTGCTACGCCGTATCGACCCGGTTCCGGTAGATCAAAACCGCGACAGTTCGCCTCGGCGGCCAGGAACGCGTGCGGGATCTGGATGAGGATGCCGGCGCCATCCCCGGTCAGCTCATCGCTGCCCGCCGCGCCGCGGTGAACCAGGTTCATCAGCACCTGCTGACCGTAGCGTACGATGGAGTGATCTCGCCGGCCGGAGATGTTGACCACCGCCCCGATGCCACACGCATCGTGTTCAAAGGCAGGGTCATACAATCCACGTCCGGCGATGATGTCGGTGACGTTCATCCTGTTCTCGTCTGATCTTCCTAGAGTGGCCCAGGGCAACCGGTCGCGGGGTTGCACACGCCCATTGTAACCCGATTGAAGCCGGCCGTCCCGGCGAGTTCGTGAAGAATATCTCCTTTTATGCCCCGAATTCGGTGCTGTTTTTCGGCATGAACGAGCAATACGAACATAATATGCACGCAGTTGGGGCGACGTGCGTCAAACGATGCTGCTCACGTGTGCCGGCGTTCCGCTGGTTGGCGCGGCGTGCGGGCTACCCAAAAGGGGTCGCCTGGATCGGTGTTCGTCACACTTCCCCAGGCGACATGGAAGCGGCTGCCGCGTCGCTGGCACTCGTTTGGCAGCGGCCGGTCCGACGTGGACCGGCCCTGCCGAAGCATTCCTCGCGCCGGGTGCAGATGAGTCGCGTCCCCTTCGTCGTGTCTGCCCCGTCGCGCCCTCTCCTGAAATCAACGTACCCCAGCCCGCGGCGCCCGGCCATTACAATCGGCCGGCGTTCGTGGAACCTGCGGCCACGGACGTTTGATGCCGGTAGCAGGACTGGATTGGACCACAGGCCGGGCCGACCGGTGGCGTGCTGCATTTCGGTTTTCGGCACGGCTGGGTGACTACCGGCTTGCGTAACAGGTTGCCCGGAGCGGCGTGGGGCTTGCCGCTCTGGGCAACACAGAAGGGGCTGCCGCGTCGCTAAATGCACATCAACCGGCCGACCCTACGGCCCGACGGGGAACAGAACCTGAAAGGCCGCGAAGTCCGCCAGATCCACAGCCTCGTCGCTGGCCAGATCCGCGCGAAGGCAAGCCGCAGGATAGAGTACGTTTGGACCAGTCACGCATTCGGCTAACGCTGCGAGATCGTCGGCGTCGGTGTCACCGTCAGCATCGAGGTCGATGCTGGGGCAGCCAGAACGCCATCGTGCCCAGTGCGCGGAGACGAAATCCCCGGCGACAGAGAATCCCCCACCGGCAATCAGGTCTCCTCCGAACTCCGACAATGCCGAAACCGCGCCGGACACACCGCTGCCAAGCGGAAGCCAACTGGTTCCATCCCAACGAGCGATGTTCTTGCACGCTACGCCACCGGCATGCGTAAACGATCCACCAGCAATCAATTCACCGTCATGGACGTAGAGAGCCGAGACTTGTGGATAGCCGCCCGGGTATGTCATTCCGGTGCCGAGCGGCCGCCACTGGCTGCCGTTCCACGCCGCGATGCAGTTGCACGCGACGCCCCCCGCTGTCCCGAAGAGTCCCCCGGCGATTAGCTCACCGTTAAAGACAGTGATCGCCATGACACGTTTGTCCATCCCGCCGTTCAAGGGGAACCACTGCGACCCATCCCACCGCGCGATTGAGTCATCCACGTCGTCATGGTTTGTGCTGAACGACCCACCTGCCACCAACTCGCCGTTGAAGGCTGTCAAAGCGAGTACGCCAGGAAAGTGAGTGCCGCCGAGGCCCTCTCCAAGGGGACTCCATTGCTCGCCGTTCCAACGGGCCACCAGGTTGCATGCAACCTCCCCCGCTCGGCTGAAATAACCTCCCACAATTAGATCGCCATCAAAAACCCCTAGAGCCCTGACGCTGGGCTGATCAGGGTAATAGACTCCGCCACCAAGCGGCTGCCACTCCACTCCATCCCACCGGGCAACATGGTTGCACACCAGACCGGCTGTGGTCGTTTCGAAGTAGCCTCCGGCGATGAGATCGTTGTTGAATACGGCAAGCGCGTGCACGCGGGCGTATTCGGATAACCCACCGCCCAGAACCTGCCAGTGCGTACCATTCCAACGGGAAACGCCGTTGCAGACTACGCTGCCGGCTGTCGCATGTTTTCCACCCAGGATCAGCTCACCGTCGTATGCCGCGCTGGCATGAATCACGGAGCTCGTTCCGTTTCCCATCGGGTCAAAGGACGACCACACGGTTCCGTTCCAGCGAGCGATGTAGCTGGCGGGAGCGTTTCCCGCGACGGAGAACTCTCCACACGCAACAACCTCTCCAGCAAAGGTATGCAGTGTAGAGACCCATGCACTGTAGCCGGCCGGGGACACGCCGGTCATTCCGCTGCCGAGTGGTTGCCACGTCGCGCCGTCCCACTGTGCGACCGCGTCGCAGGGCAGACCTCCGGCGGTCCCAAACCCACCGCCCGCGATCAGTGTATCACCATATGTCGTGAGCGCACGCACTGACCCATTCACACCCCCACCCAGCGCTCTCCACTGGAGTCCGTTCCAGCCGGCGATACAACTGCAGCTGATGCCATCTGCGGTCGAAAAGCTGCCACCGGCAACGAGTTCATTCTCGTGGACGATGAGCGTATCCACAACGCTGTTCATCCCGTCGCCGAAAGAGCGCCACTGGTTTCCATTCCATCGCGCGATGTGCGAGCACGCCACGCCACCAGCGGTATTGAACCACCCTCCCGCGACCAACTCACCGGCATACGTGGTGAGCGCGCGGACCCCATTGTCCATTCCGGCACCGAGCGATCGCCACTGGCTACCGTCCCATCTTGCGATGCGATTGCATGCTGCATTACCCGCGACGGAGAACAGCCCCCCCGCAATCAGCTCACCTTCAAACTCGGCAAGCGCTGATACTTGGTTGTTCATTCCGCTGCCCAGTGGTCGCCATTGCATGCCATCCCACCGGGCAATCGACTTGCAGTGCACCCCTCCGGCGTACTGAAAGTCTCCGGCAGCAATTAACTCGCCGTTAAAAACCGTCAGGGCATGGACCGTCCCATCGATTCCGCTACCTAACGCACGCCACCGAACGCCATCCCAGGCGGCGACGCGATCGGCTTGGACTGTGCCGACGACGCGGAAGTCCCCGCCAGTGACAAGCGACTCGGGTGTGGGACCTGACCCGTCCGGGTCCCATGTGGTCAGTGCGTGCACTGGCCCGTCGAATCCTGCGATCCAGTGACCTGGCAACCACTGCGGCTCGCACTGCGCCCAGGCTGCGCTTGCCGAGAATGCGAACCCACTGAAACCCAACCAAATCGCTCGAAAGACATGCTCGGAAATCATCTGTCGTCCTCCTGCCGCCGAGTGAGTGCTTGGCGCCGGTGCCGGGCGGTCGGGCCACCGGCGCTCTTGCCGGGAGTGGCGAGCGGGACGTTGGAAATGATGGGAAGCAACGTGATCTGGGTGCCCCGCGCGCCACCCTCGGCCCGGATTGTATCAAATTGTAAGTGTCCGTCATGGTCTGCATGGGGGAAAACAAAAGAAGCGACAGGTGTAGACGGAAGCCCGGATGGTGACCCTTATGCTGTTCCGGGGCAGCATCGTGAAGAGTCGCGAGTCCTTGAAGGAGAGAAGCTGTAACACACTTTCATAGCTCGTGTTACGTCTGGTGCCGTAGCGGAATGAGTGCCGGAAGCAACCGTGGTGGTTCCGGATGCCCTACCGCCCGCGGAGGCGGCGCAGGTCGCGGGCGTCGATCAGGAACTGGACGGGAGGGACGCCGAAGTTGCCTTCGGGACGGGGGGTGACCAGGAGCGTGTCGAACTGGCCGGACAGGGCGGACAGACGGGCCGCCGATTGCAGCACCTGGCGGCCTGACGCGGCGTACGTGGAGGCCGGTGTCCGGCCCGCGAAATCCAGCAGGTCTGCCGCCCCGCCCAGGGCCATCGGCGCGGTGCCGCCCCGGCCTTGCGTGGTGAAATCCACGTCGGCGGACGACAGCATGTCGGCCGATACGAAGCGAACCACGCGGTCGAACAACGCCTGGTTGATCCAGGCCTGCGCGATGTTCCGAGCATTGGCGTATTGACCGGGATGCACGAGCCGCCGCTGCCCGGTGGCCCGCTCCAGCGCCTCGACCAGGCCCGTCCGGGCCAGCGAGATGCGCCACCCGCCGGTGTACGGCTCCACCGACAGCTCCCAACCCTCCGTGCCGCGCTTGGCCAGGGTGGCGACCGGCGATTCGACGGTCAGGTCGCTTCGCAGTTCGCCCTCGGTCGTGCCGCCCCGGATCGCTCCATAGCCCAGCCCGAGCCGAACGGACTTCGTTTCCTGCGTGCGGTAGAACTGGTCGATGCTGGCCAGCGTCGCTCGCCGCACGCTGACCACCGTGTCGTCGCCGAATTGCAGGGTCACGTGCGAGCGAAGCCCGGTGCGAATCTGAACACCCCCGCCGAACTCGTCGTTCACCTGCACCGGCTTCCAGGCGTCGGCGTTGAGCACGTCCGTCCCCACTGGCGCCCAGGCGACCGTGCCCGCCGTTTCGAGGACGCGGGCCTTCAGGTCCGTGACCGGCTCTGCCGGCTGGGTCGTCGTCGGCTGCGTGGTTACGGCCGGCTGCGCCCACGCAACGGAACCGCTCAGGACCAGCAGAAACAGAATGGCGCGTTTCATTCCTCACCCCCACCGTGGAGATACTCATCCGCCCGGGTCAGGGCGGCCACAAACTCGCCGCCGGTCACCGGTTCGTACTCCGGCCCGTGCTCCATCAGCCCAAGGGCGACGGCCTGCCGCATGGCGTATCGCCGATCGCCCGCACCCCACGAGCCCAGCATGATTGTATTCACACTGTCCGGCAATTTGCACGCCCGGAACAACAAGTACCCCAGGGTCGCCCGGTCCAGGGTGTGCTCCGGCTGAAGCCCCCAGATCGGCCGAATCCAGCCCCGCCGCTCCAGTTCCGCCAGCCGTGCCTCTGCACTGCTAACGTCCTCCTCCGTCCCTTCGTCCCTCCGTCCCTTCGTTCCTTGGGTCGCGGGCGCAGCCCGCGCTGCGGTGTCAGTGGTTTCTTCGCCGTCCGCCAGAATCAGCACGGCCCGGGCCGCCTCATCGATCGTGACAGCCGGCGCGGTGGCCAGGTAATGAACGAAGAGCGTCGCGTCGAGCGTTTGCGTGTCCACCGGCGGCTGGTACTTCCGCGACCCCGCGCAGCCGGCCAGTAGCAGGACGAGACAGAGGGCCGCTGTGACCCACGGTCTTTCCATCCGCTGAGCGTTGTCCGCACGGTCACGCCACAAGGTCAGAAACTCCATGTCATGCCCACCAGGAAATATGTCCGGGTCGTCCGGTCGCTGAACGCATCGCCGGGAAAGAAGAGCCCGTAGCGCGTCGTCCACATCAGGTCCGGCGTGACCTCCCAGTTCGCGAAGTAGTCCATCTCCCAACCGAGGTACCCGCTCTGCTCGCCCGCGGTCGGGTCCGAGACCGCTCCGTCCCGCCGGTTCTTGTGATACAGGAACCAGTTCGTGCCAAGTTCCAGCCGGTACAGTAGCGGCCTGTCCTTGACGGGCAGGAAAGATGCCCCCGCCCGCCAGACATGCACGTTGCCCAGTTGCGGCGCGAAGGATAGCCCCGTGTCGCGGAAGCCGAAGCCGTTGAACCCCCGGTCCACCGGATTGCGCAGCCGGTTGCCGCTGGCCGAGTCCGTGGGGCTGCCCACCCGATCCGGATCGCCGGAGGCGAACATGTATTCCAGCGAGGCACGCGGATCCATGGGGGTGTCGAACAGGTACTCTAGCTGGGCGTCAAACGCCCAGGCCTTCACCACGGTATCCGTCCTGACCCGCCGGCCGTTGTGGCCGCGCCCGCTCTCGTATACCCATTCGGTGGAGTACCAGAGGTTGCGGACGAGTTCCCCCTGGGAGCCGAGGCCGAGGTAGAACGAGTCGTAGTCGAACTCGCGGCCCATTGCCCAGAACGTGTCGTCGTTGTGATCGCGCTGCCACAGCACGTAAGCAAACGGCTCGTGCTGCTTGATGCCCAGGTATCGCACCTGGGCGGCGAAGAACGCGCGGTCCGACTCAGTGACCGACCGGGACCGGTCGAAGTCGGGCGTGCTTTTCACGCTCTGGCCGACCAGCCCGGTGATTTCGAGGTCATGCAGATTCGCGACGGCCCGCACGTGGTCCATCTGTGTCCAGAGTGCGTAGCCGGTGCCCAGCTTCACGAGGTCGCGTCCCACCTTCAGCCGGAAGTTGGAGTCGATGGTCTGATCGCGGTAGGCCTTCAACGCCCGGGCCAGGTTGAACTCGTAGTATCCGCGCTCGAGGTTCATGCCTTCCCAGTCGTTGTCGTTTCCGTCGTAGGAATCACCCGAGTTGAAGTCGAGATAGCTGAGCAGGCCGCGCACGTAGATCTCGTGCGTTCCTTCGTCCAGCGTCAATCGCGACCACAGCCGCAGATCGTTCCGTCGATACGTGCGCGAGCTGTTGATCCCGTCGTCCCAGAGGAAGAGATGGAAGCTGTACCAGCCGCCGTACTCGAATCCCACGCGGCGCGCAACCGGGGCTTCCTGCTCGGTGCGGTCCCATATCTCTCGCGTCACCTGCTGCTGTTGTTGGACGAAAGCACCCGGCTCCCGGGCGTGTGGAGCCTGGCCCCACGCAACAGCCGTCACCGCCGCCGCGCCGAGCGCACATGCAGTCGCAATCCGAGTCGTGCGAAGTGAACCACCCATGTCTGACCGCACCTGGCCCATCGGCCTCACGTCAGCATGGTGGTCTCGAGCGACCGAACAATCAAGGCATTACCGGCTCGTCCGAAAAAATTGGCCCCGTGCTCCTCGGGGAAGGAACACGGGGCTGTTGAAAGGGGACACGACAGCTTCCATGATCTTTATAGAATCATTCGGCCCCGGAATCAACTGTTTTTTCATGGTTTCTTCTAGCCAAATGCCCAAATTCTTCCCCCGGACGCCCCCGCACGCCTCCGAGAGCCTGTGATATATCGGGTGTTTGGATATCGGGACACATTATCCTGGGGGTCCGAGTACAGCCGACGTCTGGATTACCGGAGTCGGCCGCTTCGGAAGATGGCCCAGATCAACACGAGTCCAAGCGCCGCCGCAATGAGATACCCCACCACGCCCAGAAGCCGCAGTGGAATGCCATAGGGCAATTCGCCCGTGGTGCTGACGACCACGGAGCTGCCCACGATGATTGCGGCGATGAGGATGGACATGGCCAGTCGGTTGCTGGAGTGGTCCAGTTCGGTCGTCAGGCGCTCCAGGTTCTCATGGCGGACCTTCATTTCCCAGGTTCCGCGGGAGAATTGCCTCAGTATGGCTTTAATCTGTCCCGGAGCCGAACGCAGGACGCCCAGAACCTGCCACAGAGCCAGGCCCGCGCCCTTGGCGAGCTTGGCGGGGTTCAGCCGGTCGGTCACCATTCGCCGCATCCGGGGCTTGAGCAGGGCGATGAGGTTGAGTTCCGGATCCAGCCGCATGGCCACTCCGCTGACGGTGGCCAGCGCCTTGACCAGCATCATGACGTTCGTGGGGATGGACACGTCGTTGGCACGAATGATCTCGGTCGCTTCGCTGAAGACCACTGATAGGTCCAGCCGCTTGAGCGGCAGGCCGTAGTATTTGTCGAGCAGCAACCGGATGGTCCGCGAAAGCTGCGCGCGGTCGGTGTCGGGTCCGAGCGAGTCCAGGTCGTCGAGCACCTCCACGATCATCTCCGGATCGCGATTTACCACGCCGAGAATGAGCAGCAGGAAGAGCGTGGACTGCTCGTCCGTCAGCACGCCCACCTGGCCGAAGTCGATGAGGCCCACGGTGTCGGGCGGGCTGACGAGGATGTTGCCCGGGTGAGGATCGGCGTGGAACACGCCGACCTCGAAGAACTGCTTGAGGTACGCCTCGGCCAGCCGGGTGGCCAGGCGCTTGCGGTCGATGGTGGCGTCACCGTCGCTGAGCAGGGCTTCCAGGTTCCGGCCGGACAGCTTCTCGAGGGTCAGGACGCGGGGGCCGGTGAGGTCCCAGCGGACCATGGGCACGCACACGCCTTCCTGGTCGGCGAGGGCTTTGCCGATGCGGGCGGTGGCCGAGGCTTCGCTGATGAAGTCCATCTCACGGCGCAGCGTTTCCGCCAACTCCTGCACAAGCTGACGGGGTCGATACGAACGCAACTCGGGCAGCAGGTACTCGGCCGTCTCGGCGAACCAGTTCAGGATGTGCATGTCCAGGGCGACGATGCGTTCAATGTCCGGGCGTCGCACCTTCACCACTACATCCATGCCGTCCAGCGTGGTGGCGCGGTAGACCTGTCCGATGGAGCCGCAGGCGAAGGGCGACTCTTCCATGTCGCGGAATGCCTCCGTCACGGGCATCTCGAGTTCGTCCTCGATGATGCGGCGTGCGATGGCCGTATCGAACGGCGCCACCTGGTCCTGCAGGCCGCGCAGCTCGTGGAGCGTTTCGAGCGGGATGAGATCGGGCCGCGTGGTGAGCGTCTGCGCCAGCTTTACGAAAGTGGGCCCGAGCTCTTCGCAGACGCGAGCGAGGCGCCGGCCGATGGCGGCGGCGCTGGACGGCACGGGCTCGTCCTTCGGTCGTCGTCCTCGCGTGCCCAGCACGGAGACGTACCGGCCGAGGTTCAGGCGGTCGACCACGTGTCCGAATCCGTGTTGCGTAAGCACGCGCACAATGTGTTGCAGGCGGTTGAGGCTTCGGACGCTACGGGTGAGCTGAAATGGTGTCATGGGCCCCGTCCTGTTGCGGCGGAGCGTGATCGGGTCAGCGGCCCAAGCCGGGCTCGGGGACGGCTCGATCGGGGCTCCGCGAGCGTCAGCATAGCGGATGACGGGACGGTCGGGAACGCGGTGGGGCGTGGCAAAGAGGGCGTGGGAGTCAGCGGCACTGAAATCTGCGGATTATGTTAGGGTATGATTATCGTCTTAAACGTTTTTCTATAAGGGAGTTGCCGCGAATTAATCCAGGCGTATGGGGTCGTCGTCTCATGTATACCTTGCTCGCGATAGCGATCGGTAGAATCACGGATGTTTCATTGATTTTTCATGATTTCGGGCTTGCGTTGCGGGAGGTGGTTCGGGTACAAAATACCAGGAGGAGAAGGAGGCCCGGCGGGAGAAGGTAGTCACTTCCGAAGCCCGGTCCCACCCGGCCGACTTTCTTCTCGGACGTTCATCGGGGTGTCCGGTGAGCGCTGGGAGAGAGATTCTTATAGGAACGCTGTAGAACTGCCGACGATGCGCACAACTTGGCTCGGGAGGGAGCGGGTTATGGGGCGTCGTCTGTAGTCATGATACGAAGTATCGGTAGCTTGACCGAAGGGGCAGGTTCCGCTACCATTGAACACGAAGAGCACAGAATACGCGCAACCTCACTTGTTTCGTGCTCTCCAGGGCTCCGAAGGAGGATTCCACATGAAGAAAGTTCTGATGATGGCTGCTTGTGCGGTGCTGGTCACAGGTGTTGTGGCCAATGCCGGTGATGTTGCACTGAGCCTGGTAGGCCCTGTCGGGCCGCAGGCGCCGGGCACTGCGACCCTGGAGGTCAAGGCGCTCGTGACCCCGACCGCCGGTGAGGGCGGTCTGGCTCTGTTCGGGTTTGATCTGGATGTTCCGGCGGGTGTTCCGCTGGCCTCGAACCAGGCTACCACCACGCTGACGTCGTTCGTGAAGAACGAGGGTCTGACCAACCCGGCGGGCTTCGGCGGCACCCTGAGCGGCGCGACCACGCTGCTTCAGATCGGCGGCGGCCAGAACACCATCAACTACACGGGCACCAGCCCGGCCTATCCGACGGGCACCGTTGTGGCGGGCGTCGGCCTCACTGAGGTCACCGTTGCCACGATCGTGCTGGACACGTCGGCCCTGGCGAACGGCGACCACGTGTTCCAGATTTCGAACGGGTTTGCGAACCTGATCGACCCGGCCTCCCAGCCGTCGGCCCCGCCGTACACCGTTTCGGCGGCCAACATGCTGGCCGGCACGCCGACGTACACGCTGACGATCGGCGTGACGCCCACGGACATCACGATCGTTGACAACGTGAAGAGTTGGAAGGATCACGGAACCAGCGTCAACTGGACCGGCACCAAACTCGGCTTGTCGATCCCGCTGGCTCCGCAGACGCGGGCTCCGATCGAGACGCGCGAAGGCTCGGTCACCGAGTTGACGTTTGACACCGCGCCGATCGGAATTGATCCGCTGACGCTGGATCCGTCCAAGGTCACCATTTGCGGCCACGTGAACACGCCGCCGGCTCCGGCCACCGCGACGGTCAGCGGCACGACTGTGACGCTGACGTGGGCGGCGGGCGCGATCCCGAACGGCTACAACCAGGCTTCGCAGCACGATCACTACACCGTGGTGATTTCGGACACCGTCAAGAGCGCGGACGGCGGCGACCTGACGGGTGACCGCGACTTTGACTTTGCCGCGTCGTTCGGTAACGTCCGGCCGGATGGCGTGCTTGGCAACTGGCAGAACGTGAATGCCAACGACCTGTCCCGGTTGATCGACAACTACACGACGACGCCGACGGCAGCGCAGGCGACACAGTACGACATCCGTATCACCGGTCCGGCGAACAAGGGCAAGATCAACGCCAACGACCGGTCGTGGCTGACCTCCAGCTACAGTACGGTCGGCCTGATCCAGGCGGCGCCGGTCTGCCCGTGAGGTTGAGTTGAGTGATTTCAAGCCGGTCGGGTGCCCGGGGCGGTACCCGGGCACCCGAGCCGGTGGTGTGAGAACAGAGGTTCTCGTAAACGCGAGTTTCATGGTTCCAAGGCCCAGCCGATTCGCCAGATAGACATGGAGGGCGAAGGGCCGCAGAGGAAAGAAAGAGGAGGAGTAAACTATGAAGAAGCTGTTGGCAATGGTTCTGGTTCTGGGTATGGCCAGCACCGCGTTTGGTGCGGCTCTGGAGTTCCGCGTTGGCGGGGCGGCCGTGCCGGAAGTGGTTCTGCAAGGGTCGGACACGGTCATGATCGAGCTGTGGGTGACCGGCGTCACTGAGGAAGGCCTGTTCACCAGCAAGATGGGCTTCGACACGGATCCGCCCATGGTTGATGACTTCACTTTCGAAGAGGCAGTGGCGGGCCCCGAGCAGTATCTGCTGACCGGCAATGGTGCCACTCAGTTGAACGAGTACCAGTTTGAGGTCTATCCGTACCCGTACACGGGTCCGGACATTCTGCCTCCGGGTGACTACATGCTGATCGGCGTGCTCATCCACTGCACCGGTATCCCGAGCGACACGCTGCTGACGGTGGACGATCTGGCCGGCGAGGCGTTCGTGGCGCAGGCGAACTCGATCGCCTACGTGATCGACTTCGCGGCTCCGGCCATCTTGATCCACCAGATTCCGGAGCCGGCGTCCCTGGCGCTGCTGGCCCTCGGTGGTCTGGCCCTGATCCGCCGTCGCTAAGCGAACGCGGCCTGGGCGATGAAGGAGGCATTGGGCCTCCGACAGAACCAGATGAACGAAAAGGCGGGGTCGGCCCTACTGGGCCGACCTCGCTCCTTTGGTGGGAGTCGAAGTCCCCAGGTATCTAGCGGAAGGGACGCGGGTGTTTGGCTGGTTCTCCGGCCGGAACCGTGTAGTCGGCTTTAGCCGACCGGCCAATGCTCCCACCTTCAGGTGGGGGTTGGTGGGTCATCCAACTCGCTTGTTCCCTTCTTCATATTCAGGAGCCGGCTTCAGCCGGCTTGCCAGGCAGGTGGTATAGACGCTAGAGCAGCCGGCTGAAGCCGGCTGCAAGAGAGAGAAAAGAGAGAGGGGGAATGAGGGGAGTTGGCTTCCCCCGGCTGAAGCCGGGGGCACTGACTGGCCGGCTGAAGCCGGCCCCGGGTTCCGCGGCCGACAAGTGGGCGTGGGGATAGGACCACACGCGTCCATGTGGGTGTGGAGGACTCCAGGATGAACCGAGTAAATACCCTGTCGGGAGTATCCACGCCCTGGTAGGTGTAGGAGGAGATTCATCAGGGAGTCATCGCCCAGTATGAGGAGGACATGCGCCCGAGCAGGTGCAGGAACCTGGATGGGCCACGAAGAGGCCGGACATTTGCACAACGATGAGCCTGCGAATCAGTGTGGCAGGTGCCTAGATTCCTTCTGGCATTGGTGCAGCTAGGCGAAGAGTGGTTAGCTTCAGTTGACCGGCCCTCAGTTGGGGGTGGCCAACCTTTGGAACCATGGAACTGCAATCATGAGCATGCAACCGCGAGCGTGGGTGATAGGGATGACGGCGGGGATCTTGGCGACGGGTGCGGGCTGCCGGGAGGAGCAGGGCAAGCCGTCTGGCGCGGTTGACGTTTCCCGGCACAACGTGCTGCTGATTACGCTGGATACGACGCGGGCGGACGTGCTGGCGTGCTACGGACACAAGCTCGTCAAAACTCCCAACCTGGATCGGCTGGCCCGTGAGGGCGCTCGTTTCACCCAATGTACGACGGTCGCTCCGATCACGTTGCCGGCCCACACGAGCATCCTGGCCGGCACGTATCCCTTCGTTCACGGCGTGCGGAACAACGGCCGCTATGTCCCGGACGAAGGGATCACGACGCTGGCCGAATGGCTCAAGGGGCGTGGCTTCGCCACGGGGGCCGAGGTGGCGGCGTTTGTGCTGGACGGCATCTGGGGGTTGAATCAGGGGTTTGATACGTACCAAAGTGCAAAGCCGGACGAAACTTATCGCGAGCAGATGGACCGTCTGATGGGGCACCAGAGCGTACCGGCCGATGATGTTGCCGACCGGGCGATTGCCTGGCTGAACGAGCACAACGACGGGCGCTTCTTCCTCTGGCTGCATTTCTTCGACCCGCACCAGCCGTGGCGACCGCCCGACCGTTTCAAGGAGCAGTATCCTCATCCCTACCTCGGCGAAGTGGCCTTCATGGACGAGCAGATCGGGCGTGTGCTGGATGAACTGCGGCGGCTGAAGCTGGATGGCCGGACGCTCGTAGCGGTGGTGGGGGATCATGGGGAGGGGCTTGGTCAGCACGACGAACTGACGCACCGGTATTACGTCTACGACAGCACGATGCGGGTGCCGTTACTTATGTGGGGACCGGGCGTTGTGCCGGCTGGTCGGGTGGTGGCGTCCCAGGCGCGGACAGTGGACGTGGCGCCGACTGTCCTGGACCTGTTGGGTCTGGAGCCGCTGCCGCGCATCCAGGGTTGCACGTTGCGGCCACTGCTGGACGGCCGGACGGCGGACCTGGGGCTGGCGGCATATGGGGAGTCTGTCGAGCCGTTTGAGAGCTACGGCTACTCGCGGCTGTGGGCGATTCGGTCGGACGGGTGGAAGTACATCCACGCCCCGCGTGCGGAGCTGTATGACGTTCGGAAAGATCCGCAGGAGGAGACGAACCTAGCCGAGCAGGAGCCGGAGCGGCTGTCGGCCATGCGGGAGCGACTGGAGTCGGTGGTTTCGGAGGGGCTGGCCCAGTCGCCGCGTCAGGCGTCAAGCTCGGGTGCTCTCGATGCGGGCCTGGCGGACCGCCTGGGGGGTCTCGGTTACGTTGGAGGCTATGCCCCGCCTGCCGAGACGGACGAGTTGACCCTGCTGCGTAAGGCGGGAGGTTCGAATCCGAAGGACCACATTCAGACGGTGAACGGGTTTCTCAAGGCCCGGGCCCACTTCGAGGCAAACCAACTCGACGAGGGCGAGACGATCCTGCACAAGTTGATCGGCGAGGAGCCGGAGAACCCCGCTTTGCGGTCAGTGCTGGCCCGGATGTACTGGGAGGCCGGGCGGCCTGCGGAGGCATGGGAGCAGTATGCCGTCCTTCTGAAGCTTCAGCCGGAGAACGCGCCTGAACGTTACCGGGCGGGGCGCGTATTGGGCGGACTCGGGCGGTTTCGAGAAAGTGAGGCGTGTTTGCGCGAGGCTGTGGAAGCGATGCCAGGCTACGCGGATGCCCGGGCCTACCTGGCGCTGATCATGGCCGAACAGGGCCGAGCTCAGGAGGCCCGAACGCTGTACGAGGAGGCGCTAGCGGCGGAGCCCGGGTGTGAAGCGTGCGTCCTGGGCCTCAGTGGGTTGCTGCAGACCCTTGGCGATCGCGCGGGGGCCATTCGCGTGCTTCGTGCCGGCTTGGAACAGAATTCGGGCAGTTTTCAGATGGCCAATAATCTGGCCTGGTGGCTGGCGACCGCGCCGGACGAATCGCTGCGAAACGGTGCGGACGCCGTGCGTCTTGCCGAGCAGACGCGAGACACGCTGGGTGATCGAGCCAGCGCGGACATCCTGGATACGCTGGCGGCGGCATACGCGGAGGTGGGACGAACGGAGGATGCGGCGGCGGTGGCCCGCCGGGCAATCGAACTGGCCGAGCGGGCAGCCAACACCGAGTTGGCGGACGACATTCGAGCCCGGCTCGCGTTGTACGAGGGGGGCAGAGCGTATCGAGACGGGGGATAGCCGCCCCAGCCCCGGCCAGCCTTCCTGGCGCCCGGCTTGCCTGCCTACGGGGACGCTGATTCCTGCCTGCGCTGGCGGACGCGTTCGAGATCCTGCTTGGCGCGCTGGTGATTCGGGTTGATCGCCAGGACTTCCCGAAAGAGGCGAGCCGCCTCGTCCCAGTTCTTCTGGCGGGCGTGGAGGATTCCCAGAGCGTGCAGGGCGCGGATGTTTTTCGGTTCTCTTTGGAGGATTCGCTCGAACTGCGCATGCGCGTTGTCGAAGTCTCCTCGTTGCGCCGCGATCTGCCCGAGACCCAGGCGGGCCTCCACGTCGTCGGCGTTGATCTGGAGGGCTCGGGCGAACTCGGTGGCGGCTTCCTCTTCCCGCTTTTGCAGCAGCAGCAGTCCCGCGTGCCAAGTTCGAATTGCGGCGTGCTCGGGATCCTTGGCCAGTGCCTGTTCGTACAGCTTGTCCGCCTCCGTCAGATCGCCCATCTGTTGCGTGGCGTAAGCAAGAAGGCCCAGAACGATCGGCTCGTCGGCTCCATCCGCGAGGGCCAGCTGGAGTTGCGCGACGGCCTCGTTGGGTTTGCCGATGTCGACCAGGGTCAGAACGAGACCGCGCAGCAACAACAGATCGTTCGGGTTGAGGATGCGGGCCTTGCGGAAATCCGCCTCTGCCTCCGCCTGCCTGTTCAGCCGCGTCAGAGCGTGGGCTCGCTGGGCGAGTCGCTCGGAATTTTGCGGTGCCTGCTCCACCAAGAGGTTGTACTGTTCCAGGGCCTCTGCCCAGCGTTCTTGTTCACCCAGCAGGCGGGCCAGTTGTTCCCGGGGTTCAGCCGCGGTGGGGTCGCAATCGACGGCGCGACGATACTCGACGACGGCTTCCTCCACTAGATTCTGCTTCTCCAGCGCGAATGCGAGATCCGTGATCAGCAGTGCGTTTTGAGTGTCAGATTCCAGCGCCTTTTTGAGCAGGGCTTCCGCTTCCTTGTACTTGCCCTCCCGGCACAGCACCAACGCTCGACCACGGATGGGCTTCGCATCGTCCGGATCGAGAGCAGCCGCCTTCTCGAAGTATTCGTTTGCTTCTTCCAGCCGATCCTGTTCCACACGCAACAGTCCTAGGTTGCGAAGGATCAGCGGATCGTCCTTCTTCCTTTCCATTAGGATCGTGAGTTGGGTATCCGCGTCGTCCAATCGTTCGGCGCGGATCAGGTACTCTGCGTACATACGGCGTAAATCATCGGCCTTCGGGTCGAGTTCCACCGCTTTAGCCAGATGGTCACAAGCCTCACTCAGACGGTTCATCCCCGAAAGCAAGTTTGCCATGTCGATGCGCACCATGGGGGCTTCGGGGAATGCAGCCACGATCCGGTGCATCATGGGTTCGGCGGTCGCGAAGTCGCCTTCGCTGTAGGCTGTCATGGCGGCGTTGTCGAGATTGATGTCTTCGATGTGGCTGCGGGGATCGGGGCCTTTGGGCTCGAAAATGCTGCTTTCCGCTTCGATGTTCTCGCCGCTTGCGGCCCCCGCATAGCCCATTGCAACAAGGCTCTGGCGATCCGCATCACTCATCTGGACTGCGGCATCCGCGTCGCTGGGCGGTGGCGGCGCATCGTCAACAAGACGTTTCAATTGTTCATGCAACCCGTCAGCGATCGCCGGGAATTCACGGATTACGTTCCGGATTTCGTTTGGGTCGACTTCCAGGTCGTGCAGTGCGGCATTGGGAGCCAGGGTGTACTTGCGCTGCTCGGCCCGCAGGCATCGCAACGGCGAGAGGCCGAACCGGAGGTGTCCGGCCAGCGATTCGGCGTAGGCCGTTGCTGCCAAAGACGTCTCCTCCCCCTTGAGCAAAGACACAAGGCTTGCACCATGCACACTCTCCGGCCCGGAAAGCCCGACGAGCTCCAGCAGGGTAGGGAATGCGTCCACCGTGCGCGTAATGGCGTCGATCTTCCTTCCGGCCGGAATCGTGCCCGGGCACCACAGGATAAACGGGACGTGGACGGTTGTTTCGTACACGAAGTACCCGTGCCCGCCTTCACCGTGGTCTCCGAGCCCCTCACCGTGGTCGGAAATCAGGGCGACCAGCGTTTTCTTCTCGATGCCCAGTCGCTTCAGTTCATCGATCAGTCGACCGATCTGCGTGTCCATGAATGCGACTTCCGCGGCATAGGCCGGTCGGCCGGGCGGCCCGACGTAGCCGGGTGCGTCATACGGGTCGTGTGGGTCGTAGAAGTGGACCCAGAGGAAGAACCTGCCCGCGGCAAGGGTCTGGAGCTGTTCGATTGCCGCGTTGCAGATGTCATCCCCGCGCCGCTGTGGGTAGACCCTGCCTTGGCCGTTTGTCTCGACGTCGTGGTACGTGTCGAAGCCCTGGTCGAGACCGTAGCGGGCATCCAGTACGGCCGATGCGATCTCCGCACCAGTGGCGTACCCGGCCCTCTTGAGGATTTCGGGCAGCGTGTCGAACGAGTCGGCCAAACGCCGAGTGCCGTTGTTACGCAGGCCGTGTACGAACGGGTAGTAACCGGTCAGCATGCTGGCGTGGGAGGGCAGGGTCAGCGACACGCATGTGCTGCAACGGGTCAGACGGACGCCCTCTTTGGCGAGGCGGTCCAGGTTGGGCGTGGATGCGTTGGGTGCTCCATAGCATCCGAGGAAATCGGTGCGCGTCGTGTCCATGGTAATCAGGATGACATTGTGGCCTTCCGCGCGGATCTTGACCGGCCCGTCAGCAGCGCCGTCGTTTCTTGAACAGCCCGTCCAGACCGGTGCAGTGGCCAGCATGACGAGCCACACCAGACCCACACCCCAGGTGTGTCGTGGCAAGACGGCATTCGAGATCGGGATGCTTGAGTTCGTCTTCATTCTCATGACAATTGCTCCTGCCGGGCAGGCATTCTGACAATCTGTTCCCACCCAGACTACGCAGGCCAACGGCCTCCGGTTTGTCCCTTTGCCCACTCGCTCACGGCCGACAGCGGTTCCGGCGGGAGTCTCATTGCGGTGGTCCGGATTTCTGCAGAACCCGCTTGAGGTCATTCTGTGATTTCTGGTGCGAGGGGTCAATCTCCAGCGCCCGTCGGAACCACTCGGCTGCAGCGGCATGCTGCCCCTGCCTTGCGAAAAACACGCCCATTCCGTGCAAAAACCGCACATCCCGTGGAGCGGCCTTCACGGCATACTCTAGGTGGGGCCGGGCCTCCTTGTATTTTCCCTGTGCGGTGAGGGCGACACCCAGGTTAAAACGGTCTTCCGGACCTTCGGGTGTGGCTGCCAGGACGATGCGGAGTTCACGTTCGGCCTCGGTCCATCGCTGCATCCTGACCAGCAGGGCGCCCAGGAGCCCACGTGTGATGGTATCGGAAGGATCGAGCGCCAATGCCCTGTGGTACGTTTCATAGGCTTCCGCCAGGCGGCCCTCCATGTGGCGGGAGTAGGCGAGGGCGCTGAGCGCGAGCGGGAAGTCCGGCTGCCGGCGCAGGATGTCCTGAAGCATCTCGTTGGCGCCCGCGTAGTCCCCTTTTCGGACCAGGGCGATCGCCACGTCGCGTGCCATGGGCGCATCGAACCCAACGGCTCGATTCACGAAACCCAGGGCAATCGCAGCGGCCAGTCCGACAAGGGCCGCGATACCTCGGGCGCGTCGGATTCGCCACTGCTTCAGCCCGGCCAAGGCATAGGCGGCCGTTACCGTGAGTACCGGGACGGCCGGGAGTCGGTATCGTGGCGAGTACCAGAAGATGACCACGACGAAAAGTGGTACGCCGAGCATCAGCCATTCCGGAGCGTGCCGGATCGGGTGCCGCAGCAGGAACGCCAGGCCGACGAGGCCGGGGCCGATCAGCCACGCGGTTTGCACGGGGGCCAGTCGCAGCCAATCAGCCAATCCAGCGGCGATTTCGGCGTTCGGCTGGCAGATGTCGCCGTAGTTGCGACCGGTGAGGAACCAGTAGGCCTTGCGAGCGGCCAGTTTGATGGCATGGGTGGGGTCTGATCGCCAGTAGTCGTAGCCGAGCTTGCGAAAATAGGCATCGGTGGCGGCCCAGCTTGGCGGGTTTCCGGTCGCCTGCTGATACACACGCCCGGCGTCATGAAGCATGTACTCGCGCGACATGCTGATTCCGCGAATCGGATGGTAGACGCCGTCTGCTCCCGGCTGGTTGCCCAAACGCAGCGTCACACCACTAAGCGCCTGAATCAGGAAGAACTCCCCGCTCGCTCGATAGTTGTGGACAGTGGCGGGAACGATCAGCAGGACGGCGATGCCGACCGGCACGGTTGCCCGGGCCAAGTCCGCAAGCCGCCGACGACTTTGCCAGAAAAGCCACAGACCGACGGCCGGCACGAGCAGTAGCGCTGGCGGGTACGACAAGCACAACAGCCCCAGCGTGATTCCCAGGCCGACCCGACGCGGAAGCCTCGGGGCGTTCGTGGAGAGGGCCATCAGCCCCCACGTAGCCGTCACCAACAGTAGATGCAGCGACCCGGACAGCACGCGGAGGGAGAAGGAGGCTGGCTCCTGCAGCAGCAGGAAGATCCCCGCCGCCAGCAGGCCCACGCCGGACCCGAACCGGCGGCGTGTGAACAGTGCGAGCAGGATGGCCGTCACAAGGTCCATGCCGATTTGGAGCACGTACACGCTGATCAACGTGCCGCCCAGAGCCCGCAGCAGGCCGAGCAGGTACGGGTACAGCGGCGCCGAGAAGAACGGTGTGTCCTGTGCGAATTGGCCATGAGCGATACGGTCGGCCCAGTTCCAGTAGGTGGCGGCGTCGATGGTCGGATTGTTCGCCACGGGGTTCTCGGCGAGATACTCACGGAGGATCGCAATGCGGAATACCAAGGCAACCAGGCACAATCCGATCAGATAGCCGAGCATGCGGGAGCGAGTGGCTTGAGTTTCGCCGCGGACGGGATCGGCCATGGTCACCTCGCGATGCCGGAACGCGGTGCATCAATGACGCAGGATTTTTCGCAAGACCGTACGCGGAAACCACACGCTCCTGCGTATGCCCTCCGCGGCCAGCACAATGACGAACGGCATGACGGGCAAGCGAAATCGCGTCAGACCGATCGCAACGGCATGTACCGCAACGAAGAACAGGATCATTCCCAGGACAAACCACGTGTACGGGTTCCGGAGCGTTGTCAGTGCTCCCAGCATTCCAAGGACTATTACCAGCACGTACGCGCTGATTGCTGTCCAGGAGATGAAGCTGGCGGTCGTCCGGGAGACTCGGCCGTACGCGGCGAAGCGAAAATGCCGGACCAGAAACGACGTCGGGTTCCACGTGTCGATTATTTTGAACTTGGCGCGGCGGAGGAACGCCGGGACATCAGTCCAGATGCAGTCCCACGCCAAGTCGGCAGCGCAGGTGGCGACCTGCGCATCGGTCGGCGTTGGGCCGTATTGATGCTGGGCTACAGGAATGAGTTGCATGACCCAGGCTTCGTGCGGCGGAGCCAGCGGCAGGGACTCGAACGGCGGCTCGTAGCTTTGCTGCGGGGGGGCCGGTCGAGACGTGTAGGCCTGGGGCGTGTTGCCCCTCCAGAGATTGAAGGCGCCGCTCGTGTCGACTAGCACAAAGCCGCCTGTGATGCGGTGGTTCCGATACGTCCACGGGAGAATAATCAGGACGACAACCCCGGCGGTGACCGCGGCCTCCCCCAGAGCCCTTCGCAGACGTTGGCGATGCAGAAGGAGCATCCAAAGCAGCACCAGGGGCAAGATGTACAGGGCGATCGCCCGAGTCATCGCGGCCGCACCCAGACAGACGCCCGCCAAGGCCCATCGGTGCATTGGGGGCGGCACGGCTCGGTTTCTTCCCGTCAACAGGCAGATACCTCCTGTCAGCAGAAAAAGGAAGAGCGTTTCGGACCATAGGTAGTGAGAGAACGCGATCAGGTTCGGGTAGATTGCGCAGATGAACGCAGCGACCAGGCCGGACCGCGCGCCGTACCCGTTCCGTCCGATCAAGAAGACCAACCCGACGGTGGCCGTACTGAGTAACACTTGCACGAACTTGACCGCGACCAGACTGCGGCCCCAGACCCTCATCACGAGGGCCATGAACGCGGGATACCCCGGGGCCTGGTAGGCGCCGGGGTACTGCGGCAGATTCGTCAGCAACGGCGAACCGGGATGCAGTATCCACGAGCGGAACGATCCGACGAACCCTTTGCCGTCAAGCAATGCTTCGGCACGCACTACATAATCGGCTTCATCCAGGATCGGGCGCGTGTCGCGCGTCGTCCAGAGCGCCCCCCCGCGCATCGCGAAGGCGACCGCGAGTGCCAGGAGGAGCCATGGGACCGTGGTCCGCGTGGAGCCGGGGCCTGTTTCGACGTGTGTTCCGGACGCAATTGGTTCACCCGTCATGGGCCCAGGGTGAGGCATTGGCTGGTTTCTTCCTTGGCTTGCCATGTCCAGCTCTGTCTCAAGGCCCTTTCGACTGCTCCACGAGCTTCAAGGCGCGCTCCAGATCCCTTCGCGACTTGTCATGTTTCGGGTCGATGCGAAGTGCATGCTGGAAGTGCCCAACCGCTTCGTCGTACTGGCCTCCCTGCACACACAACACCCCGAGCGCGTTCCATGGACGCGGATCCCGCGGATCGACGGACGCAGCCTGTTTCAGGTGCTCCCGGGCCTCGTCCGGTCGATGCAGAGATGCCAGGGCGATACCCATATTGTACCAGGACTCGCCGTCGGTGGGATCGCTCGCGATCAGGATGCGGAACTGCTCCTCCGCGAGCGCCCACTGCTTGGACTCCATAAACAGGCCGGCGTACATCTGTCGGGTGTAGTGGGAGTCGGGATCCAGCCGGAGTGCCTCCTCGTACTGTTTCCGCGCCTCTTCGTGCTGTCCTTTTCGCTGACACGCGTGGGCAAAATCCGCGCGGGGTCGTACGCTGGTCGGAAGCGCTCCCACCACCTTCTCCAGCAACTCGACGGCGAGGTCATCATCCTGTTCCCCCGTCGCGTGACGGGCCTGTATGTACGATTCGAGTGTTTCTGTGAAGTCCCTGGGGTCGTTGCCCTGCGGTTCGAGCCGATCGATCTCGCGGAGGTGGGCCTCCGCCGTGCCCGTCTCCGCCGCTCCCACGTAGCCCAGCGATTCCAAGGCCGCTCGATCCAGCATGCCCGGTCGATGCTCGGACTCGTCCGTGGAGGGAGGATCCGGCGCATCCGCGATCAGCGAGCGCATCTGCTCATACAATCCGGCCGCCACGTCCGCATGCTCGCTGAGCACATTGCCCTTTTCCGCGGGATCTTGACTGATTCGGAAAAGCTCACGCCGGGGGGCCAGTACGAACTTCCATTCATTGGTGCTCAGGGTCCGGATTGGGGAAAGCCCGAAGTGATAGTACGCCTCAAACGCCTCGGCGTACGCAGCCGGCACGTCCTGTTGCGTTTTCCGCTGGAGCATTGCACCGAGATTCTCGCCCTGGGCATCGGGAAGGCCCGGGGCCTGGATCAGGGCAAGTACCGTAGGGGCAAGATCGATGGTGCGCACCCGCATGTCCACCACGTGATTCGCAGCGACAAGACTCGGATACCAGAAGATACAGGGGACGTGTAACGTGCTCTCGTAGGCGAAGTAGCCGTGACCGGACTCGCCATGGTCGCCCAGTCCTTCGCCGTGATCGCCGACCACGACGATCAGGGTTCGATTGTCGATCGCCCGTCGGCGGAGTTCGGTCAGTACTCTGCCGATCTGATCGTCCATGAACGTGATTTCATCCTCATAGCGTTCGATGGTCGTGGCATTCGACCGAGGAGAGAGGTACGGGTGATGAGGATCGTAATAGTGGAGCCATAGGAGGAACGGCTCACCTTGCTGATTGCCGAGGAAGGCGATCGCGTGCTCGCTGATCTCATCGCCGCGTCGTTGGGCGATTACAGCCTTGTTCGCTGCCTGGATCGGCACGTTATCGTACTCGTCGAACCCCTGGTTCAGGCCGAATTGATCGTTCAGAACGGAGGCCGCGAGGATCGCATGCGTACGGTACCCTTCCGTCCGGAGCACTTCTGCCAGCGTCGTGCAACCTGACGCCAGACGGTGTGAACCGTTCGTGCGAACGCCGTGCACAAACGGGTATTGCCCGGTCAGGATGCTGGCGTGAGAGGGCGCGGTCAGCGAGGTGCAGGTGGAGCACTGCGCGAATCGGGTCCCTTCGCGGGCCAGGCGGTCCAGGTTGGGCGTGCGGGCCGTGGGGCGGCCGTAACAGCCCAGAAAATCCGCCCGCGTCGTGTCCAACGTGATCAGCAGAACATTGGGCTTTTCACCCGGCGAGGCGAGGGAATCGGCGTCGTCGCGGCAGCCCGCGATTGCCATCGACACGAGCGCCGAAACAGCCAGCACAGACAGGCTCCGCACGCCCAGCGCCTCGAACACAAGACTACCCGTTGCGACGAGGGGTCTGCGGTGTTTACCGGGTGCTCTGGTCATCGTACGGAGCGTCCCTGTTTCCTCATGAGCCAAGACCTTTCCGTCCCGAACAGGCGGATGCCGTTTCGAGTCGATCCCAATACCGTTTCCACCGCAACGCCACTTACTTCTCCACCCCATGCTTGCGGAACACGTCGACGACGGCCTGATGGCCTTGTTCTTGGGCGGTCTGCAACGGCGTTTTGCCCAGTTCCGTTACGACGGCCGGATTTGCTCCTGCCTCCAGCAGCAGAGCCACGATCTCAGCGTGGCCCAGCTCCGCTGCGATACACAGCGCCGTTCGCTTCAGCGGGTCGGCTCGCTCCAGTTCGCAGCCGGTGGCCAGGATGGCCCGCACGCCGTCCACGTTGCCCGCGACCACGGCCGTACGCAAAATGTCAATCCCGTCGTTCTTTGTACCGTTCGCGTCCGCGCCTCGGGCGATCAATCGCCGGACCGTTTCGCCGTCTCCGCTTAACGCAGCATACTGCAGGGGTGTGTAGCCCTGGTTATCCCGTGCGGCGATGTCCGCATCCCGGTCGAGCAGAAGGTTCACCATGTCCGCTCGCGCGTGATTGGCTGCCAGATGCAGCGGTGTTCGGCCGTGGATGTCTTGCGGATCAATCTTCAGACCCCGGTCCAGGAGGATCTGCGTCATTTCTCGTTGATCCTCAGACGCCGCGATATGAAGCGGCCCCTCGCCACGCCCGTTCTTGTCCTGCAGATTCCCCCCGGCCTTCAGCAGTAACTCCAGCGTTTCCGCTCGTCCGTTCCCCACCGCCATCAGAACCGGCGTGACGCCCATCTCCGTGGCGGCCTGCAGGTTGGCGCCCTTTTCCAGCAGGGTTCTGGCCATTACGGTCTGACCGAGGTTGGCGGCGATGTGAAGCGGAGTGAACCCGAACTCATCGGCTGCGTTGACGTCCGAACCGGCCGCAATCAGCCGTTCCGCCACTTCCAGATGCCCCCCGGCGAGGGCCAGGGACAGAGGCGTCTTTCCACTCCATTCCGCCGCGGCCATGTCCGCGCCAGCCTCCAGCAGAGTGTTTACCATGTCGAGATTGCCCAGTTGGGCGGCCCAGTGCAGCGGCGTCCAATCCATCTCGCCTTTCGGGTTGAGTGCGGCGCCGCGTTCGATCAGCAGTCTGACGACCGCCGGCTGGTTCTCATGAACGGCGGCGTGCAGGGCGGTCCAACCCCGTTCGTTCGTGCCGTTTGCGTCCGCACCGTCATCCAGGCATTGTCGGACGGTGGCCACGTCACCCGCCTTGGCGGCGTCGTAGAGCTTCCGGAACTCCTCTGTGACGACCGGGGCGGCCAGCTCTTCTCCCGTCTCCTGGGCGACCTGCGTCGTCTCCGGCATGGGGGCGTCCTGGGGCTGTTGCACCGCGCCGGTCGTGGCAGCCTCTGTGTCGCTGGCCGCGTCTGCGACGCCGGTCTCGCTCACAATCGCCGGCTCGGGTGCCGGCTCTCCGGCGGCGTCCGCCACTTCCGTTTTCTTGGGTCCTCCGCATCCTGTCACAAGAACCAGGATTCCCAGCCCCGCCGTCCATCGTCCTATTGGTGTCATCATGACTCTGGCGATCCTGTGAAGTCGCTCGTCGAAACCGCGAGGCTCCGTCCACAAGCCTCGGTTGGAGAAACGATTATAGCCCATTCCGCTGGACCGGCAAACGCAGTCCGCGTCCTGTCGGCATCCGCGGAACCATCGCCCGCGGCCGTCCGATAACCGGCCTGCCGGTGGGCCCACCTGGACTTACCAGGAGGGGTGTCGATCAAAGCCCCTCGTGGCAATTCGCCGTTAAGACAGGGAGATTGCTTCGGCCGGCCGGACGGCCTGCGGAGCGTTTCGGCACACACGCTGCTCAGGAGCCTTGCCATGCGTACCGCCTGCACGTTGCTTGCGTTGCTGGCCGGGGTGGCTGCCTCGTCGGGGGCATCCATCGAGTTGAGTTTCGGTCCGAACACCTCCGGCACCGTTGATCAAGTTGAGTATGGCGGCGTGACAATCCCGCGGGTGACGCTCCGGGGATCGGATTTCGCATATATCGACATCGTTCTTCTGGAGCCGGAGGACGGGCTGTTCACCTGGATCTTCGGGACGAGTACCGATCCGGCAGACGTGGATGGCTTCACGTTTGACCAGGTCATTCCCGGTCCACAGATGTATGCCCCCCACGCACAGCCTGAACCGGGCGATCAACTCGACGCCTGGAAGGACACCAACTACGTTTACCCGTACATCTACGATGGCGGCGATGTCCTGCTGGTGACTCTGGTGGTCCATTGCACGGGGATTGCCGGCGAGACGCTGGTGATGCTGGACGATTTGAGTGGCGAAGCATTCATTGCCCGACCGGACCAGTCGGACTACGACATCGACTTCGCCGCTCCGATGGTTCTCATCCGGCAGCTCGCGAGCGACGGCGGCGGCGGGGGGGGCGGCGCTCCCGTGGACGACGGTACCGGCGATGAGAATGGTGGTGACACGGACACCGGCGACGAGGATGACCCTGCCGACCCCGGTACCGACGATACGGACAACGACGGCCTGCCCGACGCGGACGACCCCGATGACGATGACGACGGTGTGCCCGACGCGGACGACGCCGAACCGCAGGATCCCGACGTCGGGGCCGTCACGGACGATGACGGTGCCTCCAGCGGCGGCGGCACATCCGGCGGTGCAGGCGGGTCGGCCGGTGCTCCCTGCGGGGCCGGCATGATCACGGCCCTGCCCATCTGGGTTTTGGGCTGGTGCGGGCTCGTCGTTCTGCGTCGGTCGCACCGCCCTCGTTGAGTGGATGCGGACGCCGCGGTGGTGGCCGCGACGCACTATTTGCCTCTACGGCGTTTTCCCTGACGACAGCAACGCCATCTGTTCCCGAATCTGCTGCGCCAACTGCGACTGCCCGGACTGCTCCGCCAGCCTCAATCCCTGTTCGTAGGAGGCCTTGGCCTCATCGGGGCGCTGCATTCGCCGGTAGGTCTCGCCCAGGTTGTAATGAGCCGCCAGAAGATCGGGCGAAAGCGAGATCGCCTTGCGATAGCACTCCACGCCGCGGACAAGATCGCCTGCCGTCACCAATGCGTTTGCCAGGTTGTTGTATGTGTCGGCCCGGCCCGCATCGATCGCGAGCGCTTTCTCAAACGTCGCAACGGCCTCGTCAGTTCTTCCCAGGGTCAGCAGTCCGTTGCCCAGGTTGTTCAGACCCTGCACGTGTTTCGGGTCAATCTCCAGGGCTCGGTGGTATTCCTGGAGTGCGTCGTCCAGTCGCCCAACAGAGGCCAGCGCGTATCCCAGGCTGATGTGGGCGTCCACGTAGTCCGGCCGCAACTCCAGCGCCTGCCGGAGATGATTGAATGCCTCGTTCGCTTTGCCCATTCCCAACAGCGCGTTTCCCAGATTGTTGTGTGCCGGCGCATACTCCGGTCGCAGCTGCAGCGTCCGCACGTAATGCTGGATTGCCTCCTCCGTCTGGCCCTGGCGGGCCAGCGCGTCGCCGAGGTTGCTGATCCACACCGGGTTGTCAGGGTCCATCTCCAGGGCTCGGTGGTAGTGCTTGACCGCCTCCTCGGGCCTGCCAGCCACGGCCATCGCCCGGCCCAGGCTCACCCAGGCGTCTGCGAACCACGGACGGAGGGATAGGGCTTTCTCGATCTCCCTTTGCCCCTCCTCGTGCCGGCCCAGCGTCACGAGAGCGTCACCCAGGCAGCGGTGAGCGGGCGCAAAGTCGGACCGAAGCTCGATCGCCTTGCGGAAGTGCGTGATCGCTTCCTCCGTCCGGCCGAGCGTGGCCAGCGCGTGGCCCATCGCATGGTGAGCGTGGAACATCCCCGGCGCCAGCCGCAGCGCCTCGCGACACGTGGCCAGCGCCTCCTCGCTCCGGTCCGCGTTGGCCAGCGCGACGCCCAGGTTCGTCAGCGCCTGCGCATTCTTCGGATGCCTTGCCACCGCGTCGCGCCAAATGGCGATGTCCGAACGGTAGTCGCGGTTACGCGCGATCGTGCCGAAGAGCATCGTACCGGCCAGCCCGGCCGCCACCGCAAATGCTACCGCCCCCGCCGGCTTCCGCCGCGCCGTGACCCACCACCCGACGGCCACGACGGCCAGCACCACCACCGCCGCCAGGGGCAGATACATGCGCCGCTCCGCGGCCACCTCCGTGACGATCGGAATGAAGCTCGACGACGGCGCCAGCACAAGAAAAAACCACGCTCCCGCCACCCCTGCCGGATGGTTCCGCCATACGCCCCACGCCGTGGCGGCCAGAAGCCCGAGTATCAGCGATCCGGGCAGCGCGCACTCGGCCCAGGTTTTGGCCACCGGCCAGTCGTACGAGATCACCAGGGGGTCCGGCCAGAAGCACAGCCGCAGATACCAGACGATCACGCCGGCCTGTGTTCGCAGGTACTCGAGCGGGCCGATGTGCAGACCCAGGCCCACCGTCTGGCTCCGGGCGCCCGTCAGGATGAGTACTCCCAGGATCAGCCACGTGGCCGCCAGCCCCACGTACAGCCGGGCGTGCCGCCGAATCGCTGTGCCGAAGGATCCGCTGATAGAAGTTCGGTCATACAGCAGCACCATCAGCGGTGCGGAGGCCATCACCTCCTTGCTGCCCATCCCCAGCGCACACGCGACCACCGCCGCCACGAACCAGCGTCCGCGACGGGCCGAGGCCCAGCCGCGCAGCGCGCAATACAGCGTCAGCAGGTAGAACAGCCCGACCAGCAGCTCCGTCCGCTGGATGATGTACGTGACGCTTTCGGTCTGCAGCGGGTGCACCGTCCAGAGCAGGCCGGTGATGCCGGCCAGCCAGTCCGACACGCCGGCCAGCCGCTCTGAGAACACCGGCCGCCGCAACGTCCGCCGGATCAGGCCGAACAGCACCAGCCCGGACAGCACGTGAATCGCGATGTTGGTCGCGTGGTATCCCCGCACGTTCAGTCTGTGAATCGCGAAGTTGATCGCCAAGGTCAGGCTGACCACCGGCCGGCCCGCTACGGCTTCCTCCGCCGGCGTCTTCCACAGATACTCCGGCGGCCAGAGCGACCGGATGCACGGGTTTTCCGGCACGCTTCCGATGTCGTCGAAAATGAACGGCCCGCCCAGGCTGCCCGCGTACGCCCCGACCCCGCCGGCCACAATGACCAGCCCGAGCCCCACGGACACCCATCGCGAGGTTGACAACGGCGGTTTCATGATCCGCGCATTATACAGGCGTGCCGGCAGCGGCGTCCCTGCGGCTATCCGGCCAGATCGCGCAGCGCTTGGGTCAGCGTTTCCCGCTGGGCGAGGAGTTCCGTGAGGCGCTGACGCTCGGCTTCCACCACCTCGGGCTTGGCGTTCTGCACGAACTTCTCGTTGGCGAGCTTCGACTCCTTGCCGGCGATCTGCTTTTCCACGCCGGCCACGTCTTTCTCGACACGCTTGCGCTCCGCCTCGTCATCGCTGATGTCGTGCACGAGAATCTGCACCGCGCCCACCACGGTGGATGCGGAGTTCCTTGGCCGGGCCGTCTCGGAGACCACGTGCAGCGTCTCCACGCCGGCCATCTCCTGAATGATATGGGCCTGGCTGCGGAGCGATTCCACGTGGTCGGCCGGCACCTTCAACGTGACGGTGACCTTCACCTTTGGCAGCACGTTGCACTTGCTCCGCAGATCACGCACGCCGCGGGTGGCGTCCTGCAGGTCCTGGAAGATCTCGATAATCTTCGCATCGTCCAGCCCCGGCCAGCCGGCCTCAGGCGGGAAGTCGGCAACGGTCAGCACGTCGTTCATCCGCGGCTCCGCCAGCCCGGGCAGCCCACGGTGCGGGGCGATCACGGCAAGCTGCTGCCACAGCCGCTCCGTGATGTACGGGATGATCGGGTGGAACAGCCGCAGCACCTGGTCCAGGCAGAACGCGAGCACCTGCCGGGCCTCGGCCCCACGCCGGTCGGGCGGGGCGTCGTCGGCCATGCGCGGCTTGGTGAGCTCAATGTACCAGTCGCACAGGCTGTCCCAGAAGAACTCGCGAATGCGCCGAACCATCGCGGAAAACTGGTACCGCGTCATGAGGCTGTTTACCTCTCGCACCACGCGGGACAGCTCCGCCAGGACCCAGCGGTCCTCCGGCAGCAGGTTCGCGATTTCCAGCCGGTTGTATTCCACACCCTCCAGGTTGCGGAAGGCGAAGCGGGCGGCGTTCCACAGCTTGTTGCACAGGTTGCGACCCAGCTCCACGCGGTCGGACGTTTCGTAGGCCACGTGCAGGGCGATCTTCGTGTCTTCGTCGGCCCATTGCGTGGCGAACATCTCGCCGCAGTGCTTGCATTTGACCTTAAAAATCTCGGACGGGCGGCGGTTGCGCGGCACCACCTCCGTCTGCGGCGTCAGGTTCGTGCAGTGCGGGCAGCGGTACTCCACTGGCATGCGCACGTCCTGCAGCTCGGTGGCAATGTCGGCCATGGTGTAGCGCAGAGCGTCCGCCCCGTAGAGCTGGATGATGTCTACCGGGTCCACCCCGTTGCCCTTGGACTTGCTCATCCCCTCGCCCCGGCCGTCGAGAATCTTTGTGTGGATGTACACGTGCCGGAACGGAACGTCGCCCATCAGGTACAGCCCGCTCAGCACCATCCGGGCCACCCACAGCGTGATGATGTCCCGCGACGTGATCAGCACGTTGCCGGGGTAGTAATAGCGCACGTCCTTTGTGTCCTCCGGCCAGCCCAGCGTACTGAACGGCCAGAGCTGCGAGCTGAACCAGGTGTCGAGGACGTTCTCGTCCTGCTCCAAATGGAACGGTGCAACCAGCGCCCGGAACTCGTCTTCGTGATCGGGATGAGGACACCAGTACCCGGCGACCGTCCTTGTCCACTCGGGCATGCTTGCTGGAAAATCAGCCAGCGGGTCTCCCCACAACCAATGGGCCGCCTTTCCCTCTCGTTCGAGCGTCTGCAGCTCTTCTGCGAAGCGGAGCACATCGGGCATCATTCCCACTTCGCGCAGGCGCAGGTTGTTGAGATGCCACACTGGAATCCGGTGCCCCCACCAGAGTTGCCGGCTGATGCACCAGTCGCGCTTTTCGCCGAGCCAGTCGAGGTAGGTTTTCGTGTATCGCTCGGGGAAGATCTTCACCCGGCCACTGGTCACGGCGTCCATGGCGGCCTGGGCCAGGCCGGGCGATTTCGTGCCGTCGGCCAGCGTGACGCCGCCTTCCACGTCGCCCATTCGCACGAACCACTGGTCGGACAGGTACGGCTCGATCGGCGTTTTGCTGCGGTCGCTGTGGCCGACCTCCATTTCGTGGTCGTCCACGTGGTCGATCAGCCCGGCGGCTTCCAGGTCATCCACCACGCGCTGGCGCCCCTCGCGGGCAAACACCAGCCCCGCGTAGCGGTCACTGTGGGGGTTCAGCGAGCCGTCCGGCTCGATGATCGGCGCCACCTTGCCGTCCGGCGTGAGGGCGTTGACCATCGGCAGCCCGTGGCGCAGGCCGACTTCATAGTCGTTCGCATCATGGGCGGGTGTGATTTTCACGCACCCGGTGCCCTTCTCCGGGTCGGCCCACTCGTCGGCCACCAGCGGGATGGGCCGGTTCACCAGCGGCAGCATGATCTTCCGACCGGCCCGGGCCATGTCACGCAGCCGAACCAGCGTCGGCAGAAACTCTTCACGACGCCGAGTGATACCCTCCAGCCTCTGCTCGATTTCCTTCTTCTCGCGACCGACCGCTGCCGCGAGTTCGGATCGGAGCTGCGTCTCCCGACGGGCCAATTCGCCTTCGGGGTCCGGATGGACCGCCACCGCCGTGTCGGCCAGCATGGTTTCTGGCCGGGTGGTGGCGATGAGCACGTGCTCCGGCTCGCCCGGCTGCGGGTCGATCACCGGGTACTTGAAGTGCCAGAAGTGGCCCTTGACGGCTTCGTGGTACACCTCGTCGTCCGCGACGGCCGTCTGGAGCTGCGTGTCCCAGTTCACCAGCCGCTTGCCGCGGAAGATCAGCCCGTCTTTGAACATCTTGAAGAACGCGTGGCGGACGGCCTTCGCACACACTTCGTCCAGGGTGAACCGGGTGCGTTTCCAATCGCACGAGGCCCCCAGCAGCTTGAGCTGGCTGAGGATGCGCTTTTCGTACTGGTCCTTCCACTGCCAGATGCGCTCGACGAGCTTCTCGCGGCCCAGGTCGTGCCGGCTCTTGCCCTCTTCCTCGAAGATGCGGCGCTCGACAACCGCCTGAGTGGCGATGCCCGCGTGGTCCGTCCCAGGCTGCCAGAGCGTGTTCTTGCCCTTCATCCGCTGCGTGCGGGTGACGATGTCCTGCAGTGTGTTGTTGATCGCGTGCCCCAGGTGCAGGGCCCCGGTTACGTTGGGCAGCGGGATCATGATGACGTGCCGCTGGTCCCGCGGGCGGCCGTCGGGTACGGCCCGGAAGCAGCCCTTCTGCTCCCACAGGGCATAGATGCCCGATTCGACGGCCTCCGGGTTGTAAACCTTTTCCAGTTCGACGTTTCCACTCATGATTCGCATATCCCCGCCGGGCGGACACGCCGCTCCGCGAACCCGCCAGCGTATCGCCGGGGGCCGGATTGTTCAAACGGACGCTTGCGTCGGCTCGCCGAACGCGGCGGCGTAAGCGCGGGGCTTGCGCTGCTCGAAGATGTGGGTGCCGGGAAAGACGATCTTGTCGCGGACGGACGTTAGGTCGACCGTCGCGGCCACCGGCTCGCACGGGTTCGAGGCCGTCTGGGCCAGGACGGCCCCGTCCGGGCCGATGATGCACGCGGTTTCAGCCCCGGCCGCCGCCAGCACCACGCGGTTCTCAACGGCCCGCGCCCGCAGCAGCGGCAGGGCGTCCGGCGGATGGATGACGAACAGAACGGCGGCCCCGTCCAGCGACAGGGCCCGGGCCGGGGCGAACGATCGCACGTCGTCGCCGGACAGCGCGGCGTACCCGCCGAAGGCGGCCAGCCGCATCCGCTCCGGCTCCGCATAGCCGACCAGCTCGATGCCAAGCGTTCGGGCCAGCAGGGCCACGTCGTCCGCCGCGGCCATCGACGGCAACGCGGAGACCGCCGCGACCACTCCGCCCGCCGCCAGGCGGCGGAGCAGATCCATCCCACCGTCCGCGTGAATCAGCGAGGCTGAGGGAATGGCCGCTATCCTGACGGGCTCGTCTGCCTCCACCGCCGCCTCCTCCGCGGGTGCGGAGTCAAACAGCCGCAGGCGCGTCCACGCCGGAATCGCGGGCATGCGGGATCGGGTCGGTTGGATTTCGGCACACAGCAGGGCGGGCGCGTCCGGCGGCGCCTTGGCCAGCACGCGGGCGTCGGCGTCAGTGATCAGGCTGAAGCCGCAGTAGCTCAGCGTGTCGGTCTCCACGCCAAACTTGTTCGCGCAGACGAAGGGAACGCCGATCTCCAGCCCGCGGGCCTCGATCAGGAAATCCGGCTGAGGGTTGTAGTACTCGCCCGGACGGCGCTTCACGTTCACCCAGCACGTCGGCACGGCGATGAACTGTGCGCCGAGGGCGGCCAGGCCCGCCGTCGTCTCGGGCGCCCGAACATCCGCGCAGATGGCGATGCCGAGCCGGCCAATCCGGGTGTCGAACACTCCCAGCCGGTCGCCCGGTCGGAACACCCGGTTGTCGTCGCCCCACAGGAACGATTTGCGGGCGATTCCCACGACCTCACCGGCATCATCCACAAGCACCGCCGCGTTGCACAGGCAGTCGCCCTGATCCTCAATGTAGCCGCAGATCAGGTGCATGTGGTGCCGCCGGGCGCGCTCGCTCAGCCACGCGAGGAACTCGCGGTTCGGCATCACGCCCGCCGTGCGAAACTCCGCGACGCCGGGCAAATAGTAGGACGGATACGCACCCTCTGGCAGGACGAGCAGATCGACTCCCCGGGCGGCGGCCTCGGCGATGGCCGTGTCGATCAGCGCGAGGGCACGAGGGCCCTCGGCCAGTCGGGTGGCGGGCAACTGGGCCGCCGCCACGCGGAGAATGGCGGGTGGCGCGGACATCGAGCGGCATGGTAGGTGTGCCCGGCCAGCTTTTCAACGCGGCGGAGTCGGTCTATAATCGGTAACCGACTGCCACCCTGTGATTTGGATTCCAGCAACAGCGATGGGACGTGACTATTACGAAGTTCTTGGCGTTGACCGTACGGCCTCGGCCGACGAGATCAAGCGGGCGTATCGCCGCCTGATTAAGAAGTATCACCCGGACCGCAACCCGAACGATCCCTCCGCGGAAGGGCGCTTCAAGGAGGTGCAGGCCGCCTATGACGTGCTCGGCCACAAGGACAAGCGGGCCGAGTATGACCAGTTCGGGGACGCCGCGGTCGGGCGCTGGGAGACGCAGCCGACCGGCCAGCGGGTCTACACCTGGGGCGGGGGTTCGCAGATTCCGTTCGATGATCTGCAGGACCTGTTCAGTGCGTTCGGCGGCGGGGGAAGCGGGGCGAGCGTGTTCGGCGATCTGTTCGGCGGGGGCGCCGCTCGGACCGGACGAAGACGCAGGGCGGCCGCGCAGCCGACCCCGGGCCGGGATGAAGAGAGAGTCGTCCGGCTGTCCTTCGAAGAAGCGGTGCGTGGCACCACCGTGGATGTGACCCTTCACTCGGATGGGAAGGATCGAGAGACGCTGCAGGTGAAGGTACCCGCCGGCGTGGAAGATGGCAGCCGCATCCGCATCCGCGGTCGGGGCGGTTCCGGCCGGTCGGGCGGTGCCGCCGGCCATCTCTATCTGCGGTGTGAGGTTGGTCGGCATCCGTATTTCCGGCGCGATGGGCTGGACATTCATGTGGATCTGCCGATTTCCATTGTGGAGGCCGCGTTGGGGGCGAAGTTGGAGGTCCCCACGCTCTCTGGGCCGGTCACGCTGACGATTCCGCCCGGCACGTCCAGCGGGGCCCGGCTGCGTTTGCGGGGCAAAGGCATCCAGCCGCCGACCGGGACGGCGGGGGATCAGATTGTGGCCGTCCAGGTTGTGGCGCCACGGTCGTTGGATGAGAAGCAGCGGCGGCTGCTGGAGCAGCTCCGGGACGCCTTGAACGAAGACCCGCGGGCGAATGTCCGCTGGCGAACGGGGAAGCCATGACAAGATATCGCAGTGACGTCCTGAACGGCGACACGCAGGGTCCACAACGCGTGCGGCTGGCCTTGGTGGTGCTGTTGGTGGGCGTGGGGCTGTTGTTGTTGGCGCTGGGCCTGGGCATGTTTCGCCACGATTCCGCACCCGATGGCATCGTGATTGAGCCGCCTGCGCCCCCAAGCACGATGCCTGCGAACCGCGAGCAGAAGGTGGTCGCCACGGCGGCGCTTGTCTACGGTACGATTCTCCTGCTTGTGTTCATCGTGGCGGCCCTTGCCCTGGTGGCGGCCTCGCGACAGTACCGCCGGCGGCTGGCCCACCAGAAGGCGGCGCCGACGCCCGTGGATGACGTGTGGTCGCAGCATCGACTGCCGGATGAGGCGGCGGAAGAGGATGAGCGACCGCCGGGTCCGCCCTCGTCTGGTGAGTGAGGTGCCCGGTGAAGCTGGAAGGTACGGTGGCGCTGGTGACCGGCGGCGCCCGCCGCGTGGGGCGGGCCATCGCCCTGGAACTTGCCGGCGCGGGCTGCGACATTGCCCTGCACTGCCACGAATCGTGCGGAGACGCCCGAGGTGTGGCCGACAGAATCGTCGCCGCGGGACGCCGGTGCGAGATCGTGTCCGGCGACCTGCGACGTCCGGAGGCTGCCGGCGAGATCGTGGAGCGGACCGTGGCCGCCCTGGGCGGATTGGAGATCCTGGTCAACAACGCCTCCATATTCGAACGGATGACGTTGCAGAGCTTCTCCATTGAAGACTGGGACCGGACGATGCGGATCAACGTCACGGCGCCCGTGGCGCTGGCCGCCGCCGCCCGAGAGCATCTGCTTCGGGCCGGCGGGAAGATCATCAACCTTTGCGACATCGCGGCGGACCGTCCCTGGCCGGAGCACCTGGCCTACTGCGCTTCCAAGGCGGCGCTGGCCTGCCTGACCAAGGCCCTGGCGCGGGCCCTGGCTCCCACTGTGCAGGTGAACAGCGTCGCACCGGGCATCGCGATGTTTCCGGAAGACTACGGGGACGAGGTTCGGCAACGTCTTGTGGACAAAGTACCGCTGAAGCGGGCCGGCACGCCGGAGGACATCGCACGAACCGTGCGGTTTTTGGCGGAAAGTGGCGATTATGTCACTGGGCAGATCCTCAACGTGGACGGCGGACGGAGCATTCGATGAGCGGACCGTTGACTGACACCCAGCAGAGAACACTTCTCGAACTCGCCCGCACGCAGGTGGAGATGCTGATCCGTTCGGGCGAGCAGCTTCGGCCGGCAAAGGACGACCCGCGGCTGGACGACACCCTGCGGGCGCACGGCGCGGCATTTGTGACGCTACGCAAGGGCGGGATGCTTCGTGGGTGTATCGGGTCTGTCCTGCCGCACGAGCCGCTCTATGAAAACGTTGTCCACAACGCCGTGCAGGCCTGCCACGACCCGCGATTTGAGGGTTTCCGCATTCAGTCGGGGGAGTTGGGGCAGATCGACATTGAGATTTCGGTCATGGGACCGCCTACCCCCGTGAGCGGACCCGAGGACGTGAAAGTCGGCCGCGACGGCGTGATCCTGACCCTTGGCGGTCACCGGGGGCTGTTCCTGCCCCAGGTGCCCGTGGAGCAGGGCTGGGACCGCCAGACGTACCTCCAGCAGCTCGGCCGCAAGGCCGGCCTGGACACGGACGCCTACAAAGACCCCCGGGCCATCCTGGAGACGTTCACGGCCCAGGTCTTCGGGGAGGGCCGTTCCTGACCGCCGAATCAGGCCGCACGCCGGGCGATTGACAGCGCCGGGCTCCCGCCGTAGAAAAAGCGGTTCGCCACTGACGGTGGGAGCGGTAGCGGGGCGCTTCGTGACGGAACCGAACCGGCAATTGGACGACGTCCGGCGGCAGATTGATGCCCTGGACGAGCAGATCGTATGCCTGCTGAACCAACGGGCCGGGCTGGTGCTGGACATCGGCCGCCTCAAGGCGGAGGCCGGCATCGCTACGTATCGCCCTGACCGAGAGCGGGAAGTGCTGGACCGGGTGAAGGCCGGCAATACCGGTCCCCTGGCTGAGCGGACCCTGCTGGCGATTTATCGGGAGCTGATGAGCGGCTCGTTCTCGCTCGAAAAACCGCCCCGGATCGCCTATCTCGGGCCGGCCGGGAGCTACTCCCACGTGGCGGCCACCCGGAAATTCGGGGCGACCGTCGAGTACGAGCCCCTTCGCCATATTGACGCCCTGTTCGGCGAGGTGGAACGCGAGCACGTGGATCTGGCCGTCGTGCCCATCGAAAACACCTCCGGCGGCGGGGTGGTGGACTCGCTGGACGCGTTCGCCCGGCACGACGTGAAAGTGTGTGCGGAGATCTACCTGGCCGTCCATCATCATCTGCTGGGCAACCTGAAGCTGGAGGAGGTCCGGCGGGTGTATTCCAAGGCGGAGGTCTTCCCGCAGTGCCTGCGGTTCCTGACGGACTGCGGCCTGATAGACAAGACGATCGGAGTGGCCAGCACCAGTGCGGCGGCCCAGCAGGCGGCCTCGGAACCGGGGGCGGCCGCGATCGGCAACGAGCTGGCCGCCGAGCTGTTTGGCCTGGGGAAGATCTGCGACCGGATCGAGGACGATCCGCAGAACACGACCCGGTTCCTGGTTATCGGGCAGTCGCCGGCCCAGCCCACCGGGCGTGACAAGACCTCGCTGGTGTTCCGCGCGGCGGATCGCCCGGGGGCGCTGGTGGACGTGCTGGACGTGTTTCGGCAGGCGCAGGTGAACATGACCTACATCGAATCGCGGCCCGGCCGCGTGAAAAAGTGGGAGTATGCCTTCTTCATTGACGTGGAGGGGCACGCGTCCGATCCGGTTGTGGAAGGGGCCATCGAGAAAATCCGGCCCCTGTGCAGTGAACTGCGAGTGCTTGGATCGTTTCCCAGGGCTGATGAAGTCCTATAGACCACGAGAGTTGTACGATGAGAAGACCCTTTGTCGCCGGTAACTGGAAGATGCACAACACGCTGGCCGAGGCCCGAGCCCTGGCCAAAGCCGTCTGGAACGGCCTGCGTGGAAAGAACCGGGTGGACGTGGCGCTCTGCCCGCCGTTCACGGCCCTGACGACCGTGGCGGAGGCCATCAAGGAATCGCCCGTCAAGCTGGGGGGGCAGAACTGCTACTTCGAGCCGAAGGGGGCGTTCACGGGTGAAATCTCTGCCCCAATGCTGGCGGACGCGGGCTGCGCCTGCGTGATTATCGGACATAGCGAGCGACGGCAGGTTTTCGGCGAGACCGGCGAACTGCTTCACAAGAAGGTCCGTGCGGCCCTGCAGGCCGGTCTGGACGTGATCTACTGCGTCGGTGAGACCCTGGAAGAGCGGGAGGCCGGCCGAACGGAGGCGGTTGTGGCCCGGCACCTGGACGAAGTCCTGGCCGGCGACATCCCGCCCGCCCGCCTCACCATCGCCTACGAGCCGGTTTGGGCGATCGGTACCGGGCGGACCGCCACGCCCGAGCAGGCCCAGGAGGTGCATGCCTTCATCCGACCGCGGCTGGCGCAGGTGTTTGGGCTGGATGCGGCGGCAGCCATGCGAATTCAGTACGGCGGGAGCGTCAAGCCGAACAACGCGGCTGGCCTGATGGCGTGCCCGGACATCGACGGGGCCCTGGTGGGCGGGGCGTGCTTGGTGGCGGCGGACTTTCTGGCTATCATAGCGGCCGCTGCGGACTCGGTGTCGTAGCGATTGAGCGGATGTGAAATGTTGGACGCGGGGCGTGCCTGCAAGCGGTTAACCCCGTGAAGAAGATAACCTTATACGCTGAGAGCTCTCGGTTATGAATCTACTGGCGTACAGTTTCCTGCAGGGCGTTCTGCTGGTGGTCCTGTTCGTGGTGTGCCTTCTGCTGATCGGGATCGTGCTTTTGCAGAAGGGGCGTGGCGGCGGGCTGGCGGGCGCGTTCGGCGGCGCCGGCGGCGGTGGTGGTGCGTTCGGTGCCAAGACCGGCGACGTGTTCACCATCATCACGGTCGCCTTGGCCCTGGTGTTCCTGCTGCTCGTGGTCGTGGGCAACTGGGTCTTTTCTCCGCCCAAGGCATCGACCACGGCCAGAACGGTCAGTACGCCGGCCGGCGTTCCGGCGGCACCGGAAGGCATGACCCTGCCCGCAACGGAAGAGGAATCCGGATCGGACCAGCCGGCCGAAACGGATGGTGAGGCACCCTCCGCGTCCGAGAGCGATGAGACGCCGACTGAGGTGCCTGCGGCGCCGGACGTGCAAGATACGCCCCCGGCAGAACCGGTGACGGAAGAACCCGCGCCGTAAGGTGCAGCCGGGCGGCATCGCCGTCGTGTGTTGTGGTGTTCTGCCCCCGTCGCGATCTCCGTCAACCGGGCGTGCAACGGTCTGATCGGCTCGAAACCTGCGTTTCGGGATTCTTACGACATCAGGTGGCCTGACGCATGATTCGATCGATGACGGGCTACGGTATGGCCCAGCAGTCGTGCGACGGAGTTTCGTGGTCGCTGGAACTGCGGAGCCTGAACAACCGGTACCTCAAGGCGGCCATTCGGCTGCCCGAGCCGTTCCAGTTCCTCGAGGCGGAAGTGGACAAGCTTCTCCGGACGCGGGTGAACCGGGGCAGTTTGACGTATCTGCTGAGAGTCCGGGACGAGAGTCCGGACGCGGCCGTTCCCATGAACCGCGCTGCCCTGCAGAGCTACTTGGCGCAGGTTCAGCAGGTGACGCCGCCGCCGGGCGTGCAGGTGGTCGTGGATCTGGCTACGCTGGCGGCGTTGCCGGGCGTCTGCCAGGCGCCCGCACTGGATGACTCGACGAAGGACGCGGCGTGGGAAACGATCGCCGGCCTGACAAACCGGGCGTTGGACGAGCTGGTTGCCATGCGGCGGCGGGAGGGTGAGTCGCTGCGAAGCGATCTGCTGGGGCAGTGCCGGGCCATTCGCGAGCACCTTCAGGTCATCGCGGAGCGGGCCCCGGTTGTGGTGGACGAGTATCGCATCAAGCTGCAGGAGCGGGTGAATAACCTGTTGCGCTCGGTCGAGTTGACTTTGCAGGAGGACTCGCTGGTGCGCGAGGTGGCGCTGTTCGCCGACCGATGCGACGTCAACGAGGAGATCGCCCGGCTGAGCTGTCACCTGGAGCAGTTCATCCAGGCCTGCGACTCTCCCGAGCCCGCGGGACGCAAGCTGGACTTCCTCGCGCAGGAGATCCTCCGGGAGACCAATACGATCGGCAGCAAGAGCAACGACGCCGAGATCACGCGGCACGTGGTGGACATCAAGAGCCTGGTGGATCGACTGAAGGAGCAGGTACAGAATGTCGAGTGACGGCACCGGCGGACCGCGAAAGGGGAAGGTCATCGTGATCAGCGGCCCGTCGGGCACCGGCAAGACCTCGATCTGCAACGAGCTGCTCCGGCGGCTGCCCGGCGCGGTCTGGAGCGTGTCGGCCACGACGCGGCCCCCACGCGGCGATGAGACCGACGGATCGGCGTATGAATTCATCAGCCCGCAGGAGTTTGCCCGCCGCGAGCAGGCGGGCGACTTCCTCGAGACGGCGGAATACGTGGGCCACCGCTACGGCACGCCGGCCGGCCCGGTGCGGAGGGCGGTGGAGGGCGGTCGCCACGTCGTGATGGAAATCGAGGTGCAGGGCGGACTTCAGATCGCCCGGCGGATGCCGGAGTCGGTGCGCATCTTCGTCCTGCCGCCCGATATGGAGTCGCTCAAGGCCCGCCTGGCGGGCCGGCGGACGGAGTCGGAAGAGATTATGAAGCGCCGTCTGGAAAAGGCCGACGGCGAGATCGCTTTTGCCCGCGACAGCGGCAAATACACGTACTTCGTCATCAACGACGTGCTGGACGACACCGTCGAGGAGATCCTCGACATCATACGCAAGGAGATGGAAACCGAATGATCGAGATTCTCAAGGATGACCACATCATCCGGAAGATCGGCGGTCGCTTCAAGCTGACCGCCCTCATCCAGCGACGCCTGGTGGAGCTGATGCAGGGCGCCCGCCCCATGGTCGAGACCCGCGGCCTCACGGACATGGAGGTTGTGGTCAAGGAGATCATGGAAGGAAAGATCGAACCCGTCATGGCCGACGAGACGGCCGAGGCCGACGAAGATGCACTCGACGTCTGACGCGGCGCCGGAACCGCTCCACGGGTACGAGCTGCTGGTCATCGTCAGCGGTGGCATTGCCGCCTACAAGACCTGCACCCTCGTCTCGCGCCTGGTCCAACGCGGCGCCGGCGTGACGGTGGCCATGACCGATGCCGCCACCCGCTTCGTGGGACCCGCGACGTTTCAGTCTCTCTCCGGCCGCCGCGTGCTGACGAGCTTGTGGGTCGCCGAGTCGGACTTCGACGCCCAGCACATCCACCTGACGGAACGGGCCGATCTTCTGGTTGCGGCCCCCGCCACCGCAAACCTGATTGCCAAAGTGGCCCAGGGACTGGCCGACGACCTGTGCAGCACGCTGCTGGCCTCCATCGGGCCGACGCCCGGACAGGGCGGCACCCCCGTGATCGTGGCCCCCGCCATGAACTCCCGCATGTGGGCCAACCCGTTCGTCCAGGCCAACGTCACCCGTCTGCGCGACGCGGGTTACACACTCGTCGGCCCGGAGGAAGGCTGGATGGCCTGCCGTGCAACGGGCATCGGCCGGATGTCCGAGCCGGATACGCTGCTGGACCGCATCGAGTCCGCGCTTCGCAAGTAGGCTATAGGCTGT
>JAFGJQ010000060.1 GCA_016929015.1 Phycisphaerae bacterium | reverse complement strand
TGGACGTGGTCTGCTGCCCTGCGCGGTGGTCGTGGGTGTGCTCGCCGGTTTGGTGGGGCGGGAGGATTTCGGCACGGCTGCGCTGTTGGTCCTGGTGGGCGGTCTGATGATGCTGGTCGGCGGATGCCGCATTTACCAACTGGCGCTGCTGTCCATTCCCGGCCTGGCGGCAATGCTGTACCTCGTGGTGTCTGAGCCGCACAGGATCGAGCGGGTGATGGCGTTTCGAAACATCTGGGATGATCCCTACCACAGCGGGTATCAACCCATTCAGTCGCTCATCACCATTGCCTCCGGGGGCTGGACCGGTCGCGGGCTGGGGGCCGGAGTCCAGAAGTACGGCTATCTGCCGGAGGCCCGTACGGACTTTATCTTCAGCGTCATTTGCGAGGAAGCGGGGGTGCTTGGAGCAACCGTGATCATTCTCCTGTTCGCGGCGCTGCTGTATCTGGGTTTTCGAGCCCTGTGGAACGCCCCCAACGCATTTCAGCGGATGATCGCCCTGGGCATCACTCTGGTGATCAGCCTCCAGGCTGCCATGAACATCGCGGTTGTCACGGTGTCCGTCCCGACAAAAGGGATTGCGCTGCCGTTGGTGTCGGCGGGCGGGTCCGGCGTGATCTTCCTGGGAGCGGCGATCGGATTGCTGGCCGCCGTGGCGGCGTCCGGGCGACCCGATGTTTTTCGTGCAGAGAGCGAGGCACGGGAAGCCGCCTTGCCCGCCTCGGCGTGGTGAGGCACGCCCGAGCACTCTTCGCGTTGGACGGGGCTGTACGATCCATGGGCAAGACACCCCTGTTTGTATTCGCCGGAGGTGGAACAGGCGGCCATCTGTATCCGCCGCTGGCCGTCGCATCTGCGATTCGAGAACGACTGCCCGCCAGCCGGATTGCTTTCTACTGCACGCACCGATCAATCGACCGGCGAATTCTCGAATCCACCGGTTTTGAAGTGATACCGCAAGACGTGCAGGCCCTGCGGATTGGCAAGCCCTGGACGTATCCCTCCTTCGTGGCGGCATGGATTGCGGCTCGCCGGGCCTGCCGCCGGGCCTTTCAGGAGGACCGCCCGGCCATGGTTCTGGGAACGGGCGGGTTTGCGAGCGGTCCGCCCGTGGTGGAGGCCCACCGGGCGGGGATTCCGACGGCGTTGCTGAATCCCGATGTGATTCCCGGACGTGCGAACCGGTACCTCGCCTCACGATCGGACGCCGTATTCGTTCAGTGGGACGAATCCATCCCGTGGTTTCGGGGGCACCCATGCGTTCGTGTTACCGGTTGTCCGGTTCGCGAGGATTTTCGCCGAGCGGAGCGGGCGGCTGGAATCGCTGTTTTCGGCCTGAGACCGGAACGCAAGACGCTGCTGGTGACGGGTGCGTCGCTGGGCGCCCGGACCATCAACGAGGCCGTGGTTGCCCTGCGCGACGAATTGGCCATGCAGGCGGGTTGGCAGATTCTGCATATCAGCGGTACGGCGGACCACGAAAGCGTAGCCGCCGCCTACTCCGACCATCCCCTCGTGTCGAAAGTGGTGGCATTTACGGACCGTATGGCCGATGCGCTGGCCGCCGCCGATCTTGTCGTCGCGCGAGCGGGCGCATCGAGCCTGGCAGAAATCACAGCCCTGGGGAGACCGGCGGTGCTCATGCCCTATCCGCACCATCGAGATCGCCACCAGGAGGCGAATGCGAGCGTGCTGACCCAGCGAGGCGCGGCGCGTCTGGTGCGAGATCAGGCGAACGCCCGAGAAAACGCTGGCGCATTGGGCCGGGAGCTGCTACAATTGATGGGGGACGCTTCTGCACTGGCCCGCATGGCTGAGGCAGCGCGGCGTCTTGGTCAACCGGACGCGGCGGAGGTGGTTGCCGAGGCGGTTCTCGGTCTGGCGCGGGAAGCAGGCGCGGTCACCGCATCGCGTGGTTAAGGAATTGGATTGGGCGACCCGATACAGAGAACAGCATGTTCTGTGCTCGGGCCGCTCATGTGTCCTGTGCCCCAGCGCGCTCGTGCGGGACTGTAACCGGGGTTTCTCGTCGTTTGAGGTTCATTGGAATGCGCACCGAAGGCGTCAGCCCACAATCGGTCCTCACCCCTCGTGACCCGTTCTGCAGACGGCGCGTCCATTTCCTCGGCATTGGCGGCTGTGGAATGCAAGGGGCGGCGGCGCTGCTGCACCGGCTTGGCGCGAGGGTCAGCGGGTCTGACATGAATACGCCGGAGGACCTGCGCGTGCTGGCCGCGTCGGGCGTTACCGTGCAGACCGGACACGCGGCTGACAATATCACGCCGGACATCGAGCTTGTCGTTTACAGTGCGGCCGTCCCCGCGAGCAATCCCGAATTGATCCGGGCCCGCGAGCTGTCCATCGCCACCATTTCGTACGCCCGTCTGCTGGGCGAGTTGATGGCGACGCGAACGGGCGTGGCCCTTGCCGGGACGCACGGCAAGAGCACAACCACCGGAATGACCGCGCACATTTTCCGCGAGGCGGGTCTGGATCCATCCTTCATCGTGGGGGCGGATTCGCACCAGTTGGGCGGTCGGTCCGGGCTGGGATCGGGTCCGCACCTG
>JAFGJQ010000059.1 GCA_016929015.1 Phycisphaerae bacterium | reverse complement strand
GGGTCGTTGTGGTGGTCAACGGGGACGGGAGGCCGCACGCTGTTGGGTTGTCGGCCGGGGTGGGGGCCAGAGGTTTTGAGGTATTGCCCTTAGTCGGTGGTGAGTGTGGGGGAGTGGTGCGGGAAGAAGCCGTTGTGGCGCGGCCAGGGGTGTCGCGGGATGGATGTATTGTGTTGGAGGTGGGAGCGTTTTCAGCGGTGATGTTGGTCGTTCCGCATTGACGGGTGATGGGAAGCGTAAGTTCTTACTTTGTCGGGCAACTAAAGCGGTTGACTAAACGGGTGGAATCCGGTTATCATTGGATGCATATGCGTAGTTGCGTTCTCTGACGTCGCTGCGATTGCGACCCCGGCAGGCGCGCTTCGTATCCGTTGTGGCACCTCGGTACAGCGCGAGTCGGGATAGGGTCCATTTTAAGCCGGAGCCGGGCCGAGGATGGCACATGCAGGCAATTCGGAAGACGAGCGGGGAGTATGGAGCGCCGACTCGCGTGGTTTGGTTCGAGCGGTGTCGGGGGTTCACGCTGATTGAGTTGCTGGTGGTCGTCTCCATCATTGCGCTTCTGATTTCGATTCTGATTCCGTCGCTGAGCAATGCGCGTGAACAGGCCAAGCTGATCAAGTGCCTGGCGGGTCAGCGCATGCTGGGGCAGGCAGGAGTGAACTTCACACAGGATCACGGTGGTTACTTCCAGCTTGCGGGGACTGAAGACGGCACGCGTCTGGCCGATCCCGGGCGATCGCGTTACGAGTATGACAGCGCCAAGGAGGCAATCGCCTGGCCGGTGGCTTTGGCAAGGGCATCCGGAGTGAAGTACAGGGCAAACTGGAACTGGGGTATTCGAATGAAGGACTTTGCGAATGCCCGGAAGTACCAGGATCTTCTTGCCACTGACTTTCCCGTGGTGACGTGTCCGTCCGACAAGGTGCGCATATCCACGCCCTTTTACCCGCGGGACGGTGGATATGGGAACGGGATCAAGGGGGAGGCCAAGACGGATCATCCGGCGCCCGCGGGTTCCGGGGAGACGGCGTACTGGGGTTTCCTGAGCTTCGGGATCAACGAGGACGTGGTCGGGACCGAGGTGAACGCGAGCGCGAACCCTGGGTGCTGGAAGGATGGGCATCGCGGGGAGGTGGATCCGTTGGCGGGACGACGGCTGCAGGGGAACATGGATCGAATCTACAATCCGTCGGAGGTGTTACTGCTGGCGGATGCCGGGCCCAGTACGGTGTCGGAGGCGGAGCAGGGGAGCCAGGGATACGCGAACCTGTTCATCAGTGCGCAGGCCCCCGGGCCGTACCTGGGCGATTTCCAGTTGCAGTGGCGTAAGCGAATGGCGGACAAGCGGCATCCGGGCGGTCGGGTTGCTGTGCTGTTCAGTGATTTTCACGGGCAGCCGGTCCGGCCGGTTGAGTTTTACTCGGATGCGTCCATCAAGAAGCTGCCCATTCGGTATGGGCCGCGTGTTCGGGTGTCGCCGTATCGGCCGCGCGGGGCGGACTGATCGGGTCTGGACGCGCCGGGGCGTGTGATTCGGAGGGGAGTGCGATAGGGTTGGAGGCCGGCGGGCGCTGGTGGAGTTGTGCCCGCGGAGGTGGATGCAGGAGCGAGGAAAGAAGCGAACCCTCCAGAGTCCGGGGAAGGCCGCGATTCGGCCGAAGCCGGGTGGTCAGGAAGCTCTTTCCCGCGGAACAAAGTGGAGCGGTGTTGCGGTGTTGCGATGTGCGATGCGGAGGTTGTTCGATCCCGCTTGATCGCCGTTGGTTCGCAAGCAAAGGAGCAAAAGATATGGCAAAACAACTCATGCTGAGTCTGGCCGTGAGCGCGGTCCTGGTGTTCGGGCTGTCCGCGTTCGCAGCGCCGCCGGGCCCGATTGACGGGCTGGACATTCCCACCGATTTTGGAGGCACCGGTGAATACCAGACCAACAAAACCGGCTGGGGGAAGTCGTACTATCAATACACTTGCTCAGGCAGTGAGCTGAATCGCATGTGGGTGGCCCAGGGGCAGGACGGGGGCGTCGACTACCTGTACATCGGCATCACCGGGAACCTGGCGACGGGTGGGAACGAAGTCATGATCTTCATCCAGAACGCCGACAGCAACGGGCAGAACGTGCTGAAGACCGAGTTCTGCGCCGGTCCTCCCTATGCGTTGGAGAACTTGGGGGCGCAGGCCGAGGTCAACACCGCCGGGACACCCGGCATTCCAGACGACGATTACTACGAGCGAACGGGGAATTACCTGGGCGCGAAGTTCGATGAAGGCGTGGACGCTGCGTCCACCTTTGCTCCTACTCGGGCGATTAGCATCAACCTGTACAATGCCGTCATCTATGCCAGCGCGTACCGGCTTCGTGAGAACGCCGTACCCGGGCTGACGTATGACTATCCGGACACGACGGTGGTTGAGACGTTGCCGGTCTACGCCACGCGATGCTACCTCGGACGCGGCGTGGTGAATGAAGGCACGGGCGACCTGACCGAAGGTGGCGCCGGGTATCCGGACACGGAGTGTGAATCGCAAGGGTACAGTCTGGCCGACTGGCGGATTGCCATTGACAACCGGAATATCGTCGGGGTGAACGGCGCGGACCTGACCGGCGATCCGACGACGGCCACGTTGGGCTTTGAGATCCGGGCGCCTCTGGCGGACCTCGGGCTGACCCCGGACCAGTCGATCAAGGTTATGGCCCTGATCACGGGCGGCGGCGGTGGCTACGTGAGCAACCAGTCCCTGCCGTCCATGCAGGCCGGGGCGCCGACCTGGAACGGGCGATGGCCGCAGATCAACCTGGATGACGAGCAGAACCTGGGCTGGGACGGCGACCAGTTTGCAGTCGTGAGCCTGCTGGCAAACGACGTGGGCGGGTCGGCTCCGGTGTTTGACGGCGTGGTGACGGACGTGGTGTACGACGCGACGACGCTGGTGGCGACCCAGGGAACCTGGACGGGGTACGGGGACCAGATAACCGCCGATGACGTGGAACTGGTGGTCCAGAATGAGTTGGACGGGCTTTGGGTCGACAACGACAGTCACTTCCTGTACCTGGGAATCACGGGCAACACGTCCGGCGGAAACCGCCTGATCGTCTTTTTTGACACGCAGGCGGGCGGCGAGCGGGCCCTGGTCGCCACGAACGCCAACAACGGCGGCGGTGCGGCGGGCGGCATGACCGGCCGCGGACATTCTCTTCCGAAGCGAACGGACGACACGGAGCCGCTGTACGATTTCGCCATTGAGGTGAACGAGTCCGGCGGAAATGTGTACGTGGACCGGCGCGTTCTGCAGGACGGTGCCGAGGCGGGGATTTGGCATGGCTACTCGCTGGTGAACTCGACGGACGGCGTGCTGCAGGGCGGCACGAACCCGAACGGGATGCGGGTGGCGTACAACATCGCGGAGCTGGACCCCAGCGTCGGTGTGCCGGGCTGCGCCGACTTTGACACCCTGTCGGAGTTCTGGACGAAGCTCCCGGCCGATATCGCCGAAATGGCGGATGACATGACGACAGGCTTTGAGTTGAAGATCCCGTTTGCGGACCTCGGCATTGACCCGAGCACGCAGGACACGATCGACATCTGGGCGATGATCGTCAATGGAGGCGGAGACTGGGGTTCTGACCAGTCCCTGCCGTCACTGCGTGCGGACAGCGCTGACATGAAGGTGACGGTAGCCGACCAGACGAGTGTCGATTTCACCCGCCCCGCCTTCCCGGACGCGAACCGGAACTACAACGCCCGGTCGCTGACCTACCTTATCCTGCTCCCGGGCGACGCGAACGGCGACGGCGTTGTGGACCAGG
>JAFGJQ010000058.1 GCA_016929015.1 Phycisphaerae bacterium | reverse complement strand
GGAACGCCGGCGCCAACAACATGCGGCTGATCGCGGACGGCACCTGGCGGGCGGACCTGGCGTTGACCAACCAGTCGGGCGTCGAGTTCAAGTTCGCCGCGAACGGAAACTGGACGACGAACTGGGGCGAGTACGACCAGCTTCTCACCAACCTCCCCATGGGTGGCGCGGCCGACTGGGAGTCGGACAACATCGTGCTGCCGGGCACGCTGGATGGACGCTACCGGTTCACGTTCAACGAGTACACGCGCGGCTACCGCGTGGAGCTTGCGCCGGAACCCGATGCGGACAGCGACGGCATGCCGGACGCGTGGGAAACGGCGCACGGGCTGAATCCCCTGAACGCATCCGATGCCGGCGGGAATCCGGACCACGACGCGTACAACAATCTCCAGGAGTACCAGCACGACACCGATCCCAACGCCTGGAACTGGCCGCGGACCACGCTGGGCGGCATGTGCGTGGCAGCCAGCTTCAACGGCTGGGCGCCGTCGCTGACCAACATGTGCCTCGTCGCGGACTACACATGGCGCTGGGATGCCGCGTTCACGAATCTTTCCGGAGTTGAGTTCAAGTTCGCCGCGAACGGCGGGTGGACGACGAACTGGGGCGACAACGACCAGTCCGACACCAACGTCCCGTTCTCCGGCTCAGGCGAGAGCTACGGCGCGAACATCCGCGCGGACACGCTGACGGGGTCCTATCGGTTCATGTTCAACGAGCAGACTCTTGCCTACAGCCTTGAGGCCATTGCGACGCGCGACACCGATGGGGACGGCATTGAGGATGGCTGGGAGGCCGATCACGGCCTGAATCCGAAGAGCGGGGAGGACGCGTGGGCCGACGCGGACTCGGACGGGCTGGCGAACCACGACGAGTTCAGCCTCGACGGCGATCCGGGCGATGGGGATACCGACGGCGACGGGGCAGGGGATCTGGCCGAGGCGATCGCCGGCACGGGCCTGGCCAACGCCGACTCCTTCTTTGCCGCCGATCCGGGTACTTCGCCCACGAACTTCGCCTTGTCGTGGCCCGGCGCCACGGGCCGCGTGTACGACGTCTACTCCGCCACCGGCAGCCTGGTGAACGCCGCGTGGAACCCGGTCGCCGGCTTCACCAGCATCACCGGCAGCGCGGGCACCATGACCGTCAACCTCGGCCCCCGCCCCCTGGCCGCCGAGTTCTTCAAGGTCAAGGTCAGTCGGTAGCGCGGGCGCATGGGGCCCGGCCGCGCCCATCATCAGGACAGGGAGAGTAGCCGCGAAAAAACGCAGAAGACGCAAAGGGGCGCAAGCGCCTTCCTTTGCGTATCTTGCGTTTTTTCGCGGCCAACTTCTTTGCAAGAGGAGACGATGCGGGATCGCGGCAGAGACAGGAATGCGGCGTTCGCCAACGTAGTGCTGACGCTCCGCGGCAGCACGTCCTTCTTCCCGTCGGTCGCATGTGCCGTCACGGAGTGCCGGCACCACCTTGCCGACGCAGTGCCGACGCTTCCGCCTTCGCAGGGCCTTCGGCGGGACAAGCCGCGGCAGTACGCGTCGAGGTCCGACCAGGAATGTCTCACGCAAACGCGCCAAGAGGACGGCAAGAGGGGAACGAAGGGGGCTCTCCGGAACCTACATAACCCCTTGCGCCTTTGCGTATCTTGGTCTTTTCGGGGCCAACTTCTTCTCTTCCTCAGGAGCTTTTCCGCCGCAGGCGAGGAGGATCGGGCGGAGGCCTCTCTTCGTTTCGCGCTAATTCGCGCCTGCCCCGCGCTTCGCGGGGTCAATTCGCGGTTCTCCTCTCTGGTTGCGGCTCGTCGCGAGGGCGACTCGCCACAAACGGCCCGAGTGAGCCGTGCGCCTTGCCCTTTCAGATTGCCCGCCCGATTCCACCGGGGTACGGTTATCTCATTCGGGAAACGGCTTCGGAGGGCATGGCCATGCATCGGGACGTGCCGTTCGGTTGTCCAGCCGGCCGCACCTCGCGGGCATTGCGGACATGGCATCGTTGCGGCCTTCCCGGCATCACGGAACCTTGGGGGCCGAATACGGTAATTGGACCCGCGGAATCATGGAAATGGAAACACTGAGGAACTGGTGGAGTCTGTGCGTAGGGCTCGCCGAAGGCGTGATCCCTGCATACATCTTTTTCGCCTTGATGGGAGCCACTGCAAGGCGATGGAAGAAGCGCGGGCGCCCAAACGGTATCCTAGTTCTCCGCACGGCGCAGGTGCTCCTCCTCCTTGCCACAGTCTCGTTTCTGGTCGATTTCGTTCATAGCGTCCGACATCCTCTCTACTTTCCTGGCGACTTCGTCGTGATGGGTCTGTGGATACTCGGAGCGGTTGTCATCTTCCCGGTCTTCTGCATCTCTGTGGTTACGCACATTGTAATGGGTCAGAAGAAGGATTGAACACATAAAGGGTCCAACGAGGCCATTCAGCCTGTCGGATACCCGCGGCGGGGTTCCTGAGGCTGATGGCAGATTTTGTGCCCCAGAGAATATGAAGACGAATCTCAGAGTGGCGGCATGGGTGATTCTTGCTGGCTACGCCAGCGCGGCGCTGCTCTACGGAATCTACATGTGCGTTCTCCTCTGGCAACAGGCTCATCCTGAGCCGGGTTCTCTGGGACCTCTCTGGTGTGGCAACACCGTAACAAGCCCACTGGTGCCGATTCTGAATTGGGGCACGCCTCTCGCTCTCGTTTCTCTGGCATGGTTGATTCGTAGCCGTCGGGCTGTGGCCCGGCCCGCACTGCAGATCGTGTTGGCACACATCGCTTTCGGAGTACCGACCGCGGGACTTCTCGGATTCGCGCTCTGGTTCTTTTATGGCCCCCCTCTTGACGGAGATTTCCGGATTGCGGACCAAGTCTGGTGGATCTTCGGAATATGAAAGAGGGCACAAACAACGCAAGAACTCGCACGGCGCGGCCTTGGGGATTCCACGGAGCAGATCAGCAGCGGGAGGCAGAACCGGAAGCGGGTGGAAGGCGCGAAGCGGCCGGAGGGAGCACGGGCGCCCTTCGGGCGGGTGTTGCGCGAGGGCTTGCCGCGATGAGTTGCGCGAGACGATCCGTGTGGCTCTGGAAAGGGTGCGCCGCGGTCTTCCAACCAAGAGCATCCTGATGGTCGGGCTCAGGGGGGGGCTAGACCCTGCCACGGGGACACGGCATTCACGGTGCCGCTTTTCGACGAGTTCATGCGGCGAATCATGCCGGGCGATGACTGGCTGACCTGACAAACAACACGCGACGCCATCCCGGCACCGAAGGCCGCGTGGAATTCACGCCGATGCCGGGGAATGCCCTGATTCCCGTTGCCATTCGCAGCGGACTGAATCAGACTGTTCTGGACGGGCCACCCGAGCCATGAACATCACAGAGGTCATCGCGACGATCAACCAGATGGCAGCCGAGGGCGTGATAGACCGCTACGCCATCGGCGGGGCGGTGGGTGCGACCTTTTACCTCGAACCGGTCGCGACGCTGGACGTGGACATCTTCGTTTCGTTCAAGTCTGAGCCGGGCCAGTCCGTCATCAGCCCGCAACCCCTTTTTGACCATCTCGCGGCCCGCGGCCACAGGCTGGATGGCGAATACGTCGCGATCGGCGGGTGGCCCGTTCAATTCCTGCCG
>JAFGJQ010000057.1 GCA_016929015.1 Phycisphaerae bacterium | reverse complement strand
GGCGCCGGACGGCCCGATCCACAGGGTCGCCCACGCCACCCACTTCTGAGAGAGCGACGGAGAGAGGAGAGCCCCCATGCAGACTTTGCGAGGCTGCGCGCTGGCCGCGGCGCTGGCGTGCTTGTTCACCAGCCCTTCGTGGGCCGAAGGTCCGATGCTGTTCGACCTCGGGATGCAGTACGGCCATGACGACACGGGGTCGTCCATTGAGGTGTGGAACTATTCGCTGGCGGACCCGGCGCAGACAGAGCCGATTGCGGTGAACGGCGCGGGCGGGAGTTACTTGAGCAAGAACTGGATGGATCAGTTCTGGATGGTGGACGCGCTGGGCAGCGACACCGGCTATCGCGACGTAACCATCACGAAAACCAATGCCAGCGAGGCTTGGGTGACGGACCCGCTGGAAATCGAGTTTCTGTTCCTGGACATGCCCACGTACGTGGTGGTCGGCCCGATCGACCTGACCATCACGACGCGGAACGCCGGTGAGCAGCCGAGCATCGTAAACCTGCAGCTTCCATCGGATGCGTGGTCGTCGCCGACCAGCGATCCGCTGGTTCTGGGGCCGACCGTGCTGCACACCGCGTACCCGAGCCAGTTTGACGCGGACGAGCAGGTGACGCAGGTTCGCATCGAGATGACGGTGATTCCGGAGCCGGCCGCAATCGGGCTCCTGGCCCTGGGGGTCGGGATCCTGGCGCGGCGGCGCCGGATGCAATAGAACTCTCTCTCTCTTGCACCCTTGCTGCGGAGAATCACGGCAGGACGTGGTTCTCCGTAAGCGTATGCGACCGGGGGCGGGCGAACGCTGTTCGCACGCCCCCGTTCTGTTCGAACGGCTCGCTCGCGTCCCCGCAGGGCATTCGGCACTGCCCGTTCCGGCGATTGGATCACTCTTCGTTTTTCTGATACCCTCTCCTTGATGAACGCGGCGACAAGGATGTCCATATGTCTTTGCGGCGCGTGGCTGTTCGTTGCGGCGGGCGTGGCCACGGGCACTGCGCAGGAACCACCCGCAGCCAACGCGACCGATGTCGCAATCACGCCGCAGCCCGTGCCGGAGACCCTCGAGGCCGTCGATGAGGTGCGGGCGACAATCGAGGCCTCTCTGAAGGCAACAACCACGCAGCCGATTCAGGTGGCGGAGAACGCGCCGAGTCCGGAGAGCCAGGAAGCGGTCAACCGAGAGAAAGAACTGCTTCGCCAGGTTCTCGTCGACTACCTGCAGACGCTGGAATCGTACGGACAGATTCTGGCGGCGATCCGACAAATCGGCGACCAAGCCGGCCGCGAGCAGGCGGAAGCGGACGTCAGCCGCTTTCAGGAACGGGCCGCCCACTATCGCAAAGCCGTCGAGGAAGAGCGCGCCTCGCCCCGCTTCCACCCGCGGGATGAGTTGGACCGCCTGGAGGTCGAATCCGAGCGGATCCGGACCCAACGTGACGCACTGGCGGCCGGCCAGACGAAGCGTGACCGGGAGCTGGACGCGTTCGAAGTCCGAATTCGGCAGGCAACCACCGAACTGAATGACGCGGAGGCGACCCTCGAGACCTTCCGTATCACCCCCACGACCCAGCCGGCCACGCAGCCGGCCGACGAAACGGCCCGACAGGAGTTCCGCCGCATCCACGAACACAGGCTGGTGTGGTCGGTCGCCCTGGCCAACCTCCGGCTGGCGACCGTCCGGCAGGAACAGACCCTGCTCCAGGTGGAATTCGATCGCGACGACCCCGTGCTGGCCGCGTTGGAGGTCTACGCCGATCAGATCGAAGCGTTTCGTTCGCTGATTCGGCAGTCTGCGGCCGAGCTGGAACTCAAGCGAATCCAGCAGAAGATAGAGTCGGCCAAGACCGACACGGTCCGCCTTTACTGGGAAGCACGGGAAAAGATTCTGCAGGCCCGCACGACGCTCAACCAGCGAATGGATGTCATCCGCCGCCGCTACCCCCAAGCGTCGCTGGACACCCTGAAAACCAACGTCGGTCGCAGCGCAAAGTCGTGGACTCGGTTCGTGGAGGGCCTGACGCGACAGGAAAACCAGCTCAAGCGGGTCCGCTACCGCGAGCTGCAGACGGAGATCCGCTCGTACAGCACGCAGTTGCAGACACTGGTCAGACGGCTGAGCGAAGCCGAGCGCGACGCGACCGAGGTACTCATCCAGCGAGACCGTGAACTGGGCGAGATCGACCGCATCATCAGCGCGATGACGACGCGGATTGGGGAGCTCGACAGTGCGGCCGCACGCGTCGACGCGAGCAAGCTGCGCGACGAGTTGACGACCGAGCATGTCCCTCCACTGCGCGAAGCGCTCGGCCAGGCGGAGATGCTGGCCGACGAGCCCATCACCCGACTGGCAGAGGCGATCGAGGTCTGCCGGAAACACCTGCGTCTTCTGGCGGCCACGGGCGACGCTCTCTACTGGTCGCACATCCTCGCTCCGGGAGTAGGCTGGTTCACCGCGAATTTCCCCCAACTGAAAGAGCAGTGGATGACGCTGCCGGCGCTGTGGCGTACCCCGGCGCAGGAGGGAACGGACGCCGCTCATCTGGCCAGTGTCCAGACCCAGGTGGCAGAGTGGCTCAACGACCTGCCGCCGACACATGTGGCAGTCGTACTGGCCCTCGGGCTGGCAGGCGCGGCCCTTGCCTACGTCTACCGGCGAAAGGCCGTTCGCTGGGCGAATGCCCGGGTTGCGCCGCTGACGGCCGCGATGAAGGAGGGTCAGGCCGTTTTCGCCCCACTCACGGACCGCCTTCTTCTGCAGGCCGCCCGGACCGGCACGGGAACCGCGGTCTGGCTCATTCCCGTGCTGGTGCTGCTGGCGGCGGTGCGGTCTCTTCCCGCCGAGCCGCTCGGCGCAAGGCTGGCGACCACGGCGCTGTGGTACGTCCTGCTGGGCGGGCTCTGTCTGGCCCTGGTGCGATTCGCGTTTGCGGGTGAGAGGGCCCGGTTCCGGCTCGTGCCGTGCTCCAACGCCGTGGCCGGATACTACCGGCGATGGTTGCGCGGGTTGATCGGATTCGTGCTGCTGGCGGCGCCCTTCACGCTGTTCCTGACGGCGGTCGACGTTCTGCCGGAGCTGCGGCAGTACGCAGAAGGGCTGATCCGCGGCATCACCCTGCTGGGCGTTCTGCTCTTCCTTCGGAACCGACAAACGGTGGTACGGGTGGTCGGACGAATTCAGAAGGCGCGGTACCGGCAACTGTACGCGGGACTCGTGAGCCTCTATCCGCTCGGCTTTCTGTTCATCTTGACGTTGTTCGTGCTGCGCGTGGCGGGCTACGGAACACTCGCCGAGTTCCTGATCGCCGGCCTCTCCCAGACGCTGGCCGCACTGCTGATCGCGATGCTGCTGATGCGGGTCGTGCGGGAGCTGACGGAGCGGCTGACACAGCCCCGCGCGTCGCAGGGTACATCCGCGCCCGCGTCAGAGGACGGCGACAACGCTCCGGAAGACGGGCCGGAAGTGCCTGCGCTGGTCGATTGGCCGCAACTGGTACGGACTCTGAGTGTTCTGGCTCGTTGCATCATTGTGGTGGGAACGGCGATCTGGGTCGTGCATGCCTGGGGGATCAGTCCATACCGTATCCAGCAAATGCTCGGGTATTCGCTTCCGCTGGGCACAGAGAAACACATCACCATCAGCCAGATCATCCTGGCCGTCGGAGTGATCGTGATCAGCATCTACGCGTCACGAATCGTTCGCCGACTGATGTACCGACGAATCTTCCCCATGTACCTGGCCGACGACCGCGGAGCGCAGGCGGCCGTCAGCTCCCTGATACACTACGCGATCATGCTGGTCGGGCTGTACTACGCCCTGGTCACCGTCGGCGTGACGCTGGGCGCCCTGGTCGTCCTCCTGGGCGGCCTCGGGCTGGGGCTGGGGCTGGGGTTGCAGCCGCTGATTGTCAACTTCATCAGCGGTCTGCTCATCTTCTTCGAGCGGCACATGAAGGTGGGCGACATCGTGGAGGTGGGTGGAAAACTCGGCGAGGTCACGCGCATTAACATGCGCTCGACCACCGTCCGGACGTTTGACAACATTGACATCGTCATCCCCAACGGAGATTTCATCAACTCGGCGGTCACGAACTGGACGCTGGACGACCGGCGGATCCGCGGGCAGGTCGAGGTGGGCGTGGCGTACGGCACGGACACGGACCGGGTCCGCGAACTGCTGCTTCAGGCCGCTCGGGAAAACCCGAAGGTCCTGCCCGACCCGCCGCCCGCCGCCTGGTTCGTCGCCTTTGCGGACAACAGCCTGAACTTTTCGCTCATGGCGTGGTTCGCCAACGCGGGGGACCGCTGGGCAGGCATGGCGGAGCTCCGCCACGAGATCGACCGGCTCTTCCGGGAAAACAAGATCGAGATTCCATTCCCGCAGCGGACGCTCACGGTCGGCGGCAAGGGAGTCATTCCGATCCGGCTCGTCACCGAAGAAGCCGGTCGCCGGCCGGAACCCCCCGCCGCACCCCGGCGGCCTTCGGACGCGCCCGCCAACCCGGACGAAGGCTCGCCCGACGCGCGCTGACGCAGGCCCCTTGCCCATGCCACCACAAGCGGCCGGCAAAACGACGGAATCGTCCTTCCGGACGCCTCAGGATGCGGCGACCGGGTTCACCGTGTGAATCAGCACGGTGCCGGTATTCAGGCGAGTGATTGCCCGGGGGCCGAATGCAACGATGATCATTTCGCCTGGCGAGGCCAGGCCCCTTTCCTGCACGATCTGATCGGCCTGGGACAGCCGGTCTTCCACATCCGCCCCGCCCCCGCCAGGGACGAGGACGGGAGTGATGCCGTAATACAGGGCCATTCGCCGCCACGCGGCATCGCAGTGGGCGATGCCGATCACGGGCCGATCCAGGCGGTGCTTGCTGGCGAGCCGGGGCAGATAGCCGGTGTCCGTCCAGAGCACGACCGACCGAGCGTCCACGTCGTTGGCGATCCGGGCAACAGCCCGGGCCAAGGCGGCGGTCACACGGTGCGTGCCGGCGCAAATCTCAACCGGCCGGGCCAGACTCTGATCGTACGCTTCCGTCTCGGCCGCGACGCGATGCAGCATCCGGATCGCGGCGTCCGGGTAGCGGCCCACGGCCGTCTCCGCCGAAAGCAACAGCGCGTCCGCGCCGTCGAAGACCGCGTTGGCCACGTCGCTGACCTCGGCCCGCGTCGGCGTGGACGATTCGACCATGCTCTGGAGCATCTGGGTGGCCACGATCACCGGCTTGCCGGCGCGGTGGCACCGGTGGGTGATGTCCTTCTGGATGCGCGGAACGGTGGCCAGATCCATCTCGACGCCAAGGTCGCCGCGGGCCACGATCACGGCGTCCGACGCCGCGATGATCTCGTCGAGATTCGTGACGGCGTGGCGGGTCTCGATCTTCGAGACAACGTGGCACTGACCCTGCATCTCAGCCAGTCGCGATCGGAGCCGCTCCACGTCCGCCGCCCGTCGAACAAAGGAGAGCGCAATATAGTCCAGCCCCTGGGCCACAGACCAACGCACGTACTCGAGGTCCGTTTCCGTCAGCGATTCCTGGCGGAGGTTGGTATCGGGAAGGCTCAGGCCCTTGCGAGTCCCGATCTCGCCCGGGACGTCGCATTCGCAGACCAGGGCATCGGCCGTCTTCTCCACCACGCGGAGCTGGACCGCGCCGTCGTTGATAAGGACGGTATGGCCCACTTC
>JAFGJQ010000056.1 GCA_016929015.1 Phycisphaerae bacterium | reverse complement strand
GGCGAGGATGATCACGATGGGGGTGCGACAGCGGCGGTCCGTGACGCCATTCGGCAACTGCCCCTGGCGTACCGAGAAGTCATCGTCCTGCGGTACCTGGAGGAGTTGCCGGTGGATCGTGTGGCGGAAATCCTGGGCCTGCGACCCAACACGGTGAACGTTCGACTGATGCGGGCCCGGCAGCGGCTGAAGGAGAGACTGGGCTGTGCGGGTGTGGACGAAGGTGCGATATGAGTGATCCCCTTGCCAGGCTGATTCGAGACGCTGACGCGGCGGCTCGTCCGGGCCGACCCCTGGCCGACGGCTTGGCGGACCGGGTTCGCCGAAAGGCCCAGCGGCGTACACGAACTCGGGCAGCGGGGGTCGCGGCCAGTGCGCTGCTTCTGATGGGGCTGGGTGGCTGGTGGCTTTTGGGCACAGCGCCGGGCAACACCCAGATCGCGTCGCCCGGCGAGCCGAAACCCCCGGCGGTGACCCCAACGGCAGCGGATCCCGCGGAACTCCGCGCAGAGATCGGCCGCCTGGAGTCGGAGATCCGGACGCGGGGGGCGGCGGTGGATGCTCTGCTTGCCTGCGAGAAGAACCGGGCGCGGCTGGCCGTGCTTCAGCGGGAGTTGGATCGGCCGGACCCGTTGGAGGAGCTGCGCGGTCAGATCGCCGGCGTGGCGGACGTGGCGTTGGAGTCTGCAGAGCGACGTTGCGGCAGCGGGGTGGTGAGCACCGCCTGCGCGGCCGGGTATAAGCGAATCGTGGATCTGTTCCCGCAAACCCCCGCTGCCGACACCGCTCGGCAGCGACTGAATGAAATCGAAACTTCCCCAGGAGATATGTCATGAAGATGCGTGCGGTTGGAGTGGTTACGGTGTTAGTCTCTCTGCCTTGGCCGGCGTTTGCTCAATCGAAGGCGGCCGAGCCCGCGCCACGTCCGGCCGAGACGAAGCTGGCTCCGTCGTCGTGCGCAGTGCGGATTGCCTGCGACGCGTCGGCTCTCCATCTGAGCGAAGGTGGGGCGCGGGAGCTTTTCAACGTTGCGCTGGAACGAACCTATCCGGATTTCAGAGTGGAGGATTCGTCATGCAGTGCGTCCGAGCTGCGGGCCGCCTTGAGGTTGTCCCGGGTCGATGCTCGCGATGGCGCCATGTTCGGCGGCGAGGGTGGCATGGGAGGAGGGGGGATGGGCATGATGCCGTCCGGCCCGCCTCCCGCAAGCGGGGCCATGATCTGTATTCTCAGCGCCGAATGGGAAGAGGCTGCATGTGAGCCGGTCCGCCAGGGCTTCTGGGAGGCGCTTTGCGGGCGAGTGGATGCCATGCTGAAGGAGGCATCGCAACAGGAGTGGCAGCGGCGCGAACGCGGACTGGCGGTGGCGGAGCAACAACTGGATGAGATGAGCAGTCGCCTGCAGCAACTCGCTGAACTGGAGCAGGGGTTGCGCAGCCAGGCGGGCGTGGAGGATCTGCGGCTGGACCGTGTACTGAAGATGCAGGGCTCGCTGCGCGAACGCCTGGCAGACATGGAACGTGAGCTCAAACGCACCGAAGCGCAGGAGAATGCCATCCTCCAGCAGATCGCCCGCGTGGACGAACAGGCCCAGAGCGGACCCGACCCCATTGCGGAGGAGGTTGAGAAGATCGTCGCCGCACACCAGGAAAAGGTGGATCACACGCGGGCCCTGGTCAAGAGTGGTCATGCTTCCGACACAAAGCTTCTTCAAGCAGAAGCGGAGTTGGCCGAGGCCCGCGTACGCCTGCTCCAGCAGCGAACGGAGCGACGAGCGCAGGCTGGCGGGCTGGTGGTCGGAAGGCTCCGCGAACGCCTGGCGGAAGTGGCCATTCGCGCCCAGGAAATCCGGGCGGAATCGGAATTCCTGCGGCAGGAATTGGAGGGGATGAAGTCGCGCAACGTCACAGCCATCGCCGCCGAGTACGAACGGCAGATCGGCTTCGCCCCCGAGAATCTGCGGAGTCGGATGCGCGAACTCCAACAGCAGGTGGACGCCTTGCGAGCCGACCTGGCTGCGCGTCAGACACCCAGTGTCACGATTTTGGGCGGTTCATGAACGCCGCTCGGCCGGGCGGAAGGTCAACTGCGAACCACGACGACCTGGCCCGTCGCATGCGCGAACTCGGGCTGGGCCACGGCGAAGATCGTGTCGGCGAGCTGCTCCGGTGAAAGCACGTGATGGGCCGGCAGGTCGGGGAAGATGCTGCGGAGCATTCTGGTCTCCACGGCGCCGGGTGCCACACCGAACACCCGGATGCCCACCTTGCGGCCCTCGCCCGCCAGGCCCAGCGTGAACGTATTCACCCACGCCTTGGTCGCGCCGTACGTGCCCAGTCCCGGGAACGGGTCGAACGCCGAGATGGACGATACATTGATGATCGTGCCGCCGCCCTGAGCTTCCATGATCGGCCAGACCCGGCGAGTGGCGAAGAAGACTGCCGAGATGTTCACGGCCACCATGGTCTCGAACGCGGCCGGGTCCATCGTCGCGGCCGGCCCTTTGGCCACCGCGCCGGCGTTGTTCACCAGCACGTCTATCCGGCCGAACTCGTGATGGACGGAGTCGATGAGCCGTTCGACCTCCTCACGGCGGCTGAGGTCCGCGGCGCGGGCTGCGCAGGCGCCGCCGTCCGCCTGAATCTGATCGCGAGTCTGCTCGATCTCGGAAGCCGTTCGGGCAACGGCCACCACCTGGTCGCCGGCCGCCGCGAATCGCCGGCACGTGGCCCGGCCGATCCCCCGACCTCCCCCGGTCACAATCACAATGCGGGCACTCATCCTCTTTCACCTTTTGGTGGGTCTTCGTGCAGCGGCCGGCCGCCGGGCCGTCGCCGTGCACAGCGTCTGCGTTACATGGCCAGCACCAGTGGGGTGAATATGGCCCCGAACGACGCCAGGAAAACCCCAATCGCAACCAGAACCGCGAAGACTACTCCCACGCCTGGATCTCCTCACAAAGAGTTGCAGCACCCGGCTCGCCACGGCGGAAGCCAGGGCCTCGCCGGGCACAGACCCATTCGATGACGACAAAAGAAAAGCCCGCCGAAGCGGGCTTTCAAAATAATGCGGCAATCACCTAATCTCGCCTTTCGACTACCCTCGGCCGTACAGGCTTCACTACCGTGTTCGGAATGGGGACGGGTGTTTCCCTGCACGCAATGTCACCGCACCGAGTAGAATAGCCGGGCGCCACGCCGTGTCAAGTGGGCCGGCCGGAAAATCTCCGCCCTATTCCAGCGACGCCTGGGGTGAGTCGATGCCGTTGTCCGGCGAGGGTCTAAGCATCAGACGGAACTCGACCGGGTCGGGCGACCCCACCAACTCTACGCCCGAGGGGAGGTTGAAGTGCGGCACTGCCTGCTGGAACTTGCCCACCTCGTCGGCGTTTGGGGTCGTCAATGTGATGATCCCGAACAGCTTGATCTGCCCGGAGGTGATCTGGTCGAGCACGTCGTCCGGACCACGGAGCGTGATTGGCTGGGTGAGAAGGGTGAACGGGTCGCGCTGGTCGATAAAGTAACGATTTAATACCGTTGCGCTCCCTTGAAAGTTGATGGGGACGGCGGGGATCGTGGCTTCCTTGCGGTGTTGCGTCAATTGGGCAACGAGTCGCACCTCCGGCGGTTCGATCCGGACGTTTACCCCGGCCACGCGATGCTCCAGCATGACATCGCGGGAGAAGAGGGTGCCCGGAGGGGACTTGGCGAGGTGGCGGTTGACGTTCAGGGCGACAAAGCGCTGGTCGGGCGGGATGCCGGGGATGTCCGGCGGCAGCCCGTATAGCGCCAGCTCCGAGATCGTGACTCGAACCAGTGTCGGCTCCACGGTGGGGTCGATCTCGAAGTCGAAAGCGTCTGTCTCGCGAAGGCGGACCTCCATCTCAACGGTGACCGTGTTGTCCACGAGTATCTCAAGGTTTTCGGGGTTGACGGACTCGATTGACAGGCCGTCGAAGGGGCCCTGGAGCTTACGCAACTCCTCAGGCATGTTCAGAGTGTACCGGCCGGTCTTGCGTTCCGTGACCGGGAGGTCCACGCCGACGGAACCGCCGACCAACTTTTTGGCGATGATGCGTCGCGGGCCGCTGACTCGCACTCGGAAGGAGGGAGGATGGTCGTCCGGCGTCCTTACCGACATGCCCGGCGGGCCGGCCGAGGCAAGACGCACGTGGACGAGCAGCTCGTCCGATTCACGCAGGAGCTGGTCTGCGAACACCCAGATCAGCACCGTCAGCCCCACGGTCATGGAGATGAGCTTAATCTGGGCCATGTCAGACACCTGCCTTTGCCTTGGACAGCGTTGTCCCGGACGCATCCGGGTTTTCCTCGCGAGCGACGGATGGACGCGGCACGGCGGCTTTCTCGCGACGCAGGAAGCCGCCCCGGGCTCCCCGTCCCGGTCCGCCCGCGAGGCCCTCGGTCAGGATTTGGCGGAGGGTATCAGGGGTCAATGAGCGGCGCAGGCGACCATGTTCGGCCACCGAGATGGTGCCCGTTTCTTCGCTGACCACAACCACCAGCGCGTCGGATTCGTGGCTGATGCCCACCGCGGCGCGGTGGCGACTGCCGAGCGAGCGGTCGACATCGTCGGAATCGGCCAGCGGGAACTGGCACCCGGCCGCGACAACCCGATTGCCCCGGATGATGACGCCCATGTCGTGGAGCACGGAACCGGGCCAGAAGATCGAGCCGAGAAGCTCGGCGCTGACCACCGCGTCGAGGGTCACGCCTGTCTCGGCCACGGCGGCCATGCCTACACTCCGTTCGACGGCAATCAGGGCGCCGACCTTCTTCTTGGACAGGCTCGCGGCGGCCTGGACGACCGGTTCGATGACCCGGGCGGCTTCCTCCGCCCAGCTTCGCGACCACCAGTTCGCTCCGATGAGCAACAAACCGCGGCGCAGCTCCGTCTGGAACACAATGAGCGTGATGAGGAAGACCGCTCCGAGGAAGTACGGGTACACGTAGCTGATGCGGTCGAGTTCGAGCTTTGCGGCCACCAGGCGGACCACCAGGAAGCTGACGACGACGATCAGGCCGATGGCCCGCAGGAGTCGGGCCCCGCGAGTGCCCTGAAGGAATCGCAGCGTGAAGTACACCACGATCCCGATGAGGAACATCTCGAGGGCGACCCGGAGAAGATCGTATAGCTCGATGTCGGACAGACGCGCTCCGAGCCGTCCCACCCGATCCGCGAGCGTTGATTGTGCGATCAGCCAATCCGTCATCGCGATGGCCCCGCCCTTTTGCGGCCGAATGCTGTTACACGGTGTCCCGGCGCTCCGTCGCCTTCGGGGGCAGTATAGTGCGCCAGTGCCCGGCCACCAAGGGCGTAATCGAGATCGTGGCGATTCATCGTGACAGGTGCGCTTGCCTGAGATTCTCTCTGCCGGCGTCGAGCCGCCTGGTCTGATCGGCGCCGAAGGGCCTGCGGTGGTGATCCGAGTGTGGCGTGCAGCCCGGCCGCACTTCGCATTCGGGCCGACGCGGTGGATAGGGCTTTTCGGTCTGTCTGCAAGGGGCACGCCCGGATGGGACAGGACACCAGGATCCGCAAATGCTCAGAGCACGTTGCCGCATTCGGGACAACGAGGCTCCGTCAGCCCCCGCAGGATGTGTCCGCAACGGCCGCATCGCGTGTGCCCTTCCGGGTCCAATCGGCATCCGCGAATGAAGCGGACCGTGGTGAGCACGGCGACGATACCCGGGGGAAGCAGCAGGAGTGACTTCCAGAGACCGTCAAGCAGGATGCTCGTCCAAAGAAACATCACGCCGGTTGGGTTGCCCGTGACGAAGAGCCAGAGGCACATGCTGACGACATACGCGGCCATTCCGATCAGGACACATCTTCGTTCGGAGCGCAAACCGATTGGAATCCGGGGTTCTGCATTGGGTTGAGGCGGAGGTTGAAGGCCGCGGCGAACAAACTCGCGGTAGACCGCGGCGAGGGCTGTGTTGGAGTAGGACAGATCAGGAGGGAACGCCGCGCGGAGAACGTCCTGGTCAGTCGCACGCTCCCAAGCGCAAGCCAAGGTGTCAGAGTCCGATGCCATCGCAGCCTCCGGTGAACCAGGTCGATCAGGAATCCGCATGCGTGTGTGCCGGCCGATGGACAGAGCACCCGGCAATCGCGACGGCAGGTGCCCGCAGAGTCCCAGGTGACGCCGCCGCAGCGTGCTCATTATGGGTAACAAGTAACGCGCCGGCAACAATTCGTCACTTTTGGGGCGCCGCGCTCTTGACTTTTTCGCGTTATCGGGTATGAAATAAACGGTGATAGACAACATGAAGTGCACGGGCGGACGCGTGTATTTCGTTTGAATCCGTCATTCGTACTGTTCGTCATTCCGTACTTTTCCTCCCGCGTCAGCCCGATGAACGAAGAGTGACCTTGTGGCGTTTCGGACGTCACGCGGCGCGTGCCCCTGGCTTTCGTTCGCCGGCGCAAGGTTCGTCTCCGTTCGTCGCCCAACGCTGAACATGCGAAACGCTGGACAAGGCTCCGGTCGCCGTCCTTGTCAGTACCATACGTGTTTCGTGAGGAAGACTGGTTTTTTTACAGGGAGATCGTGTCTGTGGAGCCAACGCTTTGGCCGGAGCCTTGTTCCCGGCGTTGGACTG
>JAFGJQ010000055.1 GCA_016929015.1 Phycisphaerae bacterium | reverse complement strand
TGACCCGCGACTTCGGCATGAAAGCGGATGAGGCGGAGAAGCTCGCGGAGCAACTGTCCGGCGTGGGGGAGTCCGGGCTGGACCCCTATGACCTGGACCCGGCCCTCTTCCGCGATCTGAGCCTGGAAGACCTGGTCGAGGTACTGCCGACCCTGCTCCAGGCTTTCGGCATGAATATGGAAGACCTGTTGCCCATGCTGCCGGACGACCTCCGACAGCTCATGGAGGAGGCGCAGGAGGCAGACGCCGGGGACGAGGAAGACGACGGCACCGGCGCCGCCGAAAATGCCACGGAGTTCGAGGTGCCCGGCGCGGGGGGCGGGCAGGGGCCCGACGGCGTGGGCGGGGCACCGCAGCCCGGTCCGCCGCGTCGCGGCGGAGAGGGCGGCCGGCGCGGTCCTCAGGAAGGTGCCGCTCCGGACGGCTCGGCTGGTGGTCGGAGTGCGAACCCGCCGCGTCGGGGCGGGCGGCCGCCGTCCGACGCGACGGAGCCGGTGGACGGCGGTGGCCGGCGAGGAGGGCAGGGCGACCGGGGCGGTCGGCGAGGAAATCGTCGCGAAGGAATTGAAGCGCAGTGAGACGTCGGACCTGCACAGTTCGTTCCGCGTTCACCTTGATCGAGATGATCATCGCCACGGGTCTGCTCGTTTTTCTGCTGAGCACGCTGTACTCGTTCTACGCCTCGTCGCTGGTCGCCCGTGACGACGGCCTGAAGCGCACGCGCGACCTGCAACTGGCTCGCGTGGTGCTGGACCGGATCGCCGAGGAAGTGCGAACGGCCACCGGCTACACCACGGGGTACGGCACCGGTCTGATCGGCACGAAGAATGCGGTTTCCGTGTATACGCTGACCCTGCCGGGCAAGGAACTGATGCGGCGGCGGGACATCACGGAGCAGCCGCTGGCAGGCCAGTTCGACCTGCGGGAAATCCGGTACTACATCGCGTGGGACGAGGAGAACCTGGACGACGAGGGCTACCCCCGGCCGCTGGGGCTGGTGCGCCGCGAGACGCAGACGTTCAACCAGGCGGTGGTCATCGAGGGCGAGGAAGGCACGGACGAGCACGCGGCGATCAAGGAAGAGCTGTACGCGCCGGAGATCAAGTTCATCGAGTTCCGGTACTACGACGGGGCGACCTGGTGGGACACGTGGGAGATTCAGGGCGGGAACACGCTGCCGCAGATGGTGCGGATCACGGTGGGTTACACGGCCGTGCTGCCGGAGGAGTATCGCGACCTGGAGATCGTGGACGACGAGGAGGACCTCGAGGGCTACGAGTTGCGCGAGCTGTATGAGGATCGGTATACGGTGATGGTGCGGATGCTGCAGGCCGACCAGTTTTTCGGCTCGCGGATCACGCGGGAGGCATCGTCGTTTGAGGAGGCGGAGAGCGCCCAGTAGGCCGGTATCATGAACAGAAGTCCGAGACCCCGTTTCTGCCGTATGCGACCGCCCGCGGGGCGGGTGCGCCGGGGTTTCGTGCTGCCGGTCGTGCTGCTGGTGCTCGTGCTCATTGCGCTGCTGGCGGCGAGTTTTTCGTTCGAGATGAACGCGGATCTGGCGGTGACGCGCGGGGCGCTGCACCGGTTTCAGACCCGCCAGGCGGCGGATGCGGGCATTCAGCGGGTCATGCTTCTGCTGCGGGAGCGGCGTCTGGAGACGGACGCGTGGTACAACAACCCGGATGAGCTGCGCCGCGTCCTCGTCTGGCGGGGCGACCTGGAACCCACGGATCTGGGACAGCCCGACGCCACCGAGGTGGAGAATGACCGGCGGCCCGCGTTCCTTTTCAGCATCGTGGCCGACGACCCGGCGAATGACGAGATCGAAGTCCGCTACGGGCTGACGAACGAGGCCGCCAGGCTGAACATCAACACCGCCAGCCGCGACCAGCTCCGGACCCTGATTGCACAGGTTTTCCCGGAGGCACCGGTCGAGGAGATGGCGGACGCCCTGATGGACTGGCGCGACGAGGACGATGCGCCGGGTGAGCATGGGGCCGAGTCCGCCTACTATGCCACGCTCGATCCGCCGTACCGTCCGAAGAACGCTCCGTTTGACACGGTCGAAGAACTCCTCATGGTCCGCGGGTTCACCGCTCAGATTCTGTACGGTGAAGACTACGACCGGAACGGGCTGCTCTCGCCGAATGAGAACGACGGCGAGCTGTCGTTCCCGCTGGATGACGGCGACGGTGAGTTGAACCGCGGCCTCTATCCGTACGTCACGGTCTACTCGCGTGACTTCAACACGGCCAACGACAACAAGCCTCGATTCTACATCGGCAAGGGGATTGACGGCGTGCGCGAGGACCTGGCCGAGTTCTTCTCGGACGAGGAATTGGATTTCATCGCCGCCGCCCTGGCCGCGGACTACTCCGAAGAGGCGAACTCAAACGGCGCCGGCGGCGGAGCGTCGACTTCGCAACCCACCCGCGGCGGATCGCGGAACCAGATGACCGAGATGTACAGCCTGGTCGACCTGCTCAAGCCGGTGCCCCAGGGCGGCGGTCAGTGGCTTCCAAGCCCGTTTACACTGGAGGATTTTCACCGCATTTTGGACCGCCTCTCTCTCTGGATTCAGCCGGAGCAGGTCGGGCTGGTTGACGTGAACACCGCGCCGGCGGAGGTGCTGCGCTGCGTCCCGTTCCTGACGGCCCAGATGGTGGATGACATCGTGGCCCAGCGGGCGGCGCTGGACTCCACCGCCAAGCGAACGCCGGCCTGGCTCCTCATCCACAACGTCGTGGACGAGGGCACCATGGCCGAGGTGATTCCGTTCGTCACTGCCCGCGGGTTTCAGTTTGAGGTGGAGTCCGTCGGGTTCGCGACTCACGTGGGCACCGTTTCGCGGATTCAGGCCGTTTTGCAGATGCGGGGGCCGGTGGCCCAGATCGTCTATTACCGTGACCTCACGCCGCTGGGCATTGGATACCCGTTGCGGCTGGAGGACGAACGGAAAGGAGGGCAACCGGGTGTTGCCAGCGCTCGTTGAAAAACAGTTGCTCGCCCTGGACTGGGATGATCACGACGTGCGCGTGGTGCATGCGGCCGTCCGGAAGGGCCGAAGCCGCATTCTCCGCGTGCAGTCGTTTGCCATCCCGCCGGACATCAGTCCGGCCGATCCGGCGGCCTTTGGCCGACTTCTTCGCGAGTTCCTGGACCGAGAGCACATCCGTACCCGAGACGCGCTGATCGGGCTGCCGCGCGACCGCGTGACGGTCAAGCGACTTCGGGGCCTGCCGCCGGCGGCGCCGGAAGACCTGCCCGGGGTCATCGCTCTGCAGTTTGAACGCGAGCTGGCGTTCCCGGCGTCCCAGGCCGCCGTCGACTACGCGGCCCCCGTGCCGGACGGTGATCGGGGCGCGCACAGCGCCGTGGTCGCGGCCGTGCGGCTGGACGTGCTCGATGCGTACCGGGCCATTCTGAAGGCCGCCGGGCTGAAACTGTTGCGGGCGGGCCTGCGGCCCCATGCCAACCGGCTGGCCGTCAACGCCGTGCTGGACGCCGGCCGGCATGAGCGTGTGTTGTTCGTGGACGTGGGCAGCACGTTCACGGAGATCGACGTGATTTCCGGCGGCCAGCTCACGTTCACGCGGGCGGCCTCCGTGGTGGTGCCGAGGGAGCCCGAGCCGCACGCCCGCGGAGCGTTCCAAGCCGAGCCGCCGCCGACGCCGGACGAGGGCCTGTCCCTTCGCCTGTCGGGCAGCCCGCCACCGGCTCGCGGTGATGAGCGGTCCGCGGCGTTGAACGCTCTGGTAATGGAAGTGGTCCGGTCCGTCGAGGCATACCGCTCGGAAGAGCCCGGCGTGACGATCAGCCACGTGGTGATCGGAGGCGACACCGGGCTGGAAGAGCGGTTGGCCGAGGCGCTGCGCGACCGCTTCGACATGACCGCCGAGCTGTTCAACCCGGCCGTTCACTTCGGCTGGGACGGTAGTCGGGGTCGGGATGCCTGCGGCTTCGCGGCGGCGCTGGGGTTGATCGAGGCCCAGACGTCGCGGCCGGAAGACCACATTGACTTCCTGCATCCCAAGAAGGTGGTCACGAAGACGGAACAGCGTCTTCGCAAGCTGCCGATCGTGGCTGCCGTGGCGGCGTTGTTCCTTGCGGCGGCCGGCGTTCTGTACCACCAGACCGTGACGCCGCAGAAGCGTCAACTGGCGGAGTTGAAGAGGCAGATCGAGGAGGCGCAGTCCAACAAAAGGGAGATGGAATCGCTGAGCAAGCTGGTCGGCATCGTGCGGGACTTGGAGGCGGACCAGGTTGTCTGGATTGACGAGATGCACGACATTCTGGCCTGCCTGCCCGGTACCGAGCAACTGGTGCTGGAAGATATCAGCATGCAGCAGAAGGACCGCTCGATCACACTGCGGGTGAAGGCGACCACTCCGCAGGTGCTGACCGAGCTGGTGAATCGGCTGCACGATTTCCGCGTGGGCGGGGAGACGAGCCGGCACTACGACGTGAAGCAGGGGGCGACCAGCACGGCGGCATATGGAACGCACCCCGTGTCGGGGAAGTTGGACATCACGGTGGTGGGCGCGAGGGAACGACCGGACCTGGCCCGGGCAGACGAGAGCGCTGAACGCGGTCCCAGCGACCGCGGTTGAGCTGGCGGGAGTGACGATGAAGGCACGTGAGAAAAAACTCCTGATCGGGTTTGCGGCCGTGGTGGGCGTGATCGTCATCTCCCGGCTGGCGCCAAACCTGGGCAGCGCGTTCGATTACACCAGGCGGATCGCCGACGCCCGCGAGGAGCTGGAAGACCTCGAAAAGATTCAGAGCCAGTTCCAGGATGACCAGGCCCTATATGCGGAATACGTGGCCCGCACCGGTGGCACCGACGCGGATGCCGTGCAGGCCGAGGTCAAGCCCCGCATCGACGCATTGATGTTGGGGTGCAGCCTCGACCGGGCCCGGGTGGCGCCGAAGATCATTGAGGACCCCAAGACCAAGATCGCCGCGGTCAAGTTTTCGGTGACCGCCGAGGGCACCTGGGCGAATGCGCTGCGGTTTGTGCGGGATCTGTACGAATTGCCCGGCGTGGCCCAGTGCACCAGCCTCAAGTTGTCGCCGGCCACCAAGCGGCTCAGGGAGGACCGGGTCAAGATCGACGTTGACGTGGAGGTCACCGTGCTGCCCAGGATGAAGGCGGCCGGCGCGATCGAAACGGGCGACCCGCCTGATGCAATCATCAAGCACAACGATCCGAATCTGCTGGCCATGGCCGAACCGTTCTGGCCGCCGGTGGCCGAGCCTGTGCCGCCCCCGCCCCCACCGGTCGGTCCGGGCGACGACGATCAAGGACCGCCGCCACCGCCGGAGATACGCGATCCGCTCCGCCATGAGAAGTTCATCACCATGGCCTGGACCTACGGCCGCGGCGAAGTCACCATCGCCAGCCGGGTCAACACCACGCTCCGCGAGGTGAAATACGTGGGGGATGATCTCGACGGCGGCTCCATTATCTTGGTGCATCCGCTGGGTGCCGTGACGCGTAGAGACAACGGAGCGGAGGAATTCTACCCGACGGGCGAGCGGTTGGCCGACTGCGTGCCGGTGGAGGTCGCGACGGCCTACCCGGAAATCCTGATCGGCGTGGAAAACCTGAGGGCCCTGGAAGATCCGGTGGGCCCCCCGGCGTCATCGACGGACGGCATCGCCGAGGACGCGGACGACGAATCCGACCGGGGACTTGAACCGCAGCCGGCGGACCCGCCGGACGACGAAGAGTACCCGATGGATGCGGGCACAAACGGCATGGATGAGATGAATACAAACGGACCGGACGGGCCGGCGGAGACGACGCCGGCCGTCACCGGCGCGGACGAGGGCGTGGGTTCCCCGTTCGCCCGCTGGATGGGAACGGCCGGACCGACGGCGCGCGGGGAGGGTGTTGTGCGATCGGCGTCGGCGTGATCGCCGAGACGGATCCGGCCCCGAGACCTTGAGGCGGGATGCCAGTGGAGTTCCCGCCGGACAGCGAGGACAGAACGATGATTTGCAGCAGTACGCACAAGACGGCGACATACAGGGCGGCACGGGCGGCCGCGGTCTGGACCTGGGCGGCCTGCCTGGTCTGGGCGCAACTGGCCCCGGCCGGTCCGAGCGCCGACCCGCCCTCCAGCAACATTCGCAAGTCGAGCGGCGCCTCGACGGGCGCGCCGCGGCGCACACATTCACGGAGCACGTCGCGCACGCCGGAGCCGCAAGACTACATGGGCCCGCCCGCCGAGCGGTCCGCGCCCGTGTCCGACAGCGTGCTTGTCAGTCCGGAGAACATCGGTAAGCCGCCGGAGGAACGGTGGTACAAGTTCAGCATCAAGGACGGCACGTATGCCGACCTGATCGACGGGTTCCAGAGAGCAACCGGCGTAGCCGTCATCGGCGAGCGGCCCCCGGGCGGCCCCGTCAATTTCGAATCCGCAGAGGAGTTGACTTACGAAGAAGTGCTGAGCCGGATCCGCAACCTGCTCTTCAGTCATCCGCAGCAGTACTACATCCAGAAAGAGAAGGACGGCTTCGCGGTTCGACGCGTTTCCGAGATGAAGCGATTCCTGCCGGACGATCGAATCTTCGTGAGTGAGAAGCTGTTTACGGACGCCAATCTCGATCAGATGGAGTTGGTGATGGTGCTGTACACGCCTCAGAGCGGCACCATCGATGATGTGACGCCCTTCCGCGATTTTCTGCCGGACTACGTGCAGACCGCCCAGTTCCAGCAGACGAACTCCATTACCATGTTCGCCCTCGCCCGTGACGTGAACAAGTTCATCGATCTGGTGAAGAAGTTCTCCGAACGGAGCACGGACGATCCCCGTAAGAGAGAGTTCGTGCAGGTCCGGCATATCTCTGCAACACAGGCGTTGAATACGATCAAGCAGATGGTGGACGGATTCAGCGACGCCGCCGCGAATCGCCCCCGCGTCCGGGGCGCCGTTCAGGCGGCCGACGCGAACGTCTGGCCCATTGAGGCGGTCGCCGACGATGCGAACCGGAGAATCCTGTTCCGCGCCGTGCCCGAGAAGATCCAGGAAATCCGCGACTTTCTGGCCCTGATCGACATCCGGGAGTCCCGCGATTTCGACCCCGTCGTCATTCAGCTTCAGCACATTGCCGTGGAGGACTTCCTCTCCATCGCCAACCCGATCCTGACCGGCGCGCCGGGCGCAGCGCCGGCGCCGCAGCCGCGGCGGGGCCGGCCGGCCAAACCCGCGCCGGCGGCCAACGTGAACGTTGAGAACCTTACCATCATCCCACGCCCGGACCAGAACCAGCTCATCGTCGTCGGTGACGACGAACAGGTGCAGCAGGTGAACGACCTGGTCGCCCAGTTTGACGTGGAGCAGCCGGACCCGTACCGGCGAGTCGAGATCGAAAACGCCTCCGACCTGGACAAGCTGGTCACCGAGGCCCAGACCCTGTTTGACATCATCCACGGCGACGGAAGCGGGCTTCGCTTCGTGGCCGATCCGTCGGGCACGTCCGTCATCATCGCCGGAGGCACTGCCGCCGACATCGAAGGGGCGGTCACCATCCTGACGGAGTTGGACGTGGCTCAGGATGAAGAAACCCTGCACAAAGCCCGGCTGCAGCACGCCAAGCCGTCCGCGGTGGCCAACATGCTCAAGGCCCTGGACGCGGGGGCCGCCCCCGCGGCGCCTCCGGCCGCTGCGCCCCGCAGAGGCAGGCAAGCCCCGCGCCGTCCCACCGCCGCCCAACAAACCGGCGAGAAATTCCAGGGCGACGACGCCACGAACATGCTCTATGTGCTCTGCTCGGATGAAGAGTGGGACGATCGCTACTGGCCGCTCATTCAGGACCTGGACGCCGATGCCGAGCCGGTGATCGAGTGGCAGCGCATTCCCGTTGCGAATGCTGATCCGCAGGAGATCGTGGAGACCCTCCAGCAAATTCTGACCCAGATGGGGCTGGCCGAGGCAGTCAAGTTGGCGGCGGACGTTGATGCCGTGTTGGTCGACAACAGTGTCTCATCCGCACAATTGAAGCGGCTCGAGGAGCTTGTCGCACGATATGACACGGACGAACTCCAGGAGCAACGGACGTTCAAGCTGAAGTACATCACCCCCGCCGAGGCTCGTGGCGTGATCCAGGCTCTGATCCTGGACCAGGCCGGGCCGCAGGCGCCGGTCCGCCGCCCGCCGCGGCGAGGCAATCAGCCGCAGGCCGCTCCGGTGTCCGTGAACGTTCCCGGCAGTGACGTCAGGATCGCCGAGCTGGGCGATAGCCTCCTCGTAGTTGCCCCGACCGAGACCATGGAAGAGATCGCCAGCCTGCTGGCGGAGCTGGACGTGCCGCGGGCGAGCGATACGGCTCAAGTGCACTTCTTCGAACTGGAGTACGCGGATGTGAACCAGGCCGCTCAGACGGTCAAGAGCGTCCTGGACGCGAAATACGCCGAGGCCGTTGCCGCCGGAACGATCAAGGCGGCGGCGCCCGGCGGCAAGGGTCCGGCCCCGTCGACCGTGCTGGTTGAGCCCGATGCGGCCGGGGGGCGGCTGCTGGTGATGGCTCCGGGTGTGCTCATGACCGAGGCCGAGATGCTGATCGACCAGTTGGATCGCGAGGATGGCGAGAGGGTCGTCCGAACGGTGAAGCTGGAAAGGGCCGACGCCATCGAAATGGCCAACACCATCAATGCCATGTTGGGTGCTGGAACGCGATCCGTTTCGATTCGCCGGCCCGATCGTTCGGGCGGTCGGCGCGGCGGGCCTCCGGGATCGCCTCCCACGCCCGCGGCTTCGGTAGCAAGCGCGTCCGGCCAGGATGTGACCGTGATGCCCGCTCCCGGCGGCAACGCCCTGGTGCTGGCCGGCTACGCCGACCGGGTCGACGAGGTCGAAACGTGGGTCAAGATGCTCGACGCCGAAGTGGGCGAGGGGTCTGCCACGAAGGTGTACCAGTTCACCAATTGCGACGTGGAGGACTTCGCCGACATCGTGATGACGTTCCTGGACTCGGGGGGGCTGCCTCCCAAGCCACAAGGCAAGGAGGAGTCGGATTGGTTCGCGCCGGTGGGTGGTCCTCGTGCGGGCAAGGACATCAAGCTCGTGACGGACCCCTATGGCGGCACCATGGTCGTCATGGCCAGCCAGGCCAAGATCGCGCAGATTGACTCGCTGCACGCGCTGTATGAGGGGACGGGTGGTGAGAAACCGACCCTCGGATCGGGCACCACTCCGCCTCCAGCCAAAATGATCGAGTTGAAGTACGCCGATCCGTACGATGCGGTCTTCGCTCTTGAGGGCATGTTGGAAAAGATGCTCGGCGAAGACAAGGCCCCGAAAGTCGATTCCATCGCTTTCACACAGTATCTGACGGTCGCAGGTGATCCGGACACGTTTCCCGTTGTCGAGGATCTCATCGCTCGATTCATTGACAAACCCTCGAAAGAGCAGACGGAGGTGAAGACACTGGCGGTGCCGATCCCGCGCGTGGGCCTGACCGCCAGGGAGATTGCCCTGATTCTGCAGAGCCGCCTGCCCGGTGTTCCGATTGAAGTCGATGCCGCGAACCCGAACGCGATCGACTACGAGAGCCTGATCGAGCAGGTGACGCCGCTGAGTCCGGGGGAACCGGCCAACAGTGAGAACGGCGCCACGCTTCCCTGCGTGCTGCCCGCCTGCCTGGACGCTGATCTCGAAGCCTTGCTCGCTGCGAGCACAGCCCTGGCTGACGCGGATGAAGATGAACTCGCGGGGCCTGCGCCGACGACGCAGCCAGTTCACGAACAGAAGCAACCCACAGCCGAAGACGTACGTCGCGCGGTGACCGGCACCGCATCGCCCGCGGCGGAATCGGCGGATGCCGAAACAGAGGCGTCCAGGCCGGAGCAGGTGCCTGTCAAAGTCCGGTATGACAATGAGACCGGCGTCCTCATCCTGGAAGGCATGGGCCGGGATCTGACCGACATCCGCGAAATGCTCGACAAGCTTGGAGACGATCTTGGTGACGTCCCCCTGCCGCCGGACATCCGCGTGTACCGGATGAAGTACGTGGACGTGCGCGTCGCGGCGCAGCTTCTGGAGGCGATGTTCAACATGCCTCAGCAGCGGATACCCACGCCGCGCGGGGCGCGGGGACAGCAGCCCGGCAATCAGCCGGGCCAGCCGGGTCAACCGGAGGGTGAAAAGGGCGGCCGGCGGCCCGGCGAACCCGGCCAGCCGACCCCGGAGCAGCAGGCGCAGCAACAAGCACAGCAACAGCAGCAGATGCTTCAGCAGCAGATGGCCGCCATGGCGGCCGCCTCCGGGCTCCGCGTGGTGCCCGACCCGCGGACGCGGACGCTGGTGATCCGCGCCGCCACGCAGGACTTCCCCACCATCGTGAAGCTGCTGGCCACCATCGACCGCAAGGGCGACAAGCCGGAAGACTTCAAGATCATCGAACTGAAGAAACTCAACGCCGGCGACGTGGAGGACCTGCTCAAGTCGTTGCTGGGCATCGGAGCGCGGCGAACCAGCACCGTGCGGTCTACGCCGCGTGGCGCGAACGCGGCGGCCGCGGCGGCCGCAGCCGCCCAGATGGGTGAGCAGATCATCGAGATGGCCGGCGCCGAAGAGGCCGGCATCAACGTGGCAGAGGACATCAACCTCACCAGCAACCCGGCCACAAACACCCTGATGGTCATGGGTCCGCCCCCGGCCATCAAGTTGGTGGAAGAGTTCGTCGCGAAGCTGGAAGCCCAGGAGGTGCCCGCGCGAGAGCTGCGGACCATCCCCATGAAGTACGCGGATGCCAACAAGATTGCCCCGCAGCTCGAAAAGCTCTTCAAGGCCGGGGCCTCGTCCGGGCGAGGGCGGGGACCGGAAGGCTACGATCCCTCCGGCCTGAATGACCCGACCGTCATCGTGGATGAAGATGGCAACGCACTGGTCATCAGCGCCTTGAGCATCGACTTCCCCAAGATCGAGCCGCTGATCGAAGCCCTCGACCAGGAGAAAGACGTCCAGGTCATGGAATTCCCGTTGCCGACCATCCTGGACGCGACCAAGGTTATGAAGGCACTGAGTACGGTCTACAGCGACAAAGGACGTGGCGGAGCCAAGAGAGTCACCATCGCGGCCGAGTCCGAGACCAACACCGTGCTCGTTACCGCTCCACCCGAGTTGCGTGCGGAGATCACAGAGCGCATCGCGAACATGAAGACCAAGGCACTGGAGGAGAGCAAGCCCACGGTCATTCCGGTCAAGAACGCCACGCCGACCACGCTGGCCCAGACGTTGCTGGCCGCCCTCGGTCAGGCGGGCCGAAACGCCGCCATCACCATCATCGGCGACGACGGGACCATGCAACTGTTCGTTCGGGCACCGGAGGAGCTGATTCCGCAGATTGAGTCCATGGTCACCATGCTGGATGTGCCGCTGACCTCGCCGGTGCAGTTACGCATCTTCCAGCTCAAACACGCGCAGGCGACGCAGATTCTCGAACAGATGTTGTCGCTCGTGCGGCAATTGGGTGCGGCGCTCAAGAACACCGGCGCTGCGTTCGGCGCCACGGCAGACGCCCGCACGAATTCCATCATGGTCATGGGGAGTACCGCGACGTTCCAGATCGTGGAGCAGGTGCTGCTGACCCTGGACGTGCCGCCCCCGCCCGATGCGGAGATCGTCACGACGGTCTACCACCTGGTGCAGGCCAAGGCCAACGACGTGGCCCAGCACATCAACCGACTGTACAGCGGTCGTGCGGCCGACGGGAGTGAACCTCCGCGGGCCGAGGCCGATGCGCCCAGCAACACGCTGATCGTCCGCGGCACGCGCAAACAGCAGGACGAGATCAAGGCCCAGGTGATCGACAAGCTGGAGGAGTACGCCGGAACGCCGCCGATTCCGCTGGTCACCGAGACGATTCAGCTTGCGTACCTGAACGCGGACGACGCAGCCACACAGGTTACCCAGGAGTTCGCCAATCGGCAGAAAGCGTATCGCGACGCCCAGTTGCAGAACATCAACCCGGCCGAGCTCACCGTCTCCGTGACGCCGCGCGTGTCCAGCAAGCAGATCGTCGTGGTGGCCAGCCAGGCCAACATCGATCAGATCAAGACGATGGTTGCAGAGCTGGACAAGGAGGGCGCCGGGAAGCTCACCGCGCGTGAAGCTCGCACCTACTCGCTCGAATGGCTCGATGCGAACGCGGCGGCCAACGCCATCAACACCATGTTCCGCGTCTCCGGCGTGCGCATGGCCGAGATTGACCAGGTCAGCACCGCCGTGGTCTCCACCACCCAGATGGTGGTGACGGCCAGTGCGGACAACCACGAGGTGATCGCGAACCTGCTGAAAGAGCTGGACGTGGACAAGGGCCAGGGCAAGGTGCAGCAGTTCTACACCATGAAGAACGCCCGGGCTTCCGACGTAGCGAATACGGTCAACCAGGTCATCGGCGTGCGAGGTCGCACCCGCACCGGGCAACTGCCGGTGACGGTTGTGCCGGATGACGCGATGAACCTCCTGGTTCTCTCCGGCACGCCGGCGGAGATCGAGGAGGTCCAGCAGATCGTCGTCCAGTTGGACCAGGAGCCGGCGAATCTGACCGGGCGGGTCCCGGAGGTCTACGACCTGAAGTACGCCGACCCCGGCTCCACCATCAACGCCCTGAACGCCGCCTTCCCGCGCACCCGCGGGCAGCGGCCGGAGGACGAGGTGGCGTTCGGCTACACGTGGGGCACCAGCGCCCTGGTGGCAACGGCCTCCCCGCAGAACCAGGCGAAGATCAAGGAACTGCTGGGAAAGATCGACATCGAGCGCACCAGCCGCACCACGCACCTCATCCCGCTGAAGGAAGCAAATGCCGATGAGGTGGCCCAGAAGCTCCAGAGCCTGTTCCGGGCCACCACGCGGGCCCGCCAGGGCGACACCACCATGCAGATCCTCGCGGAGACCCGGACCAACTCGCTTCTCGTGTTCGCCACGGAGGCGGAACTCATGCAGGTGCAGGCCATGGTGGATAGCCTGGACGTGGCCGCCACGGGGGACGCCGAGCGCACGGTCCAGGTTTATCCGGTCCAGTTCGCTGATCCGGCCGGGATCGTGAATGCCATCAACGCCCAGTACAGCCAGTTCCGGGCCAGTCCGCGGGACCAGGTGACGGCGGTGGTGGAATACGGCACGCAGTCGGTCGTCGTGTCCGCCTCAGCCAAGCGCCATGCGGAGGTGGATGCCCTGATCAAGGAAATCGACGTGGAGGGCAGCCAGGTCCGGGCCACGCGCGTCGTCAAGATCGAGCACGCCAACGCCGAAGACCTGGCCCGCACGCTCAGCACGGCATTCCAGCGGGTCAGCACCCGCCGCGGCGAGCAGATGCGCATCTCCGCCGACGCGGGAACCAACACCCTGGTGGTCTACGCCAGCGAGAAGGAAATGGCCGACCTCACGCCCCTGGTCCAGTCGCTCGACGTCGAGCCCGACCTCGAGAAGGACCGGCAGTTCCGGGCCTTCAAGCTGACCTACGGGATAGTGTGGGATGTGGCCGAGATGATCACTCAGTCCTTCCGGGGCGGCCGGACCGCGCGGGACCAGGTGACGGCCGTGCCGGACTGGGGCTCCAGCAGCATCTTCGTGACCGCCTCCCCCGAGAATATGAAGCGGATCGAGGAGCTGATCAAGCAGGTGGACACCAAGAGCGACATCGCTCAGCAGGTCCGCATCGTGCAGGTCAAGCACGGCGACGCGGATAGCATTGCCCAGACCCTCACCGAGGTCTTTTCCGAGGGGGGCGGCGGCGGGCGGCGGTTTTGGATGCCCCAACGCGGCGGTATCTCCATCACCCACACGGCCGGAACGGACACCCTGCTGATCAAGGCCAGGGACACTGAGTTCGAGGAGATCATGGCCGTCCTGGAGCAGTTGGACACGCCGGAGCGCGGCCCGGGCGAAATCCGCACCTTCGCCCTGAAGTACATGGATGCTACTGAAATGCAGGGCATCCTGGAGACATACCTCCAGAAGCCCGGTAGCAGTACTGGCGGACGCCGCGGCGGCGGCGCCGCCGCCGGCCTCAGCGGAGATGTCCGAATCAGCGTTTCCAGTGCTACAAACTCACTTGTGGTCTCCGGCGGCAAGGATCAACTCGACCGGCTGGCGGGGGTCATCGCTCAGATTGACGTGGAGGTTCTGGACGGCGGTAACGCTCCGGTATTCATGAAGTTAAAGTACGCTACGCCCTCCGTGATCGAGCCTATGCTGACCCAGGTCTTCGTGGACAACTCCAGGAGTCGTGGTGGCCGGGGAGCCTCTGCAACGCAGATGGTTCCGGTGATCGTCGCGGACGACGCCTCGGACCAACTCATCGTCCGGGCGAACCCGACGGACATGTCGCAAATCCGCGTGATGGTCGAGACGCTGGACACGGAAGAATCGGCCACGGACACCGGCATCAAGATCGTGCAGCTTCAGCCCGGCGTGGATGTAACAGAATTGGCCGACATGCTGCAGGAGCTTCTTGACGCCGACGCCAAGGTCAAGGAGAGCATGGGCTCCGGTCGCGGCGGGAAGGCCCAGGTCGATCGCGTGGTGCTCAGCGCGGACCGGCGGACGAACAGCATCCTGCTGGCCGGTGCGCGGTCCCGGTTTGAAGAGGTTGAAAACCTCATCCGCACCCTGGAGAAACAGGGGCCGGTGGGTGGCAAGACGGCCGTCATCATCCGCCCGAAGAACATGAGCCCGGATGAAATCAAGGGTGTTCTTGAGGGCTTCATGGAGGATAATGCGTCCGGCAGTCGCGGCAGCGGTAACCGTTCACGCCGCCGGTAGGACTCGGCGGCGCCCGGAAGGTGTGGCCCGCGGACGGTGATGGATTTGGCGATCGCGGACCGATTGCAGATTGTAGGGTGCGCCCTGGTGTACCAGGAGTTGGGAAAGCGGCCATGAGGACGAGGCGGCTGGTCGGGCTTTGCGTCGGCCCTCCGGCAAGGAAGGATAGAGAAACGTCATGAAACGCGTCCCCTGGATTCTGACGAGCGTTCTGATGCTGGTGAGCCTGTGGGCCTATGCCGATCCGCCCGCGACGGAGGCGGGCCCGGCCGACGGGCTGACTTCGGAACAGATTCTGGAGCAGCGGATGCTCGAGGCGCTGGCCAGGCAGGCAGAGCGAAAGGCCGAGCTAACGCCGGCCGACTCGAACACGCCGCCCAGCCTCGACGAGGATGCGGACCGCTTTGCCGAGCAGGTCAGGGCGTTGCTGGCCAGCCTGGAGTCGTCCACCCAGTTCACCGCCGACACGCCCGCACAGGAGGATCCTCCCGCGCCCGCGCCGGAACCCAAGAAGCCGGCCCGTGAGCGACCCAGGAAGAAGCCGGCCGAGAAAGCACCTGCGGCTCACGAAGACGAGCCGCAGCCCACGACCCCGCCGGCTGCACCGGCCGGCCGAGCTCCTCGCAGCGCAGATCGGGCGGAACAGCCGGCCCGCGACGGAAAGCGCCCGCCCGCCAAGACGCCGCCGCCTCCCGCAGAGGAAGCGGCCCCGCCGATGCGGGTGTCGCTGGGCAGCACGCCGACCGCACCGGCCACACCGCGCGGCACCATCGACTTCGGACAGATCCAGCTCACCGGCAACGACATCACCATCGAGTCCGTCGGCACCGGCCTGTTGATCCTGGGCCACCCGGACGACGTGGCCATCATCCAGGCCCTGATTGAGCAGATGGACGAGGAAATCCCCGCTCGGGACCTTCAGATCCTCACTCTAAAGAACAAGAAGGCCAGCGAGGTGGCCCAAGGCGTGCAGAAGATCCTCGATGACCTGTACAAGAAGACGGGGGAACAGCGGCCGGAAGAGAAGGTTTCTGTCTCAGCGCTCTCCGCCAACATTATCCTGGTTGCGGCACCGTCTCAGAAGATGGAACAGACCATCAAGATCATTGAGGCCATCGACGCGGTGCCGGCTCCCCTGCCCGAAGTCGAGTTGATGACGTTCGACATCAAGTATCGCAAACCCAGCGAGGTGGCTGAGCAACTGTCGGACATCCTCAACAAACTGCGCCAGCGCGTGGGGGCCGAGGAAGTGGGCGCGGAGTTCGACGTCCAGGCGTTCGACGATACGGGCAAAATCACCATCCTCGGCCCGGTGAGTGAACGGGACAAGATCCAGGCCATCATCAACGAGATCGACGCGGAGCCGCGCGAGGGCTTCGGCCAGATCAAGCTCGTTCTGTTTCCTCTGCTGAACAACAAGGCCGACGATATGGCCGACACGCTGAAGGAGCTGTTGGCTATTGACACGGGCAAGGATGCCGCCGAGGAGACCATTCGCCGGCTGCAGATGCTTAAGCAGGGGAAGGACGGAACCCGCGAGGAGCTGCCGCCGGTCGACCTGCAGAAGCCCATAAAGATCATCCCGGATGACGGAACGGAGTCGCTGATCGTGGCCACGGCGGAGGAGAACATCGAGCCCCTGGCCGCCCTCATCGAGGTGCTGGACGGTGTGCCCCTGGCCACCGAGATGGGCCTCCAGATTTTCAACCTCAAGTACGCGGACGCGGACACGGTCAAGGAGTTGCTGGAGGAGATGTTCAAGCAGGGCAAGGACCTGCCCGAAGCCGCCCCGGGCTCTGCGGACCGGCAAGGCGTGCCCGAGGGCGTGGTGGGTGAGTCGCTCGTCTACAACATCGCCGTCAGTGCTGACCTGCGGACGAATACGCTGATCGTGACCGGCCGGCCCGGGCAGGTGGCCCTGGCCGCCCGCATCATCGCCGAATTGGACCAGGAAGGCAGCGAGATCAAGTTTCCCCTGCAGATCGTCCCGCTGGAGCACAGCTCGGCCAGCCGGCTGGCCACCGTGATTGACGAGCTGTTCACGGCCCGCGTGGAGTCGCTGGAGGCGCGCGAAGCCGGCAAGTCAGCCGTGGAACGCGAGCGCGTGTTCGTGACTAGCGACGAGCGGACGAACTCGCTCATCGTGTCCGCCTCCACGGAGAACTACGCCGAACTGCTGCGGGTCGTGGAGCAGCTTGATACGCCCGCGGAAAAGCTCTTCGAGCACATCCGCCTCATCACGTGCAAGAACACGTCCGCCGCCGACCTGGCCTCCAAGATCGAGGAGCTCTGGGAGCGCAAGGCCCAGCTCCGGCAGGACGCCGAACTGCCGGAGGATATGCCCATCGTCGTGGCCGATCAGCGGAGCAACGCTCTGGTCATTGCGTCGTCGCCGGATGATTTCGAGGCGATCAAGAGCCTGGTGGACCGGCTGGAAGCCCAGCCGCTGGCCCCCATCGCGGAGATCCGGCTGGTCCAGCTTCAGCACAACGACGCCACTGAGGTGTCGGACATGCTGAAGGACCTGTTCGAGGAGCGGTTGCAGCAGCGGCTGGTGAGCGGGCAGGAGGAAGACCCGACGGACCGCGTGGCCGTGGCTACCGACGCCTCGACGAACATCATCCTGGTGGCTTCCAGCAAGGCGAACTACGACGAGATGGTCCGCATCATCCAGGCTATCGACGTGGAGCCGGACCTGGAAGGCGTGATCCGGATGTTCTCATTGAAGAATGCGGTGGCCAAGGACGTGGCCGAAAAGATCAAGGACCTGTTCGATCAGGGGATCTACACGCCCCAGAAGGGCCTGAAGAGCGATCTGGCGGAGGCTCGCCAGGAAGTCGCCATCGTGGATGATCCGCGATCGAACTCGCTGATCGTCAGCGCGTCCAAGCCGAACTTGACCATGATCGAGCAACTCATCGGCAGCATGGACGTGGAAGAGCCGCTGAACGTCGACAGCAAGACCGAGATCTTCACACTGCAGTTCGCCGACGCCATCAAGCTGGCCGACACCATGGAGAAGATGTTTGAGGGCATCCAGTCCAGTGCCAGCGAGCCCGACCTGTTCCCCGAGCCGACCATCATTCCGGACGCTCGGAACAACATTCTCATCGTGACCGGCACCCGCGACGCTCTGAAGCGTTGTGCGAACCTGCTGGCCATCGTGGACGTGGAGGCGGGCCCGCCGTCCGCCACCTTTGAGGTCTACCAGCTCATGAACGCCTCGGTGGCGCGGCTGGCCCCCATGATGCAGGAGATGTTCGACAAGCGCGACGAGGGCACCGATGAGAAACGCTCGCCAATCTTCATCCAGGCGGAAGAAGCGACCAACACGCTGATCTGCACGGCGGCGCGAGAGGATCATGCCCTGATCACCGGCCTGCTGAAGCTGCTCGACAAGCCGTCGGAGATTGCCAAGCAGGTCGAGATCTTCCCGCTCAAGGCGGCCAAGGCGGAGGCCATGGCCGATCGCCTGGAGACGCTCTTCAAATCCCAGGCCGGCACCCAGGGCGGCACCGACCGGGCGGACGTGCTGGCGGTCGAGCCGGACGTGCGCACGAACGCTCTGATCGTCTGGGCCGCACCGTCGGAGATGGCCAACATCGCCGAGATCATCCACAAACTGGATACGACCCAGCCGGGACCGGAAATGATGGTGAAGGTCATCCAACTCCAACGCGCGTTGGCGGAGGACTTCGCCCAGGTGCTGGATGAAACGTTGAATGGTCAGGGCGGAGGCGGCCAGGACGAGGCGGCGGCCATCATCAAGTTCGAGACCACCCTGCCCGACGGCCGGAAAGAGGTTCGCAGCCTGGTGCGGCAGGACATCACCATCCAGGCCGATCAGAAGACGAACTCCCTGATGGTCATGGCCCCGGCGGGCAGCATGGAGATGCTGGAAAGCCTGATCTCGACGTTCGACCGGATGCCGCCCGTGCTGGCCGAAATCCGCCTGTTCCCGCTGGTGAACGCGGATGCGGAAGAGGTGGTGTCCAAGCTGGAGGATCTGTTTGAGGAGGGGGGGAGCGGCGCCGGCGACATTGACACGCAACTGACGGTCGGCAACCTGCAAACGCTGATTGCCGAGGGCAAGATCGGCCTGGGCACGAAGGTCCCCATGAAGTTCTCCTCCGACCGCCGGACCAACACCGTGCTCGCCGCGGGTGCCGAAATCGACCTGCGGATGGTGGACCAGCTTGTGCGCATGCTGGACGCGCCGGACGTGGACGAACGGGTGCTCGAAATCTACGAAGCAAAGTATATCACGGCGGATGAGATCGCCACCGCCCTGACGTCCTTCGCGGAGCAGGAGACCCAGCGGCTCCAGGACGTGGACGACGAGACCGCCGCCCAACGACGGGCCGAGCGGCACGTGACCGCCATCTCCGACGAGGGCAGCAACAGCGTCCTGCTGGGCGTCAGCCCGCGGTTCTACTCGCACTACATGACCATGATCCAGCAGATCGACCGGCCGCCGCCGCAGGTGATGATCCAGGTGCTGGTGGCCGAGGTAACCCTGACGGATACCGTGGGCGTGGGGTTTGAGTTCGCGGCCCAGGACCTGCGCTTCACGGAGAACGCCGTGGTCGGCCCGAACGACACCGTGCAGGGCTCCGGTTTTGATGCGGTGGGCGGCACGGACCTGGGGGCGGCCGCCGTGGCCGGCTCCATGGGCGGCTTCAGTTTCTCCATCACCGGCGAGGACTTCAACTTCCTGTTCAAGGCGCTGCAATCCGACGGCATCGTGGAGATTTTGTCTCGGCCGACCATCTTCGTGGCGAACAACTCGCCCGGAAACATCCAGATCGGCGACCAGGTGCCGATCGTCCAGGGAACGTCCACGTCCGACTCCGGGCAGATATCTTCGACCGTGAACTACCAGGACACCGGCATCATTCTGAACGTGACTCCGCACATCAACCCGGACGGCTATGTGAACCTGGAGGTTGCGCCGGAGATTTCCCAGCTCAGTCCCTCGACCGTACAGATTTCCGAGGGGTTCAACGCGCCCATCATCACCAAGCGGTCGGCGGAGACGATTGTTACGGTGAAGGACGGCGAGACGGTGGTCATCGGCGGCTTGATCCAGACCAACGAATCGGAGACGGAAACCAAGGTGCCGATCGTCGGGGACATTCCCGGCCTGGGCGCGCTGTTCCGGTCCACCACGGTGGAGTCGCGGCGGACGGAGTTGCTGATCGTTTTGACCGTAAACGTCTGTCGCACCGAGGATGATG
>JAFGJQ010000054.1 GCA_016929015.1 Phycisphaerae bacterium | reverse complement strand
CGTCGTGCTCTTGCCGCTGCCCGTCGGGCCGGTTATCAGGATGATGCCGTGCGGCCGGTGAATCAGCCGCTCGAACGCCTGCCGCACCTCCAGGTCCATGCCCAGTCCGGTGAGGTCCGTCTGGCTCCGGTTCATGGCCAGCAGACGCAAGGTCACCCGCTCGCCGTGGATGGTGGGGATCACCGCCACTCGGACGTCGATCCGCTGGTCGAAGCTGGCCTTGTTGAACCGGCCGTCCTGCGGCTTGCGCCGTTCGACAATGTCCAGCGTGGACAGCACCTTCACACGCGAGATCATCGGGGCCGCCACCTCGGTCGGATACGAGCGGGCCTCGATCATTCGTCCGTCGATGCGGTACCGCACGCGGACGCGGTCCTCCTCGGTCTCGATGTGGATGTCGCTCGCGCGCCGGTCGACGGCCTCATCGACGATGGAGTCCAGTTCCTCCAGCACATTCAGGCCGGTGGCGGATCGAGTGGCCACCGTCGAGGCGATGGGCCCCGCCTCCACCATACGCTGGCCCTTCCGGCGGGCGTCACCGTAAATGCGATCCTGCGCTTCGATGATCTGGTAACGCGGGCTCACCACGAGCTGCACGGCGCGGTCGAACCGCATCGCGAGGGCCGCCTTCACCGCCGGGTCAATGGGGTCCGCCACCGACACGACCAGCTCGCCGTTCACCTCGCCGAAAACCAGGCAGCGGGCCCGGCGGGCCGCGTTTTCCGGCAACGACAGCACCCAGCCGACGCTGGGCGGGCGCCGAGAGAGGTCGAGATACCGCAAGCCGTACAGGTCGGCGTAGGCCCGCCCCACGTCCTCGTCAGAGAGCTTGTCGCGCCGGAGCAGAGCCTCCACGAGGGGCAGCCCCGAGGCCCGGGCGTCGTATTGGGCCTCCAGCAGCGCGGCCCGGGTGAGCCCGCGCGATTCCAGCAGGGCGTTGACGATTTTCGCCTCTGCGGCGACCGGGGCAATCATGGCCGGCTGTCTCCTGCTCGACCGGCGGACGACCGCGCCGAGGCCGCGTCAGGCGGTGGTTCGGGGGCGGGCACGGGCTCCGTCAGCGGGAACGTACGGCTGAGTTCGCGCAGCACGGGACCGGCCTCCTCCAAAGCCCGCTCCACACCGCGTGCGTCCAGGTCCCGCTGCGACTTGCGCATAGACGCAATATGCGCGTCCAGCGCGTCGCAACAGCGCCGCATAAGCGCGGGCTCGTGCGACGTGTCGGCCGCACCCGCCAGCCGACGTACCTGCCGCTGCCAGTCACCCAGCTCATCCCCCAGCTCGTTCCAATCGCGCTTGCCCAGCTCCTTCTCGATCGTCGCCTCCTGACGCAACACGGCGTTCAGTTCGCGTGCGTACGGCTTGTATCGTACGGGTCCCGGAGGCTCGCCATCCGCCGACGGCGGCGCCGCCGGCGCAATCTCCACCGAATACTCCGGAACGGGCGGCGTGTTCACGATAATGCAGCCGCTCAGCATGCCCGCCAGCCACGCCGCGGTCAGCATCGTTCGCATCGCAATTCTCCCCGGTGCCCGCGGCGGCCCTCACCCGGACGAACCGCTTGCACCTCCGGCCCCGCAATCAACCTTTGCCCAATACCAACACCGTGCCGTCGTCGTCCGGCGCGTGGCCGCCGGCGTGCGTATGGATGGCGCTCAGAATCCGCTCGATGATCGCGCCGGGCTCCTGGAAAGCGTCACGGTCCAGTAGCAGCTCGTGTAACCGCGGTTCGCCGAACGCCTCCCCCGTGGCATTCGCGGCGTCCACCAGCCCGTCCGTGTGGCAAACGATCCGGAAGTCGGCCGGCAGATCCACACTGTTCACTTCGTACGCGTACTCCCCGTCCACACCCAGTACAAGCGACGGCTGGTCCAGCGTGATCAGCCGACCCGCGCCCATCAACAGCAACGGCGGCAGCCCGCCCGCGTTGATATAGGCCACCCGGCCGGCCGACAGGTCCACCCCCACCACCACGGCCGTGACAAGTTGGCGGGTCGGTTGCCCGGCGAGCCCGCGATTCAGAGCGTCCAGCACCGGCGACAGGTCCATGGCGTCTCCCCTCACGCTCAACGCGCAGCGGATTCCCGCCCGGATCGCCATCGCTTGCGCCAGGCCCGATACGCCGCTCCCACCGGCATCCAGCACGGTCAGCACGCATTTGCCATCGCCCAGTGCAATCACGTCGTACAGATCGCCGCATCGCAGCGATCCCTTGCGAAGCTTGCAGGCAGCCGCGAACGGCGGAGGCGCCTGCGGCGCCGTCGTCGCCCCCGACTGAATGCGCCGGACCGCGGATTGCCACGCCGCCTCCGCCGGGACGATCGTGTCCGACAGCCGCTTCGTGGACTCGGCCATGATCCCGCCCACGGCCGCACCGGCCGCCGTGATGTGCTGCAACGCCATCGCGCTGAACGGCTGACTCGCCACGGGACGGTCCACGTACAGCACGCCGATGATGTCGTGTCGGTGCAGCAGCGGCGCGATCATCCCCGTGGCGGCGTACCCGGATTTCGAATCGATCTGGGATGCTTCCCGCGGATACCGACCGGCCACGCTCTGCAGCACGGCCGTGGATACGAACGTCTGGCTCACCGGCATCCGCGATCCACCCGGCTGAATCGTCAGGCCTCGATGGGCGATAGGCAGAATCTCGCCCTTCTTGTCGCCCCGGCGGGCGATGAAGCCCCGATCCGCCTGGAGATCCAGCAGTAGCCGCCCCAGCGCCACTTCCGCAATCTCCTCAATACGGGCCGTCGCGCCCAGGAACGATCCGCAACTGGCCAGCTTCGCGACCTGCTCCAGCGCCAGGGTAACCGGTGCCTTGACCTTGACCCATTCACTGCCCGGCGGCTCGCTGCGATCCGGCGTGAGAAAATCCAGGTTCAGACGCTCGCGCGGCGAGCCTTCGCTCAGAAACTCCACCACGTGCCCGCCCACACGGACCACGTCTCCGTGGGACAGGATCATCTCCGTCACCTGCTGTCCGTTGACGTACGTCTTGTTCCGACTGCCCAGATCGCGAACGCGACAGCGACCCTCCGCGTCCGCCTCAAAGCGGGCGTGCTCCCGCGAAATCATGTCGTCCACGAACATGATCTGACACGTGTTCGTCCGTCCGATCAGCACGGGCTCCCGGGCAAGCCGGATCACGCACAAGTGCCCCGCATCGTCGATGAATCGAAGGTCGGCCATGCCGGCAGACTATACCGCTGTCCCACTTTCGGGCAAGCGGACGACGGATACCTTGCGGATCGCGCTCCCCTTGCGATCCGTGATTCCCGGCGACACCATGGCTCTCGGCCCACGAGCCGCGCGGCGCCGTGGGAGGCGCCCCGGCATACGGAGAGGTCTGACGTGAACGACATCTATGCCATCATCAACCCCGTTTCAGGCCGGCGAAACCTGGGTGAGGCCATACCGGCCATCCGAACGGCACTCCTCCGCGAGGGCGTCGGCCTGACCTGCATGGTCACGGCCGGTCATGGCGACGCGGCCCGACTCGGCGCGGCGGTGCCCGACTCCGCCCGGGCCATTCTGGTGGTCGGCGGGGACGGCACCATCCGCGATGTGGCCGGCGCCCGGGTCGGGCGACCGGTCCCCCTGGCCGTCCTTCGCGGAGGCACGGAAAACATCGTGGCCAAGACACTGCGCATGCCGCGAGACCCGCAACGGGTCGCTCACCTTCTGCTGCACGGCCGCCCGCAACCCATGGACGTGGGCGTCGTCAATGGACGCAAGTTTCTGATCATCACCGGCGTGGGGTTCGATGCCGAAGTCGTCCATCGCCTGCACGCCGTGCGAGCCGGCCACATCAGCCACTTCGACTACTTCTGGCCCATCTGGCGCACGTTCTGGGCCCACGCCTTCCCCCCGCTCCGCGTGGTGGTGGACGGGACCTCTTTTTTCGAGGGCCAAGGGCTGGTTTTCGTGGGGGTACTCCCCCGCTACTCCCTCGGCCTGCGACTCCTCGATCGGGCGGTCCATGATGATGGGATGCTGGATGTTTGCGTCTATCCCTGCGCTTCTGCACCGCGTCTTGTGTGGCACGCTCTGCAAACTCTTTTCCGAAAGCATATTACAAGCGGGAATGTTCGATACACGCAGGGACGCCAGGTAGACATCGCGTCAGATGTTCCTGTTCCGCTACAAATCGATGGTGATGTTGGGGACACTCTTCCCGCCAGCCTCTGGATCATCCCCCATGGCGTGACGTTTCTCAGCGTGTGAGCGTGAACAACTGACCCATATATGGTACGCCTATGTGCCATATTTGAGAAACAAGGTGCTTCGAGAAACCACCATCACCCCACAAGTTAGCCCATATTCCGTGCTAAATCACTTCAGGCGCGTTTGACTTTGACACAATAGCGCTCTAGGGTCTAGACAGAAGCAAAAGGAATATCGGCCCTTGGCGCGGGGCACACGACAGGATGTCGGGGGGATGCCCAATCCTGGTGAGGTGAGTGAGGCCCATTCGGGCTGGGGTGAGATTTCAACCAACAATGAAGAGAGGCGTAGTATGACTTCAACCCGTGATACCGGAACACTGTCGCTGGAAGCGTTACTCGAACACACGATGGACGGCATCTTCGTGATGGATTCGGCCCGACGGTTCCTGGTGTTCAACGCGGCCTGTGAGCGGATCACCGGCTATAGCCGGAACGAGGTGATCGGATCGCAATGCGACTGCAGTACGCTGCTGGAATGCGCGGACGAGCAGGGGCGATCGCTTCCCAGCACCCTGTGTCCGGGGCTGCAGGTGTTTCGGGGCGAGGTGCCGTCAGCCCGGCAGCGATTGCGGCTGCGTCGCAAGGACGGGAGCTTCGCCTGGGTGGAGACGCATTACACCATGCTCAAGAACGGGGGGGAGACCGGGGCCGTCCTGGCCGTCATGCGCGACGTGAGCGAGACCAAGCAGACGGAGGCGGAGCTCCGCGCCATCACGGAGAACCTGCGTGAAGAGGTCTCCCGCCTGCGTGCGGACATCCAGGAGCGATACGGCTTCTCGAACCTCATTTCGCACAGCAGGATCATGAACACGGTGTTCGAGAAGATCCGGGCCGCCTGCAACAACAGCAGTGCCGTGCTGATCTGCGGCCAGCCGGGCGCGGGCAAGGAGCTGATCGCACGGACGATTCACCACAACGGTCTGCAGAAGGAAGGTCGTTTTGTGCCGCTCAACTGCTCGGCCCTGTCGAAGGACCAGCTTGAGGCAGAGCTGTTCGGCTACGCCAAAGGCAGCGGCCCGCAGCCGAACATGGAATTCCAGGGCCTGCTTCGAGCGGCAGCCGGCGGGACCCTGTTCCTGGACGAATTGACCGAAATGCCCGTCGATACGCAGGCCAAGCTGGCCCGGGCGCTTCAGGACGGCCGGGTCCGACCGTTCGGCAGTACGGAGGAATACCCGGTGAACGTGCGGGTCATCGCGAGCACGCCACAAGGCGTTTCGGACGCGGTGGCCAGCGGCTGGCTGCGCCGCGATCTCTACTACCTCCTCAGCGTGATCACCATCGAGGCGCCCACCCTGCACGAGCGGAAAGAGGACATTCCGTTCCTGGTGGAGCACTTCGTGAGCGAGTTCAACCGCCAGAGCCTGCGGCAGGTGAAGAGCATTCACCCGCTGGTCTGGCCCGCCCTGCTGCAATATGACTGGCCGGGCAACGTTCGCGAACTGCGGAACGCAATTGAGTCGGCCATCGCCGTAGGCTCGGGGCCGGAGTTGAAGGTGGAGGATCTGCCGAACCTGGTCCGCGGCGACACCGTGGAGATTTTTGAAGGCGACAAGAAGCTGGACCTTCCGCTGGATGACGTGTTAGCCTCTGTGGAACGCCGGGCGATTCTTTCGGCGCTGCGGCGCGCCGGAGGTCAGCGCAGTCGGGCGGCGCGGGCGATGGGCGTCTCGCGCAGTCGGCTGTACCGGCGCATGGAGGCGCTCGGTATTCATCCGCGCGAAGATCTTTGACCGGAAAAACGAGGCCGGAGAGCGGAGCACGCGGCGTTCGACCCCGAGCGCCGCGTACCGAGCGGGGCAGGGTGTGCCTGGGGGATGCCCTGACGGTGATGAGGTCGCAGGACGACACGTCTTGCGATCTCATTTACTTGGACCCGCCGTTCATGACGCAGCGCGTGCAGGCGACGCAGGCCGGCGCCGTATTTGACGATCGCTGGCCCGGCGGATTCCGCGAGTACCTCGCCTTCCTGCGGCCGCGCCTGGAACAGGCCCGCCGGCTTCTGGCCCAGAGCGGCAGCCTGTACCTGCACCTCGACTGGCGAACCGTCCACTACGTCAAGTGTCTGGCGGATGAAATCTTCGGCATCGAGAACTTCCTGAACGAGATCGTCTGGTCGTATCGCACCGGCGGCCGAAGCGATCGCTGGTTCGCCCGCAAGCACGACACGTTGCTGCTCTACGCGAAGCAGGCAGGCCGGCACGTCTTTCACGTCCAGCGCAACGGGAGCTTCCGCACCGACGGGCTGCTCTACGACGATACCGGACGGCCCTACAAGAAGACGCGGAAAGGCCGGCTGTACTTCCATCCCGACGGACCCGCCTGCACCGACGTCTGGGAAATTCCGTTTCTGTCCACCGTGTCTTGCGAGCGGACGGGCTATCCGGCCCAGAAGCCCGAGGCCCTGCTGGAGCGAATCATCCGGACCAGCACCGACCCCGGCCAGCTTGTGGCCGACTTCTTCTGCGGCAGCGGCACGACCCTGGCCGTCGCGAAGCGCCTGGGCCGCCGCTACTTCGGCTGCGACGTGTCACACGAGGCCGTGACCGTCACCCGCCAGCGCCTGCGGTCCGTGCCGGCGTGCAAGCGGCCGGCGGCGGATTGACATCGGGCAGCCGTTTCCAAAGACGCGACCGCTGCCGTTGAAACACTGCCTGCCGATACCAGGCGCGAACCGAGGGTGACACAACGATGTGCGTTCGCTACTCGTCGGGTTGCGACGTGGGCGTGGGTGGATCGTCCGGATCCGGCGGGTCGAAGGGCGTAGCGCACTCCGGGCAGCGGTTTTCCGAAAGGCCGGTGAGGTCGTATCCGCATTCCGCGCACGTTCCCGGCCGGTGAGCGCGCGTCTTCCAGTAGCTCTTCGTCGCACGATACAGAATCGCAACCTGCAAGAGCAGAAAAGAAGCCACGAGCAGTGTGAAGAGGAGTGCCAGCACAATCTCCTTGAGAGGACCTGACGCATGCCGCCAGCCACTGAGCAGGGAGATCAACATGATCGCATTGATGATCGTGCTCGGTCCGAAGATCAGCCAGATCCCCAGAGCGACAAAAAACGACGTCCCCCTGCGAATGGCCTTGCGATACATCCAACCCTGCGCCTGGATGGCCTTCATGGGATCGAGCACGGAAGATGCGCCGATGGGCGCTCCGCAGTTCCGGCAGAAATCGACGTTCGGCGGATTGCTCGCCATGCAGTGAGGGCACAGCAGCGTGTATGACCATTGCGACTCATTCTGTAGCGTCGTGTCGTCGTCGCGCATCGAAGGCAGAATCCACGAACGGATCGCATACGCCAGGAGGTTCTCGCCACGCCCGGCTCATCCGCACTGTACATTGTATGGAGGAGCGCACGTCGGCGAAAGCAACGCGCACAGCGTGCGTCTGGGACCCTGAGACCTCGCGTACGCATGTCGCCGGGCAGGCAGACCACGATCTTGGGGAATTCCGCAGCCGACACTTGCACGGAACCGTTGTCGCTCCGATCGCGAGCGGCATCGGGTAGAAAGACCTATCGAGACCAGCACGGATGTCCTCACCATGTCAAAACTCGTAGGTCGTGTACGCGTCACGCGCTAGGCAGCCGGGTCCATGCTGCTGGAGGAGTCAGCGTTTTCTAAACGCGAGTGTCTGCATCCGTTTCTGCCGCACCGGGTATCACTCTGCAGCCACGCACTCGGAAGGTATGTCACGCGGAGGCATGGGGATGATCCGGACGTGCATCGGAATCGCCTGCGGAGCGTTCGCACTGCTGTGTCTTGTGCTGCCTTGCCGCAACATAGCGCGGGGAGAGGAGCTTGTGCTCCCGCGAGGCTGGATCGTGTGCTTGGACGGGCCAGGTCGCCGAGATTGGTCTCCGGATCCGAGGTACAAGGTATTCTTCGCGGTGGTTCGGGATCGGTTCATCGTTCAGTGCGAGGGAACGACCTGCTGTGAATGCGGCGGGACCGCTCATAAACACAGAAAGGGGTGCCGCTTTGACCTTACGATAACGGAGTGGTTTGGCACACCTGCTGGAACACTGGTCACCGACGATGTCGATATCCCGTATTGCTTTCAGTACCACCATGGATACTCCTCGGGCATCTATGAGGGCACGTTGATGGTAAGTTATCTCATCCCCGGCACCGGTGCTGGATCCATCGCCCTGGCGATCTGGATCATCCCCTGGGCCCGCGGGGCATCGCCTCGGGCCCGTAACGGCTGCAGCCGCTGTGGATACGATCTGACCGGCAACGTGAGCGGCGTCTGCCCGGAATGCGGCACGCCCATCGCGACGGCTGTCGCCGATGGGCGCGCTGCGGTTACATAGAGTCACAGGCAGGGCTCCCCCGCAATCCTCAAGCCCGCGTTGGAGCTCACGTCGCGGTCATCGGCCCGACCATTCATCACGGGCCCATCACGGACGCCTGGAAGACCGCGTAGTCCGCGAGGTCCACGGCGCCGTCCCGACGGAGGTCGTACGACGCGCAATCCGCCGTGGCGTCCGCGTCGGGGCCGGACAGGCAGGCCGCCATCCCCGGAAGGTCCGCGGCCGACAGTTGCAGCAGTTCAAAGCTGCCCAGGTCGTGGGCGGGTCCGGCCGGCCGGGGAACGCCGTCAAAATCGACCCGTATGGTCTCACCATACGATAGCTGGTACGTCGT
>JAFGJQ010000053.1 GCA_016929015.1 Phycisphaerae bacterium | reverse complement strand
CCATCGGCCCGCCGCCCGCGCCGCAGATGAGTCGGGCGGACTATCTTGCTCGTGTGGATCGCATTCGCGAGTACATCGCGGCCGGCGACGTGTACCAGGTGAACCTGACGCAACGCTTCTCCACCCGAACGGCGGTCCGGCCGATCGAGCTGTTCCGCCGTCTTTGCCGCGTGAACCCCGCGCCGTTTGCCGCCTTTTTGGCCTGGGACGACAAGGCGGTGCTCAGCGCGTCGCCGGAGCGTTTTCTGGACGTGCGCGGTCGCCGCGTTGTGACGCAGCCCATCAAGGGCACGCGCCCTCGCGTGGGCGATCCGGTGCTGGACCCGGTCCGCCGCGACGAACTGATGCAAAGCGAGAAGGACCGGGCCGAGTTGAACATGATTGTGGATCTGCTTCGCAACGATCTGGGCCGGGTGTGCCGGTTCGGGTCGGTTCGCGTGCTCTCGGCCGGTGCGATGGAGGAGCACCCGACCGTGTTTCATCGGGTGGCTACGATCACCGGTGAACTGGCCGACGACTGCACATGGGCGGACCTGCTGCGGGCCACGTTTCCCGGCGGCTCCATCACCGGCGCACCGAAGATTCGCGCCATGCAGATCATCGACGAACTGGAGCCCACGCCCCGCGACGTGTATTGTGGGGCCGTGGGGTGCATCGGCCTGGACGGCTCGCTGTCGTTGAACGTGGCCATCCGAACCATGGTGATGCGCGGGTCTGTTGTGCATCTGTACGCCGGCGGCGGCATCGTCGCCGACAGCGAGCCCGAAGCGGAATACGAAGAGACGCTGGCGAAGGCCGCCGGGATGATTCGCGCCTTCGGTTATGACGGGGCAACGATTCGGGCCTTGTAGAAACGTGTGGAGCCTGCAGACGTGGAAGACGTCGTATTGCTGAATAACGAGTTTCTCTCTCGCAGCGAAGCCGCGATTTCCGTGGACGACGGAGCGTTCCTGCACGGGGCCGGCCTCTTTGAGACCATGCGGGCGGAACAGGGGCGCGTCTTTCGGCTGGAACAGCACGTGCAGCGGCTGATGAACTCGGCCGAACGGCTGCTGTTTCCCCTGGATCGCGGCCGGCTGCCCTCCGCAGAGCAGTTCGTCGAACTCCTCCGCCGCAACGGCGTGACCCGCGGACGCGTTCGCCTGACCGTCAGCGCGGGCTCCGTGCGCAATGCGACGGGCGAGCCGAACCCCACCATCTGCTCCACCGCCGGCGGCTCCGCGGACTACCCGGAGGAGTTCTATCGCAACGGCGTGGCCGTCCTGATCTCACGCTGCCGCGTCTCCCCGTCGGACCCCGTGGCCGGGCACAAGACGACCAACTACCTGCCGCGGCTGCTGGCCCTGCGGGAGGCCCAAACGCAGCAGTGCGCCGAAGCCCTGTGGTTCACCACGGAGAACCTGCTGGCCGAGGGCTCCATTTCCAACGTGTTCGTGGTGAAGGGCGGCACGGTCCTCACGCCCCGACTGGAGACGCCCGTGCTGCCCGGCATTGCCCGCGCGGTTGTGCTCGAACTGTGTCGCGAGGCGTCCATCCCGACGGACGAACGCGCCCTGAGCATCAACGACCTGCTGGACGCCGACGAAGTGTTTCTGACCAACTCCGTCATGCAGGTCATGCCGGTCATTCGCGTGGAGCGCAAGGATATTGCCGAGGGTCGGCCCGGCCCCGTAGCCAGACAATTGCTGGCCGCCTATCGCGAGTGCGTGGCGAAGGAGTGTGGTGAACATGCCTGATCCGTACGCTTCACCGACCATCGCGACCGTTGCGGACGTGTGCAGCGCACTGGAACGTCTGGCCCCGCCGGCGTTGGCACAACCGTGGGACAATGTCGGTCTGCTGGCGGGCGACCCGGCCGCACCGGCGCGCCTGGTTCTGCTGTGCATCGACCTCACGCCGGCGGTCGTGGACGAGGCCGTGCGGAGGCGGGCGAGCCTCGTCGTGGCCTACCATCCGCCGCTGTTCAAGCCCGTCAGCCGATTGAACGCGGCAAGCCACGGCACGGACGCCGCCGTGTTCCGGTGCATTGCCCGCGGCATCGCCGTCTATTCGCCCCATACGGCCCTCGACGCCGCGGAAGGGGGTACGAATGACGTGCTGGCCGGCCTTTGCGAAATCCGGGACCCGATGCCGGTGGAGTGGGCCGAAGCGCCCGGTGCGGCCGAATGCAAGATGGTAGTCTTCGTGCCGGAGGCGGAAGCGGATCGGGTGGCCGAGGCCATATTTGCCGCCGGTGCCGGGCGCATCGGCCAGTACAGCAAGTGCAGTTTTCGTCTGCCGGGGCAGGGGACGTTTCTGGGTTCCGACGAATCGAATCCCACCATCGGCCAAGCGGGCCACTTTGAGCGCGTCGATGAGATTCGACTCGAAGTGGTGACTCCCGAGGCCCGCGTGGCGGACGTGCTGCAGGCCATACGAGCAGCCCATTCCTATGAAGAACCGGCCATCGACGTTTATCCCTTGAAGCCGCCGGTTGTGGCGGGCATGGGTCGGCAGGGCCGGCTTGATCCGCCGATCCCGCTGGGTGCCCTGGCGGACCGGCTCAAGCGAGCGCTGGCGGCCAACACGGTGCAGATGGTGGGTGATTCAAAGGCCGTCGTCTCGCGGGCCGTCTGCCTGGTCGGGGCGGCGGGTAGCAGCGTCTTCCAGGCCGGCCTCCGTCCCGGCGACGTGGTGGTGACGGGGGAGATTCGCCATCATGATGCGCTGGCCGTTCGGCGGTACGGGGCTTGTGCCATTGCCTTGAATCACTGGACAAGCGAGCGACCGGTCTTGCGACCCCTGGCCGATCGGCTGGCGGTGGCCGTTCCCGGGCTTCAGGTTGACCTGAGCGACGCGGATGCCGAGCCGTTCACCTCCGCCTGAGGTCGGGTTTGTCTTCGTGATGCCGACCTGCTACTTGCCCGGGCGTCGGCTTCGTGGTACGTGAATTGCTAGGCAGGTTTGCTTTGCAGCTTTCTATCCGCAGCGGAAGTAGAGTATTCCTTTTACTGAAAGCGACTCTGATGCGCCAGTCTGATCGTCTTTCCCGGATTCCTCCCTATCTTGCCTTCGAAATTGACCGCAAGAAGCGGGAAGCGATCGCCGCCGGCATCGATGTGATTGACCTGGGTGTGGGTGATCCCGACCGGCCGACGCCCGACTTTGTGGTGGAAGCGATGACCCGGGCCATTCGTGACCCGCGGAACCACACGTATGCCCTTGGCGCCGGTGTGCGGGAATTCCGGCAGGCTGCGGTGGACTCCATGGCCCGGCGTTTCGGGGTCCAACTGGACCCCATGAAGGAACTGGTTCCGTTGATCGGGTCCAAGGACGCCATCGCGCATCTGCCGCTGGCCTTTGTGAATCCGGGCGAACACGTGCTGATACCCGACCCCGGCTACCCCGCCTACATCTCCGGGTGCATCCTGGCCGGCGGCGTGCCGTGGCCGATGCCGATGAGCGAAGAGACCGGCTGGCTGCCGTGCTTGCGGGAAATCCCGTCCGCCGTGACGGATTCCGCGCGGATGCTGTATCTGAATTACCCGAACAACCCGACGGGCGCGGTGGCCACGCTGTCCTTCTTCCGTGAGGCGGTGGCGTTTGCCCGGGAGCGCGACATTCTGCTGGTGCACGATGCCGCGTACATAGACACCTGGTTTGACGAACCGGCCCCCAGCGTGTTTCAGGTGCCTGAGGCCCGGCAGTGCGCCATCGAACTGCACTCGCTGTCGAAATCGTACAACATGACGGGCTGGCGAATCGGTTTTGCCGTGGGCAACGCCGAGGCCATCCGGCACCTGGCCTTCGTGAAGAGCAACGTGGACTCGGGCCCGTTCAAGGCCATCCAGTGGGCCGCCGCGGAGGCCCTGGCCGAGACGGACGGCACGTCCACGCGGGCCATGAACGACCTCTATCGGCGTCGCCGAGACCTGCTCGTGGCCGGTCTGGCGGCACTGGGAGTGCGGGCCAGTTTGCCCCGCGGCGCGTTTTATGTCTGGGCCCGGTGCCCGGACGGCGTGGATTCGTTGACCTTTGCCAACCGTATGCTCGAGCAGGCGGCCGTCACCGTCATCCCGGGCGTCGGGTTCGGCGCTGCCGGCGAAGGGTGGTTCCGTATGGGTCTCACGGTGCCGGAAGACCGCTTGCGCGAGGCCGTGGAGCGGATGCGAAAAGTGCTCTAGGTCGTGCGGCGAAAATGCGGATCGCGTCGGGCCCCCGAGCGGGAGCGGCGCCCGGGCGGTTTCTCCAGGAGCGCCGTCGGTTTGCGAGGCGACATCAGGAGTCTGACATGTTCAGAGCGATGATCAGGAAGGTGCCCGGCGCCTATAGAATCGCACGCATTTTGGGTTTGGTTCCCAGACGCGCGGATTCGCGAAGCTTTCTGTTGGACATGCTGCCCCCCAAGTCGGTTGGCGTGGAGATCGGGGTCCACAAGGGCGATTTTTCAAAGAGCATGCTCGATGTTGTCCGCCCGAAGGAGCTTCACCTGATCGACCCGTGGAAGCATGAGGCATCGACGACGTACAAGGACGCATGGTACGGCGGCCAGGCGAACGGCCAGGCGGAGATGGATGAGCGCTACCGGCACGTGTGCGCTCGATTCGAGCGGGAAATCCGTCGCGGACAAGTGACGGTCCATCGTGCATGCTCGGCCGCCGCGCTTGGCGGATTTCCCGACGAATACTTTGACTGGGTCTACATCGACGGGAACCACCTGTACGAATACGTGAAGGCGGACCTGGAGTTGGCGCTGGCCAAAACCCGGCCCGGCGGGTTCATCGCGGGAGATGACTACACAGATGGCGGCTGGTGGCAAGGCGGCGTCAAGAAAGCCGTCGATGAGTTTGCGGCAGCTCAAGCCGTTCAACTGGTTGCGATCCGAAACGACCAGTTCGTGTTCCGCAAGGGACCAGTGGCGTAACGATTGAGCCAGACGATGCTCGGGCAGCTCCTGCGGACAGTCTCCGGTTGCCCGGCCCGGCGAGTCGGTTTATGCGGGCGACTGGCGGAATAATGCGTGGTTTTTGCGGTCATGCGGGCCAGAAACGCTGCAAAAACGCCCCCGGACTTGCAAAAAAACGCCCATGGTGTAAATCAGTGGTGGATTGGGTCGACGCCGTGGCAAGCGAGTCACGGCTCCAGAGGCACTACGTATACCGGCGGAGTGTACTGTCACGCCGGGTGTCGGCAAGGCGTGGGTTATGCCTGCGCGCTGGCCGGAGGAAGAGGCTATGAGCATCAGTCAGATTGCGCGCTCCATCAGTGCGTCCGCGACGCTGCGGTTGAATCAGACCGCCGCTCTTCTTCGCGAGAAGGGGGAGCCGGTCATTCACCTCGGCGGCGGCGAACCCAAGAGCAAGGCGCCCATCGACGCCCTGGTGGCGGGTGCAGCCCTGCTGAATTCCGGCGAAGTCCGCTACGCCCCGGCCGACGGCACGCGCGACATGAAGCGGGCCATCATCCGCTACACGGAGGAGTGGTACGGCCGGCGGGTGGAGCCGGAGAACGTGATCGCCTCCAGCGGGGCGAAACAGGCCATCATGGTCTGCCTGCAGGCCATCCTGAATCCGCAGGAAGAAGTGATCTTCCCGGCGCCCTACTGGGTGAGCTACCCGGAGATGGTCAAGCTGTGCGGCGGGCATCCGGTCCCGGTGTTTGCGGAGGATGGGACCTTCTATCCGCGGCTGCAGGACATCGAGGAGAAGGTCGGGTCGTACACCAAGGCCGTCATGATCAACTGCCCGAACAATCCGACCGGCGCGATGTACTCCGAGCAATTCATGGCGGACATCGTGGAGTTCTGCGAGAAGCGCGGCCTGTGGCTGATCGTGGACGACATCTACCATCGGCTTCTTTTCGACGGGCGCAAGCCGATCAACTGTTACAAGTACGCCAAGGACTTCAGCGATAACTCCCGGCTGGTGCTGGTCAACGGCGTGTCGAAGGCCTATGCGATGACGGGGTTCCGCATCGGATGGGCGATCGGCAACAAGCAGCTCCTGGAGGCGATGTGCAACATCCAGGGGCACCAGACGTCCGGGCCGTCGGTGATGCTGCAGCACGCGGCGGTTGCGGCCATCAACGGCGTGCAGTCCGGGGTGGAGTCGTTGCGGATGACCCTCGAGAACAACCGCAACGTGATGGTGGAGGCCCTGCGGGCGTTCGACGGCGTGAAGATCTCGCCGCCGGACGGCGCGTTCTACTGCTTCCCGGATTTCTCCGCCTACCAGAAGGATTCGACGAAGCTGGCGCAGTTTCTGCTGGACAGAGTACGTGTGGTGACCGTGCCGGGCAAGGAATTCGGGCTGGACGGGCACCTGCGTCTCTCGACCTGCGGGACGATCAAGGACATCACGGAGGGGATCGAGCGGATCAAGTGGGCGCTGGACCCCAACAGTCCGAACGAGTTGTATCTCGGCGATCGCAAACTGGTGCGTGACTGGACGTAGAACCGAGCAAGCTCTGCCGGCCGGCCGCCGGCGTGTGTCGGCCCGGCCGTTTGTGAGGAACCGGACATGGGAAAGTACCTGGAGTTTGACACGCCGGCCTGTCGTCACGCGGACTTTCGCGCGTCGGACTACAAGCTGCGCAACCACGGGCTGCTCGGGCTGGACCGCGTTTTCTGGAACCTGCCCGCAGAGGCATTGTACGAAGAGGCGGTCTTCCGCGGCGAAGCACACATGACGCACGGGGGGGCCTTAGCGGTCTTCACCGGCAAGCACACCGCCCGGGCCGCCTCGGACAAGTTCATCGTGCAGGAGGACACGACGGCCGACAAGATCTGGTGGGGCCAGTACAACCGGCCGTTCACTCCGGACAAGTTCACCACTCTGCTGGCCCGGCTGCAGGCGTTCCTGCAGGGGGAGGAACTGTTCGTGCAGGACTGCTACGCGGGGGCGGCCCCCGAGCATCGGCTGCCCGTGCGGATCATCACCGACACCGCCTGGCAGAGCCTGTTCGCCCGGAACATGTTCCTGACCACGGACAACCGGGACGAATTGCGGCAGCACGTGCCGGAGTTCACCCTCATCGCCTGCCCCGGCTTCATCTGCGACCCCCGCGTCGACAGCGGGCGCAGTGAAACCACGATCGTCATCAACTTCGCGGAGCGCATGGCCCTGATCGGCGGATCCGCCTACGGCGGCGAAATCAAGAAAACGATCTTCACCGTGCTGAACTTCCTGCTGCCCAACGACGGCGTGCTGTCCATGCACTGCTCGGCCAACGTGGGCAAGGACGGGGACGTGGCGCTGTTCTTCGGACTCAGCGGCACGGGCAAGACCACCCTGTCGGCCGATCCCAACCGGCACCTGATCGGAGACGACGAGCACGGCTGGAGCGACACGGGCGTCTTCAAT
>JAFGJQ010000052.1 GCA_016929015.1 Phycisphaerae bacterium | reverse complement strand
GCGGTGGCCGCCCTGCCCGAGGTGGAACCGTCGCCGATGCTCGAACCGGAGCAGGTTCGCTCCTCGATTACGGTCGCCGGCGAGCGGCTGGCCCAGGAGGGTCAGTTTGCCCTGGCCCTGGGCTTCTTCGAACTGGCGCACTCGCTGGTGGACCCGGAGAAGATCGAGCAATCGTCACTGTACCTGCGGCGGCTGGGCGACACGCGGGCGAACCTCGCCCGTTCGCTCACGCTGGAGGCGCGTGGGCTGGACGCATCGGAAGAGAGCGTGCGCCGGCGTGACGCCCTGCACGAAGAGGCCCGGCGGCTGTTTCTGGGCGCGGGCGACGCATACGTGCGCATGGCCAAGATCAACGCCCTGAACGAGGAACTCTCGTCGTGGGCGGCCTGGCGGGCGGCGGACCTGTTTGACGAGGGCGGCGATCGCGTCCGGACGATCGAGCTGCTTCATGAGTTCGTGCGTGAGCGGCCGGAGGACCCGCTGGCACCGCGGGCCTGGGTGCGGCTGGGTCAGTCGCTGCATTCGCTGGGCGAGTTTGCGGAGGCGGTGGAGGCGTACCAGGCGTGCAATCGCCGGTTCCCCCGATCGCCGGACGCCGCTCAGTCGCGCATTCCGCTGGCCGACTGCTACATGCGGATGGGCCCGGAGCATGTGGAGCACGCGGAGAAGACGCTGCGGGGCATCCTGGAGGACGACGAGCTTTTCACGCCGGAGGCGCCGGAGTTCCGCACGGCCCTGTTCATGCTGGGCGACCTGCTGAACCGCGAGGGCCGCTATGAGGAGGCGATCACCTCGCTGGAGGAGGCGCTGGCCCGGTATCCGCGAAACGAACGGGCGGTGCGCGGCGTCTACCTGCTGGCCGATAGTTACCAGTTCAGCGCCCTGGCCCTCAAGGAAGACCTGAAGGACAACCGCCTGATCGGCGAACGCGAGCGGATGCGCAAAGAGATGCGCCGTCGACTGGTGCGGGCGGCGGACCTGTTCGGCGAACTGGTGGCCCGTTATGAGGCGCAGGGGGAGGACCGGCTGGATGACAAGAGCGTGATGTACCTTCGGCACGCCCGGCTGGGGCAGGGAGACTGTCTCTACGAGCTGCGCCGGTACGGTGAAGCACTGAAGACATTCGAGCGAGCGGCCTGGATCTACAAGGACACACCATCGGCCCTGGCCGCGTACGTGCAGATCATCAACTGCCACGTGTTCCTGGGACAGATGGAGGAGGCCAAGGCGGCCTTGCGCCGGGCGCAGTACCTGGTACGGACCATTCCGCAGAACGCGTTCGACGAGGCCGTGTTGCCGGAGTCGCGGGAGGACTGGCAGCAGTATTTCGACTGGGTGGAGACATCCGGGCTTCTGAAACCGCCGCAGTTGGCAGGCAGGTGACGATATGACGCAGGACACGGGCAAACCTTTCGGAACGGACCCCGACCCCGTCGGCACGGTCATGGCTCTGCTTCGCCGCCAGGTGGATCTCTACCGGCGGCTGGAGGGCCTGGCCGGTCGGCAACGGAACCTCATCGCCGAGGCGGACCCGCAGCCGTTGCTGCAACTGCTGGCGGACCGGCAGAAGCTGACGGACGAGCTGTCCGTGAACTCCGGCGTGCTGGAACCGTACCGGGCCAACTGGTCCGACGTACGGGCACGGTTCTCCGACGAGCAGCGACAGTCGGCGGACGCCCTGCTCACGGAGGCGGGCGAACGTCTGGGACGCATTCTTGCGGCCGATCGTCAGGACGCCCAGCTTCTGGCCGCCCGCAAGGCGCAGACCGCCTCCGCGCTGGCGGGCGTGCGATGCGGGCGGCAGATGTTGAATGCTTACGGCCAGCCGTCGGCAAGCGCAGGACGACACCTGAACAGGATGGACGAGGAATGACCCAGACCGCGGACCCGATCACCGAGCCGCATCAGCGTGAGCTCGGCGAGATCATAGAAGCGTACAACCTGGTAACGGAGCGCCTGGAGCGGTCGCACGTGCGTCTGACGGAGGAAGTGGCGCGGCTGCACCGCCAGCTCGAGGAAAAGAACCGAGAGCTGGCGCGCAAGGAACGGCTGGCCGCCCTGGGCGAGATGGCGGCGGGGGTGGCGCACGAGGTTCGCAACCCGCTGGGGGCCATTCAGCTCTATGCGTCCATGCTGGATCAGGATCTGCGGAGCCTGCCGGAGGCCCAGCGTCTCGTGCGGAAGATCGCGTCGGCCGTCACGTCTCTGGACGGGATCGTCAACGACATTCTCGCCTTTGCCGGGCACGAGCGGTTGGCGATTCAGCCGCTGGCACTGGCACGGGTGATCGAGGACGTGATGGGGTTGACCGCTCCGCAGCGAGACGCGCTGAACGGAACGATCCACGTGAGCGAGGCGGCGGCGGATGCGTTCGTGCGTGCGGACGAGCGGGAGGTCACGCGGGCGCTCGTGAATCTGGTGTTCAACGCGCTGGACGCGGCGGGATCGGGCGGGCAGGTCTGGCTGGACGCCGTGGACGCCGGCGCGGGGCAGATCGGCATTGTGGTGGCGGATGACGGCCCGGGCATTCCGGCGGACCTGCGCCAGCGCATTTTCAATCCGTTCTTCACCACGAAGGACACGGGCACCGGTCTGGGCCTGTCCATCGTGCATCGAATCGCGGAGGCGCACGGGGGTCGGGTGGAGGTCGGCGACCGCCCGGATGGCGGCGCGGCGTTTACGATGGTGCTGCCGGCGGCGGCGCCGGTGTGGACTGAGGAAGAAAAGGAACAGGCATGAGCCGCATCTGTGTCGTGGATGACAAACCGTTGCTGCGGGACTCCCTGAAGGAGACGTTGAGCCGCGAAGACCACGCGGTGGAGACGTTCGAGAACCCGACGGAGGCGCTGGAACTGGTCGTTCGCGGGGAATTCGACCTCGTGCTGAGCGACCTGAAAATGCCGCGGATGGACGGCGTGACGTTTCTGCGCACGCTGCGGGAGCGGAGCTGCGAGACGCCGGTCATTCTCATGACGGCGTTCGGCAGCATCTCCAGCGCGGTGGAGGCCATGAAGCTCGGCGCGTTCGACTACATCCAGAAGCCGTTTGAGGCGGACGCCATCGTGGTGCAGGTGGAGCGGGCGCTGCAGCACGGTCGGCTGCGAAGCGAAAACGAGGCCCTGCGCGCCTCGCTGGACGACATGCGCCGCCGGCGGGAGATGGTGGGCGACAGCGAGGAGATGCTGGCCATCCGCTGCCAGATCGCACGGGTGGCCCGCAGTGACGCCACCGTGCTCATCGTCGGCGAATCGGGCACGGGCAAGGAGCTGGTCGCGACGGCCATCCACGCCCAGTCGTCGCGGGCGGATCGGCCGATGCTGTGCCTGAACTGTGCGGCCTTGTCCGGCAATCTGCTGGAGAGCGAACTATTCGGGCATGAGCGCGGCGCGTTCACCGGCGCGGATCGGCTTCGCAAGGGCCGGTTTGAACTGGCCGACGGCGGCACACTTCTGCTGGACGAGATTTCCGAGATGGCCCTGCCCCTGCAGGCCAAGCTGCTGCGCGTGCTCCAGGAGGGCGAGTTCGAACGCGTGGGCAGCAGCGTCACCCGGCGGGCGAATGTGCGGGTCATCGCCACCACGAATCGGGACCTGGACGACTGGGTCGCCCGCCACCGGTTCCGGGGCGACCTGTTCTACCGGCTCAACGTCCTGCCCGTGCATCTGCCGCCGTTGCGCAACCGCGGCGCCGACATCCGCCGGCTGGTCGACCATTTTCTGAAGGAGGCGGCGACCCGCGACGGGCACAAGCCGCCGAAGGTCAGCCCGGACGCCTACCGCCTGCTGGAGGAGTACCGCTGGCCGGGCAACGTGCGCGAGCTGGAGAACCTCTGCCAGCGGGCCTCCGTGCTGGCACCCGACGGGCTTCTGACGTGTGACGTTTTTCGCGGCTGGCTTGGCGGCCACGTCGAGTCGGCTTCGCCGTTCGGCGACCTGCAGCCCGGGCGCATGCTCGAGGAAATGGAGCGGCGGTTGATTGAGAAGGTGCTGGCCGAGAACAACGGCCACCGCCAGCGCACGGCCCGGATGCTGGGCATGGGCGTGCGGACGCTGGGCATGAAACTCAAGCAGTGGCGGGAGGAGGCGGAGTCGGAACGCACCGCGACCCGGCGTGAGGGGCTGGAACCGGCCCTGACGGCATGAGGGCCCGGGCTGCGCAAAAACGGCGCGGCCGCGCAAAAACGGCCGAACCGCCCGCAGGGCGAACCGGCCTCCCAGGTGTGGCAGGCGACACGGGGCTTGATGGTACGCCGGATGCCGCGGCGAAGGGCCAGGAGGATCAAGAGTGTTCTTTGAGAACCTGATCAACCGGGGTTCCATGCCCGTGCTGGTGAGCACGGCGGCGTTCACCGAGGAACGGCACCGCATGATCGCGGAGAACGTCGCGAACATCGGCGTGCCCGGCTACAAAACGCGCCAACTGGACGTGAAGGCCTTTCAGAAAACGCTGGGCCGGGCCCTCGACCGACGGGGGACCGACCCGCGCAATCCTTTCGTCCTGCAAGGCAACCGGCAGGTGCACACCAACGAGCGAGGCGAGGTGGTGGTCACACCGGCCAAACGGCCGGTGGAAAACCTCCTGTTCCACGACGGCACGAACCTGTCGATCGAGCGCCAGATGTCGGACCTGGCCGAGAACGCCATGATGCACGAACTGACGAACACGCTGCTGCGAACGAGGTACGACGGGTTCCATAAGGCGATTCGCGGCCGGTCGTAGGTCTTGAAGAACTGACAGGAGAGTCTGCGGGATGTACGGTGCCCTGGACATCAGCACGTCGGCCCTGGTCGCCCAGCGGCGGCAACTGGACACGATCTCCGGCAACATCGCGAACATGCACGCGACGCGGGACGCCAAGGGACAGCCCAACCCGTACCGCCGCCGCGTGGCCCTGTTCGCCACCGGCGACCCGTCGCAGGGCCGGGGAGCGCCGGGGGTCCACATTACCCGCATCGTGAACGACCCGTCGCCGTTGCACCTGAAGTTTGACCCCGACCATCCCGATGCGGTGACCTCCGGACCCCAGAAAGGGTACGTTCGGCTGCCCAACGTGGATCTGAGCACGGAAATGGTCAATGCCCTGTTCGCCGTGCGGGCCTACGAGGCGAACGTGACCGTGATGGAAATCACGAAATCGATGGCCGCATCCGATCTGCGGCTGCTGGCCTAGGACTCGGTTTACGGAGACGGATGAACGATGACCATACCCATCCAGGGCCCCGGCGGTTCGGTACCGATCCTGCCCGTGCAACCCGCCGGGTCGACTCCGGCGGTCGGCGTGGCCGGCGGCAAGGGGTTCCGGCAGGTCCTGATGGACAACCTGAACGAGGTGAACCGTTTGCAGCAGGAAGCGGACCAGAAGGTTCAGGCGTTGTACCGGGGTGACACGAACAACGTGGCGGAGGTCTTTGCCGCGGTGAACAAGGCCGGCGTGGCATTCGATCTGCTGATGGAAATCCGCAACAAGATGGTGGAAGCCTACCAGGAAATTCAGCAGATGCGGGTGTAGTCGGGAGGGACGCGCCGCGGGCCGGTGGATGAACAGGGTCTTCCTCGGGGAGTGAGGGTCGCATGGATACGATTCGTCGCTTGCTGGTACAGATCAGCGCCCAACTCAAGCTGCTGAACCTGTCGCAACGGGTGGCGATCGGACTATGCGCGGTCATCGTGGCCGGGTCGTTGGCCTGGCTCGTGACCTGGTCTTCCGCACCGGACCGCGTGCAGGTGCTCTCGCAGGACATGACGTACGATGAGCTGGACAAGGCGGAGAACGCTCTGGCCGGCGCGAAGATCGATTACGAGGTTCGCGGCACCCGCGTGTACGTGCCGGCGGCGGACCGGCCCAATGCGCTCCGGCTGCTCAACAAGGCGGAGGCGCTTCCGCAGGACACGCACATCGGGTTTCGCGAACTGATCGAGGATGAGTCGCCCTTCCGGCCTTCGGAGGAGAACGAGCGGCGGTTCCAGATTGCCCTGGGCAACGAACTGGCAAAGGTGATCAGCTCGGGATCCGACGTGGCCAGCGCCCGCGTGTTCATCCAGTCGGAGACCAAACGCCATCTGACCGGGCCGGCCACCGTGCCGACCGCTTCGGTCTATGTGACCATGGCCCGTGGCAAGCAGGTCACGCAGGCCGACGCGGACGGGTTTGCCCGGCTGATTGCCGGAGCGGTGCCGGGCCTGGACGTCCATCGGGTGGAAGTGATCGACGGCGTCACGCGGCGGCGCTACACGCCGCCGGACCCGGAGAACGCCTGGGCCACCGACATGCTGGAGCGGGTGGTCAAGACGGAACAGCACCTGCTGAAGAAAATCCACGAGCACTTCGCGTACATCCCGGGCATTCTGGCCGCGGTCACCGTGGACCTGGACCACTCCAAGAAGCATCAGCAGTCGTACAAGTACGAAGACCCGCGTCCCGAACTGGAGGAATCCCGCAAGTCGTCCAGCCGGACCAATCAGGCCCCCGCGGAGCCCGGCACAAATCCGAACGTGGGCATCGGTCTCGGCGGCGCCGGCGCTGGCGAAGGCAGCGAGGAGAGCGAGGACAAGACCAAGTTCTATCCGGGTGCCCCCACGGAAATCGTGGATTCCGACGTGATCCCCGGGGCCATCGTGCGCGCCACGGCGTCCATCAACGTGCCCCGCAGCTTCTTCGTCAGCATCTTCCGCAACCAGCCGGGAAACGCGGAAAAGGACCCGGCGGACGGCGATCCGGTGTTTGAGGCGCTGAAGAAGAAGGAACTCGACCTCATCCGCGACGCGGTGAGCAACATCGTGCAGGCGGCAAGCGAGGAAGACGTGCGGGTGGCCAGCTATTACGACTTCGATCCGGCCACGGGCGAGTTGGCCCGCATGGGGGGTGGTCTGGCCGGCCTGGCCGGGGCGGCGGAAGAGGGGGACTACGTTCAACTGGCCAGAAACTACGGTCCGGAAGTGGGCCTGGCGGCCCTGGCCGTTTTTGCCCTGCTGGGGCTGATTCTGATGGTCCGCAAAAGCACGCGGATGGCGGCGGCCATCCCTTCGCCGACCTACGTGCCCATGGACGACGAAGACGTGATGACCGGCCCGGACGGCGTGCTTCGCGTCGGAACCGGCGTCGTCGGCGATGCGGACATGCCCGAGGGCATGCTGATGGGCCACGAGGTGGATGACGACACTCTGCGGTTCAAGCAGCTCGGCGAACAGGTTTCGCGGATGGTGGACGACTCGCCGCAGGTGGCGGCTGACCTCCTGAAACGCTGGGTCGAACAGGAATAGGCGGGCCCCTGCAGGGTCCATGCGGCGTCCGGCAAAGTTCGCCGGTGTCCGGAGAACGTGATCGTGGCCAAGAAGAAGAGCACTCCACCGACTCCCGAATCCGAAGAGAAGCTGCCCGGCCCGCAGAAGGCGGCCATTCTGCTTCTGGCGTTGGAGCCGGATTCGGCGGCGACGGTGCTCAAGCATCTTCACGAGGACATCGTGGAGGTGATCACCCGGGAGATCGCCTCGCTGGACCTGGTCGACCAGAAGCAGCGGGGCAAGGTGGTGGAGGAGTTCTACCACATCGCCCTGGCCCGCAAGTATGCCGAGAGCGGCGGCCTGGGCTATGCCAAGATTCTCCTGGAAAAGGCGCTGCCCCGGGATGACGCGGCCCGCATTCTCCAGCAGATCGAGCACCAGGTCTATCAGCAGCCGTTTGCATTCCTTCAGAAGACCGACGGCGAGAACCTGCTCACGTTCATCCAGGACGAGCACCCGCAGACCATTGCGCTGATCGTTGCGCACCTGCCGCCGGCCAAGGCCAGTGAGATTCTGGTGGGCCTGCCGCAGGCCAAGCAGCTTGAGGTGGTCAGCCGCGTGGCCAACATGGACCAGACCAACCCGGAGATGATCAAGGAAGTGGAGCGCGGCCTGGAAATGCGGCTGCAGGGCCTCGTGTCCCAGACGTTCGAGAAGGCAGGCGGCGTGGAGGCCGTGGCGGAGATGCTCAACCTGGCCGACCGTTCCACGGAAAAGGGCATTCTGGAGGCACTCGAGGCCGAAGACCCGGACCTGGTGGAGCAAATTCGCCGCCTGATGTTCGTGTTTGAAGACATCATGCTGATCAACGACAAGGGCGTGCAGGCCGTGCTGAAGGAGATCGACAACGACGAGCTGTCGCTGGCGCTGCGGACGGCCAATGCGGAACTGAAGGAGAAGATCTTCAAAAACATGTCGGAGCGGGCGGCCCAGCTCATCCAGGAAGACATGGAGTACATGGGGCCGGTGCGGCTGTCCGACGTGGAGGCGGCCCAGCAGCGGATCGTGGACGTCGTGCGCCGCCTGGAGGACGCGGGCGAGATCATCATCTCGGGCCGGGGCGGCGAGAAGGACCTGATCGTGTAGGGCCGGGCGGCCGGCGGAACGCAAGACATGGGTACGGTGATCAAAGCGGGGCAGTCCGACGTGCAGGCGCTGCGGCGTCTGGAAACGATTGATCTGGCCGACCACGTGGTGGAGGCGGCCCGGATCGTGAACGCCGCGCGCCGCCGGGCGGAGCAGATGATTGCGCAGGCCACGTCCGCGGCCGAACGCATTCGGCAAAACGCGGAATCGATCGGACATGCGTCCGGCTACGCCAAGGGCGAAGCGGAGGGTCGGCAGGCGGGACACGCACAAGCCCTGCAGGAGTCCACGGACCGGTACCGAAAGGAGCAAGCGCTCCTGCGCCAGGCCCTGCAGAACGTCGTGAATGAACTGGAGGATCGCAAGCGAGACCTGCTCATCGAGGCGGAGCACGACCTGCTCATGTTCGGCGTTCGCGTGGCGGAAAAGGTGACCCGCTGTGCCGTGCAGATGCATCCGGAGGCGGCCGCCGCCAACGTGCGGGAGGTCCTGCGGCTGATCGGGGCGAAGACGGACCTGCGGGTCCATCTGAATCCGTCCGATCGGGACACCTTGAATCGGTTTGCCGAGGAGTACGCCCGTGAGCTGGGCCGGACGGTGCACGTGCGCCTCGTCGAGGAGCCGTCGATCACCCCCGGCGGCTGCCGCGTGGAGACGGACGAGACGGACGTGGACGCCACCATTGACACGCAGTTGGAGCAGATTGTCCGGTTGATCCTGCCGGGCTGGGAGTCGAGGTCGTTCGGTGTTTGAGCATGCCCTGCATCTTCTGGATCAATGCACGCCGATGACGGTCCGCGGCCGCGTGCGCGAGGTGATCGGACTGACCGTGCTGGCGGAGGGGCTGCCGGCCCCGGTGGGCGCGATCGCCCGCATTCAGCCGTACGGCGTGGCCCCGATCGACGCGCAGGTCGTGGGGTTCCGGGCAGCGACGACGGTGCTCATGCCGCTGCGGGAGCCGCGGGGAGTGTCGCCGGGCGACGCCGTCCGCAGTTCGGCGGCCATGCAGACGGTCCCGGTGGGACGGCAGATGCTCGGATGCGTGCTGGACGGCATGGGTCGTTGCATCGCCGACGGGGCGAACCCGGACTTCATCGTGGAGGCCCAGTACCCGGTGTACTCGCCGCCGCCCGCGGCCCTGGCCCGGCGGCCCATCGATCATGCGGTCGCCACCGGCGTCCGCGTGATTGATGCCCTGCACACCCTGGGCGGCGGACAGCGGATGGGCGTCTTCGCGGGCACGGGCGTGGGCAAAAGCGTTTTGATGGGGATGATCGCTCGCAATACCGCGGCGGATGTCACTGTTGTGGCACTCGTCGGCGAGCGGGGCCGTGAGGTGGGCGACTTTCTTCGCAAGGACCTCGGCGAGGAAGGTCGCCGCCGCACGGTGCTGGTGGTCAGCACGTCGGACGAATCGCCCGTGCTTCGGGTGCGGGCGTGCTTTGTGGCCACGGCCGTGGCGGAGTATTTCCGCGACCAGGGCAAGCACGTGCTGCTGATGATGGACTCCGTGACGCGCATGGCGATGGCCCAGCGGGAGATCGGGCTGGCCGCCGGCGAGCCGCCGGCCACCAAGGGATACACGCCCAGCGTGTTCGGCCTTCTGCCGCGGCTCCTGGAGCGGGCGGGCAACACGGACCGCGGCTCGATCACCGGGCTGTACACGGTGCTGGTGGAAGGCGACGACATCAACGAACCGGTCTCCGATGCGGTCCGGGGCATTCTGGACGGGCACGTGTGGCTGTCGCGACGCCTGGCCAACCGCGGGCAGTACCCGGCCGTCTCCGTGCTGGACAGCATCAGCCGCGTGATGGTGGACGTGGCGGACGCGGACCACCTGGCGGCGGCCCGCACGATTCGGTCCGTGCTGGCCGTGTGGTCGGAGATCGAAGACCTGGTGAACATCGGCGCCTACGCGGAGGGTCACAACGTCGATTACGACGTTGCGGTGAAGATGAAGCCGCGGATTGATGAATTCCTGGCCCAGGGCATTCGCGACAAGGCCGTGCTGGCAGACTCACGAACGGGCCTGGTGGCGCTGGCCGGTGAAATCGCGGCCCTGCGGGCCCGGCTGACCGGCAAGGGCGGTGCCGCCCGAGCCGCGACGGCGGCCTGAGGACGTGAGGCATGGCAAAGCGATTCGTATTCCGGCTGGAGGCGGTGCTCAAGGTCCGGCAGCGAAAGCTGGACGAGGCCCGGCGCGTCGTGGCACAGCGGCTCCGCGGCATCACCCGCATTCGCGACCGGATCGCGGCCTGTCACGCCGGCATCGCCGAGGCCGTGGAGCAGTCGCGGGACGCCCAGGCCCAAGGGGCGCCGGACGTGGAGATGCTGCGGCGTTTCCGCGTCTACATCGGCTCCATGAACCGGGCGATCGCGGAAGGGGAAGCCGAGGTCGTTCGCGAGCGGGAAGCGCTGCGGGTTGAACAGGAGGCGCTGATCCGCGCCAACCGGGAGGTGAAGGCCCTGGAGAAACTGCGTGAACGGCAGTGGGAGCGACACCAGCAGGAGACGGCGCGTGTGGAGCGCCTGGAGAACGACGAGATTGCCCTGCAAAGGTTTCGATGCAGCGGCGTAAGCGTGTAGACGGGTCGATTCATGTTCCGAACCGCATTCACCATCGTAGCCGTGCTGGCCGTTGTGCACATCCTCGCTCTTGTCGGCGCGGGTGGGTATCTGGCGGCCACGGGCCGTCTGAAGGCGGACAACCTGCGGGCCGCCGCGGACGGGCTGCTCCACGGCTCGGGCGACGCGGATGACGAGGGAACGGAGACGGACGCACCGGTGGAGGAAGCCTCCCGGTCGGAAGAGGCGATCGCCAAGGAGCAGGATCGCGAGGAAATGGAACGCCGGACCGCCCAGCGCAAGACGAGCGAGCTGTACCAGAAGCAGGTGGCGGTGGGACTGCTCATGCAGCAGACGCTCGAACAGATGCAGAAGCTGGAGGCGGATCGCCGGTTCTTCGAGGAGCAAACCCGCGAACGCATCCGCAAAGAGCAGGAGGAAGGGTTCAGGAAGCTGGTCCAGATGCTGGGGACGGCCAGGCCCGACACCGCGAAAGATCTCCTGTTTCAGGGGTTCACCAGCGACGAAGCCGCCCGCATTCTCCTCCAGCTCAACGCCCGCAACGGCGTCAAGATCATCACGGCTGCCATGGGTGACCCTACGCTGCGGGGCAAGGCCCTGCAGGCGTTCAAGCTGATCCAGGAAACGGCCCCGGAGGGCAGCGACTGGTCCGCCGTGGCAGACCCGGCCGAGGAGAACGAATGAACGGCCCAATCTCCGCAGACATTCCTGCCTCCCATCGTCCGCCCGCCCGAAAGCCGGCTGACGAGGCGGCGGCTGCCGCATCGGCGGAGACCGGAACGCCGCCGCCCGGGTTCGCCGAGTTGCTGGGCGCGACCCAGGCCCGGTTCGGCACGCGGATCGGGGCGATGGTCCAATCCATCGTGCCGGACGGACGGGGTCTTGGCGAAACCAAGCCCAGCGCTACGGAACAACGACTTGGCGAGCAGGGGCAGGATGCCGAACAAGCCCAACTCCGCAAGCGTGAGGCCCTGCGCGACGCAGAAAGCGACGAGCCGATTCGTCCCCGACAACGGGAGGATCGCCAGGAGGGCAAGGGCAAGACGATTCGCGACGACGCGAAGCCGCAGGCCGATCCCGGACGGACGGCGTCCGGACGATCGACGGGGAACGAGTCCCTGCCGCCTCCGCGATCGGACGACAGCCCGTCGACGGAATCGCCGTGGCTCGGGGCCGCCGCGAAGGCCGTGCAGTCAAGGCCGGTGGATCAGGCGGCATCCCTGACGCCGTCCGCCGTCTCTTCTTCAGCAATCCCGTCCGCGCCGGTCCAGGAAGCGGCGGCGCCGGAATCCGTCGCCGCCGTCGCGCCGGTCGGATCATCGGACGGCGGCCTTCTGGCCGAGCAGATCGGTGACCTGCTTGGCGCCCGGCCGACTCCCGAAGGCGGGAGCCGGGCAGGCAGCGTCATTGCGGCGGAGCCCGTCGGCCCGGCGGAAACGGCGCAGAAGGAGTCATCCGGTTCGTCTCGCCCGATGGTTGTTCCCAAGCCGCCGCCCGGCCGGTCGCAGACGGCTCAAGAGACGAGTCCCGGCAAGCGAGGATCGTTTGACCGGCTGGTTCGATCGATCCGGACGCAAGTGGGGCCGCGGGTGTCCACGGCCCGTCTGCAACTCACGCCGCCGGAACTCGGGCGCGTGCGCATCGACGTGCGCGTGACCGAGCAGCGGATGGAGCTGTCCATCCAGGCACAGACTCCCCAGGCCCGCGACGTGCTTGCCTCGCGCCTGACCGAATTGCGATCGGCCCTGGCGGATCAGGGGCTGACCCTGGATCGGTGTGAGATCGCCCTTCCGCCGACGGAGGATGCGCTGTCTGGAAGCAGTCCGCGGGAAGACTTCGAGCGGAGGGGAAGCCGGCATGTGGAGGCGGCGGTGGCCGCTCGCCCGCGCGCCGGCGTGGAGTCGCCGGAGGGAGAGGAGACGGATTCGGCCTCTGCGGAGGCGACGGAATGGGAAGGCAACCGTGCCGCGTCGGAGATGCGGCTGGACATTCGCGTGTGATCGCGTCGCCGCGGCCGATCGTCGCGGTTCGCGGCGGTGCGGCACACGCACGGGCGGAGGCCCGGCGGCGTCAGAAGACCGGCAGACAAGGAAGACCCAACGATGGAAACGACAAGTGTGCAGCCCAGCTCCACGACGTGCACAAGCTGCAGCCAGGGGTTCCAGGAACTCAACGGCGAGGATTTTTTCAAGGTGTTGATCGCGCAACTCGTCAATCAGGACCCCCTGGAGCCCACCAGCAACCAGGAATTGCTGGCCCAGATGGCCTCCATCCGGGAGATCGAGCTGAACACGTCGCTGACGGACTCGCTGAAGAACCTGACCGGCCAGCAGCAGTTCGGATCGGCGTCGTCGCTGATCGGCCGGCAGGTGACCGGACCGGTGGGAGAGGACGGAACGACCGTCAGCGGGCGGGTCGTGTCGGCCCGGTTTGACACGGACGGCAAGGTCTATCTGCAACTGGATTCCGGCCAGGAGTTGAACCTGGCGGACGTGGTGAACGTGGCGGATGCGGAGCAAATGGCAAGCGACCTGATCGGACTGCTTGTCCAGGGCACGGACACGCGGGACCCGAGCAACGTTCAGGAAGTGGAGGGCGTCGTGACATCCGTGAAGGCCGAGAACGGAGAGGTCGTGCTGGAGCTGGACACGGGTGAGTCGATTCGGCTCGACGACGTTTCCGCCGTCCAAAGCGTGCAGGACACGACCAGCACCACGTGGAAGCCCCTGCAGGCCCTGAAGGAGTTGCTGACATGGGATTGACACAGGCAATGCTGACCGGGTTCACCGGGATCAAAAGCAATCAATACATGATGGACACGATCGGCGACAACGTCGCCAACGTGAATACCACGGCGTTCAAGAACCAGCGCACGCTCTTCGAGACCCTGTACTACCAGACGCTCCAGGGCGGCACGGCGCCCGGTGACACCAGCGGCGGCACCAACCCCATGCAGACCGGCTACGGCTCAACCGTGGCCAGCATCCAGCGGAGCTTCAACCAGGGCAACATTCAGGACACAGGGGTGAAGTCGGACCTGGCCATCGACGGGAGCGGGTTCTTCATCCTGGATGCCCCGAACGAGGACCGCGTGTTCACGCGCGACGGCTCGTTCCGGCTGGACGAGACGAACACGCTGGTGACGGCCAACGGGTCGCGCGTGCAGGGCTACGCGGCGGATGACAACGGAGACATCATTCCCGGAGTGCTCTCCGACCTGGCCATTCCGCTGGGCATGGTGCGTGAGGCCGTGGCGACCAGCGAGGTCGTGCTGGACGGCAACCTGGACGCCAACGCGACCCTGGCCGGCTCGGCGGCGGTGAGCATTTCGGATCCGATGATCACCGCCGGCGGCACGGCCGCCACGGCGACCACCGCCCTGACCGCCCTGGTGGACGAGGATGACAACCCCCTGTTCGCCGCGGGAGACGTCATCACCATTCGCGGAGCACAGAAGGGCCAGATCGATCTGCCGGAGGCCCAGTTCGTGGTGGGCACCGACGGAACGACCCTGGGGGACTTCGCCGCGTTCCTGGAAGACGCCCTGGCCATCGACACCGATCCGGCGACGGGGGGCTCGCCCGGTGTGACCATTGCTGCAGGGCCGGATCCGGCCGCGGGCAGCCTGGTAATCACGTCGAACCTGGGGGAGCCCAACGCGATCACCCTGGACGCCACGGATATTCGGAACGGGACGTCCGGCGTGCTGCCCTTCACCTTCACGAACACGCCCGGGACCGGTGAAGGCGTGAGCACGGGCATGATCGTCTACGACTCGCTGGGCAACCCCGTGGAAGTGCGCATTCGGGCGGTCATGGAATCGCAGGACAGCACCGGTACCACCTGGCGCTTCTATGCGGAATCACCGGATGACACGGACGCCTCCGCAGTGCTGGGCAGCGGTACGATCTCGTTTGACCAGAACGGACAGTTCGTCTCCGCGACGGGAACCACCGTGCAGATCGATCGGGCCGGCACGGGTGCGGCGAGCCCGTTGCAGATCAACCTGGACTTCACGGCCCTGACCGGGCTGGCCCGGGGTACGTCGCAGCCCACGCTGGTCATGAGTCGCCAGGACGGCTATCCGGCCGGTGAGCTGATCGACTACTCGATCGATGAGGACGGCATCATCACCGGGACGTTCAGCAACGCCCAGACGCGCGTGTTCGGGCAGTTTGCGGTGGCGACGTTCGCGAACCCGGAAGGGCTGGTGGCGCTCAGTGAGAACACGTTTGTGCCGGGCGCGAATTCCGGCGAACCGATGGTGATGACGCCGAACACGCTGGGGGCCGGCAGCATCGAGTCCGGGTCCCTGGAGTTGAGCAACGTGGAACTGGCCCGGGAGTTTATCGGACTGGTGACGGCGGCGACCGGGTTTTCCGCGGCCAGCCGCGTGGTGCGGTCGGCGGATGACATGCTGCAGGAACTGCTGATGCTGGTCCGGTAATGTCGCGGGAGACCGTTTGGCGCGGGCCGTGCGGGACCGCGCGGGGGGCCGACAACCGGACCGAGAGCGGGCTGATGATACTGCTGACGCGTCTGAACAAACAGCCGGTGGTGGTGAACGCGGAGCTGATCAAGTTCATCGAGCGGACCCCGGACACGCTCATCACGCTGGTCAACGGCGACCGTCTGATGGTGCTGGAATCGCTGGAAGACGTGGTAGACCGGGCGATGGAATACGCCCGGCAGATTCGCGGGTTTCGCGTGGTCTGAGCCCGGAGTTGCCTAATTCGGGACTCCGAGGCCGTCGATATCGTTAGGAAGCGCTGCTGCGCAGGTTCGCAGGAAAGCGAAAGAGCATGGATATCGCAACCATTATCGGGCTGGTCGCGGGCATGGGCCTGGTGGGCTGGGCCATCGCCTCCGGCGGCGATGGCGGGGCGTTCGTCGACGCACCCTCGATGGCCATCGTGTTCGGCGGCGGGCTGGCGTCCGTGCTGATCAGTTTCCCGCTGGCCAACGTGCTGAGCACACTGGGCGTGGTGAAAAAGGCGTTTCTCACCAAGGCCCGCGATCCGGGGGACCTGATCCGGGAGCTGGTGGGCTACGCGGAAGTGGCCCGCCGCGACGGCATTCTCTCTCTGGAAAACATGACCAAGGACATCGATGACAACTTCATCGTGTCCGGCATTCAGATGGCCGTGGACGGAACGGACCCGGAGCTCATCGAGCAGATCATGACGAGCGAACTGGACGCCATTGCCGACCGGCACGAGACGGGCAAGGCCATTCTGGACGCGGCGGGCAAGTACCTGCCGGCGTTCGGCATGATCGGGACGCTCATCGGCCTGATCGTCATGCTCGGCAGCATGGAAGACCCTTCGAAGATCGGTTCCGGCATGGCCACGGCGTTGATCACGACCCTGTACGGGGCCATGGCCGCCAACATGATCGTGCTGCCCATGGCGGACAAGCTGGGGCGGCGCAGCCAGGAGGAACTGCTGCTCAAGACGATCGTCATCCGGGGGGTCATGGCGATTCAGGCGGGAGACAATCCGCGGGTGGTCGAACAGCGGTTGACCACGTTCATCCCGTACAACAAGCGTAAGAAGGAAGAAGAGGCGTCCGAACGGCGGGCGGCGTGATCCGACCAGGGGCATCGAGCCGTGGCAAGGAAGAAAAAAAAAGGACCGGAAGGGGCGCCCGACTGGCTGGTCACCTACGGGGACATGATGTCGCTGCTGCTGTGCTTCTTTGTCATCATCGTCTCGATGAGCGAGATCAAGAAGGAGGATCGCTTTCTGCAGGTGCTGGAGTCCATCCGGGCGGCGTTCGGCTACGACAGTTCCCTGGGGCAGCTTCCCACGAACACGCCGGTCAAGAACAGCCTGATTCAGCAACTCGTGCAGATCATCCTGCCGCAGTATCGCAAGAACCAGGGGGACTCCGACGAGATCAGCATCCGGGCCAAGCAGGTTCGGGTGACCAACATCCGGGAGGGCACGCACATTGAAATCGGCGGCCGCATCTCGTTCGACCGGTTCAGCGCCGTGCTCAAGCCCGGTGCAGAGGCTCAGATTGCCCAACTGGCGGCAAAGATCGAGGGGTACAACACGATCCTCGAAATCACCGGACACGCCACGCATGAGCCGCTGCCGCCGGATTCCATTTACGGAGACCCCTGGGGTCTCTCCTACGCCCGGGCCCGTGCGGTGGGCGATGCCCTCGAAATGCACGGCGTCCGGCCCGAACGGCTGCGTCTGATCGCCGCGGGAGACGCCGCGCCCCTGGAGGCCCAGGCATACGATGAGGAGACGCTCGCGGCCAATCGCCGGGTCGAGATCGTCGTAACCGAGGCGCTGGTCCAGGAATACGAAGGCCGACTCTACACCGGCGAGGAACGGGAGTAGTCATCATGGCGGAACAGGACATCGATGCCAGTGTCGGTCCTCCCAGCCGACGAGCCAAGCTGATTCCCTACGTCATTGTGGCCGGTCTGATGCTGGCCGAGGGCGTAGGCATCATCGTTGCGATGAAGACGCTGGGCAGCGATCCGGCGGCGACGGAGGCGGAGGCGCCCGGCGAGAGCATCGTGATCGACGGGAAGAATGAGAATGCTCTGCCTGTGGAACACCAGATCTGCAATCTGGACGCCTTCAACAAGCTCACCGGCAAGCTCCTGCTCTACCATGTGGAGGTAGCCGCCACCATCGATCGGCAGCATGAGGAACGGTTCAAGAAGCTTCTCGAGCTGCGGAAGTCCACCATCAGCGACCGGGTCACCACCGTCATCCGCAGCGCCGACCCCAAATACCTGCAGGAACCCGGGCTCGAGACGATCCGCCGGCAGATTAAATTCGAACTGGATAAAGTGCTGGGCGATGACAAGATCATCATCGACCTCCTGATTCCCAGCCTGCTCCAGTCTTCCGGTTGATGTTTCATTGCGGACCCGCCCTGCGGCGGGCCGATAAGCACGTATTCAGGTGGACCCCAGAATATGGCTGATCCGGGTTCGGACAAATCCCAGGACGCCTCCGACATCGATCAGTCGGACATCGATGCCCTGCTGGAAGCGGCGGGTATGGCCGATCCAGCCGGGGAATCGGCTCCGGCCGACGATGAAGGACTGAGCCAGGCGGACATCGACGCCGCCCTCCAGGCCGCCGGGGAGGCCGCGCCCGCTCCCGCCGCGCCGGAGACTCGCGTCGACTCCGAGGGCCGTCCCTTCGACGCGGCGGCCGCCGCCATGGCCGCCGCCATCGCGGAGGAGCGAACCGCCACAGACGCCGACGCGGACGTCTCGCTCCAGAACGTCGAATTGCCGGACTTCGGCGCCGACGAGGGCGCGGCAACGACCGCGTTGCAGAGCATCGACCTGCTCAACGACGTTCGCCTGCGCGTGCGGATTGAGCTGGGCCGGACGCGCATGTACGTGGAG